>JAJYZF010000036.1 GCA_021800165.1 Planctomycetota bacterium | reverse complement strand
CGAAATGTTTTGTGTTATACGATTCATCAGGCGGCCCTACGGGCAAAGAAGAAAAAAGGTCCTGCCGCAACCCCCAAACCGTCACCCGCCAAGGTGCCCCCGGCTCCCGCGATTCCCGCCAAATAGGAGGCCTCCAGCGGTGCCCGGAGGTGCTGAGCCTGATCGAAGGTGATCGCGGACAGGTTGGGACGGGTAAAGCACGAGTTATTCAGAGTAAAGGCCGCCATGTTTCCTCGAATTGTATGCTTGCCACCAGGAAGATACCGTTCTTACGCGGTAGGTCTGCTGGCCGTCGTTGGGTTTTTTACGGCAAGGTCGTTGCCTGTAGCACGGGCGACGGTAACCAGCCGACAAGTGGTGCGTGCGATTAAGCGCGGCGTGCATTACCTGCTGAAACATGAAAAGTCGGGCAATTGTTGGGATCGCGGCATATTTGATTCAGGTTATTTTCGTCAACGCGGGGGACGCACGGCGATGGCAACCCAAACGTTGTTGGAAGTCGGTCAAAGTTTAGATCTAAGGGAACTGAATATATTTTCTCCCAAGATGCGAGCGGCCATCGCCTACACCGCCGGCATTCATTCCATCGATACGTACGTCGTATCCTTCCAGGCCAACGCCATGGCTCTGCTGCCCCATAAGCCTGAATATTTAGCGGTTCTCCGTCGCGATTACAAGCTCTTACGGGAAGGAATGAAGCGGGGCGGCGGTTACAGTTATCGGCTAAAAAAAACAAAAGCCGGCGCCCACGCCATCATACTTTCCCAGGGGTGGGACAACTCCAACACTCAATATGGCGTGCTGGGAATGTGGGCGGTGGCCCATGCGGGGTTGCGGGTACCCATGTCCTACTGGGATTCGGTGAAAATGCACTGGCGGGCCTTTCAATATTCCGACGGTACCTGGGGCTATGCCTCCCACGCGGATAGGCCGGCGCAAGGCGTGCTTTCCAGCAGACCGGATTCCATGACCCCCGCCGGCCTTGCCAGCCTGCTGATTGCCGATGAATATGAGCGTAGCACATCACCGGATCGCAGCATTGGCCGCGGCCTGGCCTGGCTGGGCCGGCACATCCACCCCCACATCGGTGATACGTACACCCTGTACGGTTATGCCCGGGTGGGGATGGCGTCGGGGCTGCAATACTTTGGCCGCACCAACTGGTATCGCAGCATCGCCGCCCGACTGCTGCGGCACCAGCGCCACAACGGCAGTTGGGGGGCCGGCATTACCGGACCGCCCCGGGTGCATAATCGCATTGTCGGCACCTGCTACGCCCTGTTGACCCTGGCCCGCGGACTCAATCCGGTATTTCTTAACAAGCTCCAGTACTCTCCCGGATATTATGGTTCATGGAACCGTTATCCGCGTGATGTCGGTAATCTGACGGCATGGATCAGTCGCACGTATGAACATCCCATGAACTGGCAGGTAGTCAATTGCGCCAGTCCCGTGCGGGAGTGGCTCAATTCGCCGGTGCTTTATATCAGCGGGTCACAGGATCCCAAGTTCACCAAGACCGATGTAGCCAAAATCCGCCGCTATATCCATGCCGGGGGAATCGTATTTTCCAACAGCAATAATGGCTCAACGGCCTTTACCAACGCTATGGAGCGCTATGCACGCGAAGTGGTCCATAATCGATATCCCGTGCAAACTCTTTCGGTAAAAAGCTCAATTTACACTTTGCAATCTTATTATCATCTGCAAAATCAGGGCCTGCTGGCGATATCCAATGGATCGCGGTATTTGTGGATTATCAGTCCGGTGGATTTTGCCAATGCTTGGCAGCAACGGGCCCATCTCAACGAGTCTTATTGGCAGATTCCCTTGAACTTGTACCTGTACGCCACCGGCAAGGTGGCCTTGGCCAATAAGCTTACTTCCTTGCATGTGCCATCGGCAAGACGCAAGCCGGTACGGACTATTCACATCGCCCTGATCAAATACCACGGAAATTGGAACCCGGAACCGGGGGCCTGGCCGCGAATGGCCCGGTTGGCGGCTTTGCAATTCTCCACGCATCTGGTTTTGACGAGCGAACGGGTGGGGCGGTTGAACGCTGCCATTACTCCCATGGCCCATATTACCGGGACCGGGTCGTTTCACCTCACGCCCAGGCAAGTATCCCATTTGCGAGTGTTTCTGGCACATGGTGGCGTGCTCTTTGGCGATGCTACCGGTGGCGGCGTTGCTTTTTCGCGTTCTTTTGAGCAGTTGGTGAGGCAGCTTTATCCGTCGTTGGAGGCAATGTCTAAACTCCCTCGGCGTTCCGCGGTTTACCGCGGCACCATGCCGGGAGGAATTTCGGCAGTGAGGGTTCAATATCGAAAGTTCTACACGAAGAAGCATGGGGTGAAAACCCGCCCGGAATTACTGGGGGTAAAAAAGGGTGGCAGATGGAGAGTTTTATATTCGCCGGACGATATCACCAGCGGTCTGTTGGGGACCAACACCTGGGGCATCAGCGGCTACGCGCCGGCTTCCGCCCAAGTCTTGGCCCGTGACATTATCCTTTACGCGGCAAAAACGAAGATTAAGCCAGCCACCCAGCCCGGTACACCTCTGCCCAGACCGACGCCTACAAAGTCGGCTGGTTCCGTTTCGTCTTCCAGCCGCCCGGGTATGTGAATCATGAATTTTCCGATTACCGCACTGCCGGCATTTTCGCGGGCTGTTCCAAGCGGGGATGAGGTTTGGCCTGAAACCGTAACGTCCAGAGTGCCAGCATCAGCGCTGTCGCCAAGAGCACTGCTCCACAGAATTGATGCGCGGTGGTCACCATAGCCTGCCAGAACAATGGATGTGCTAACACATGCCCGCCATCGGTGGCAATGACGGCCCCGACGCCCAACAAAACCTGCAAGCCTACCACGCTTAGCAGGGCCACGCCCAGGCGACGCAGGATCGGCTCATCCTGATGCAGCGCCCAAGTTCTTATGCCCACGAACATGGCTAAAAGCAGCAGCACAGTGGCCAGGCCGATGTGCCAAACCAGCAAACGACCGGTGTGTCGCAGGATGGCACCCAGGGAAAGCTGAATGATTAACAAGAAAACCAGCGTCCAACTAAGGATAAAATCGGTGCCGACACCGCCGCGTGACACGGTTTCAAGATTGCTGCGCCATGATCGGGAACAGACCACGGCAATGGCGACGAGAACCGCAAATACAATTTGGCCGAAGGTGGCGTGAACAATGGCCAGGCGCGTGCTGGGATCCATGTGGATTCGCGATTGATCGCCGGTGAAATGTCCCGTCACCCGAAGTCCGCCCAAAATACCTTGTCCTATGACCATCAACAAGGCCAGAATGGCCAAGCCCTTCACCCAGCGCCGGTGGTCACGGAACCACAGGTAAACCGCTTGGGTCATGGTGGCCAGGCCCACCAGCGTTCCCAGCAGGCGATGCGTGTGCTCAAAATATACCCCTCCGGTCATGCGCGTAAGCGGGAACAGAAACATGTTGTAGCGAAACACGTCGGGCCAATCGGGTACAGAAAGGCCGGCATTAAAACCGGTCACCATGCCCCCGGCCAGAATAAGTAGCAGGGTGATACAGGCGGTGATGAGAGTAAAAGCTCCTTCGCCATGCAACCGCGATTCGCGCTCCGGATTGAGTCTTTGCCCAATCAGCGCTCCAAAAACACCCAACAGGCCGGAAAGGGCCAGGGAAGAAAATCCCCACAGCAACATGTAATCGATGATGCGGTGGTCCGTGGTGAGATCATGGCCCAATGTTCCCAGGATAAGTAAATTGGCGATTCCCGCCACCACGCCAGAAAATAACCCGCCGCGCCAGCCTTGATTGGTTGTCGCCGCCGCGAAACCTCCACCGAGCACCAGAGCCAGAAGCATTAAAGCCAAGATAACGCCTGCTGGTATTGCCGCCCCCGGCATTCTGCAGACATAGCCCAAGGCCCACATCAGTCCGGAAGTACCGAAACCGCATGCTAATATCTCTCCAAAATCACCGTTTCCAGCACCATGCCGTCGCGCCTGATGGATATCGCTTTGCGGCTTGTCGCTAAGATCGTTTGGATATGACAAAAGTGCCATGATTAATTCCAAGAAGCGGAATGCCTTATCCCGCGCAGCCCCAACGTCAAAACGTTTTGTCGCCAAGCCACACCAATGCACCACTATAGAGGGTGGGCCGACTACATTTCAAGGCTACTCCACATGACCCAATCCTATTTGGCAATATTTCACCGGCCATATCGCGCTTTTGAGTGAGCCCAGTGGACCTATGCCACCGTTGAGAAAGGTACCTTTCGCGTCACTTGTATTGAACTGGCAGAAGTGCATAATACCGAAGGGTTGTCATGGGGGTGCCAGGGATGGCGCTGTTGCATTGATCAAGGTCGTCACGGAAGTCCATTCTCATGCCAATAGTACCGGCCATTATTGCCCGTTATTGCCGCCATCCGGCGCTTAGCTTTGTCATTGCCCCGATGCTCGCGACACTCTGGGGCCTTGGCCCTCAATCGGCTGCGGCGACTTTCTCGCGGCGTCCACCCCCGCTCTTGCCACCCACCATCGTCCTGCATGACCTTTGGCCCGATTTGTCGCTGGTCCAAAAGCAACCCTGTACGGTGACGCCGGGCATGAAGCCGCTCTACAGCATGGCTGATTGGCGCTGGTATCAAAGAAGATATGGGGCGCAGGCCCGGCGTGTGAAATATGAATATTTATCTAAGCGACTGGCGTTTGCCGCAGCCATGCTTAAGCAGGCGCAACGGGAACCTCATCGCGGCCGGACTCGGCTTTTGTGCTTGCGTGTTTTTGCCCTGTGCTATCAAAGCCGCAGTGGTTCGTCCTTGGCTCAGGCTGCCGTCAGCCGCTACATGCAGGTGACGAAACTCCACAGCATTGTCCAGATAGCCCCAATATGGCAAATGGCCAACCTGCTGGCGTACTTGGCCGCTACCCCGCTGGTAGACCGTCGTCGCTACGATATTCTCGCCGAACAGGCCAATGTGCAGCTTACCCTGGAATTGCTGTGGGCGGGGCAGGTTCGCGCCGCCTATCGCGTGGTAAGGCATCTGGGAATTCACGAGACGCTCACAGTTCGGGCGGATCGCAGGCTCATGTTTGAAATGTCGGTGGCACGTACGATCGTTCGGCAAACCCAACGCATGCTTCATGATCTGGATAGACAATACCGTCTGATGCTTTCCGGCCAGGAATCGGCAGCCATGGAGGTTTATCTGTACGCCGCGGTGGTTTCGCCGCGTCCGCATCTCCGGGCCTGGATTTTACGCCGTTGGTCCCGCAGCCCCGTGGGTGCGTTAGACCGCATCATGGTCGCTTGCCGGAGAGATCCCTCCGAGTGTTATCCGTGCGCCCGGGCACTTCAGGCCGAGGCCCAGGTCTTACCTGCGGGAATTTTGCGTAACCGCGTTCTTTTTGCCGCGCTGACAGACTACCTCCGATATTTGAAATTACCGTTGAATCGGCATAACCGGGTGGAGCGAACTTTGTCGCGAATCGCAGTCCAACAGGTTATTGAACAGGGGGCCAGGCCGAATCCGAATATCAATCCGCTCCAGGGGTTGGTGGGCATGGCGACTTCCATTGTGTCGGCCACGCGGCGCGCGAGGTAATCCGGGTATCATGATGGCGATGGGCACTTTGGCCGCCGCGGCGGATTTTGGGATCCCTATTAACGGATGGTTTTGGGCTGGCGTCCTATAATGAGGTCATTTCCAGTACTTAAAAGATGAGTTGCTGCCCACGCCCAGGCCAAGCCTTAAGCCGGTTGCTTCAAAACCGGCCGGAAAGTCTTTACAATGCATCAACCATTTCCCTGTCGGCTTGGTTATTTTTGGATCGGGCGGGTTGTCCCGGTCGCAGATGGTTCGAGGGTACGTGCATGATTCTGAATCTGATTCGGTTTATTTTCGCGGGGCTTGTGGCGCTGGTCGGACTGGCGTATCTAGCCAAAACAGGGCATGGGGTGAACTTTCAGGCCAAGCCCTATTTCATGCTGGTAGCAGGCATTGTGCTGGCTTTTATGGTCATCACAATTGATCTGATTTTTCGTCGTAAAAATCTTTCCGCTATTTCCGGACTCTTTCTGGGTTTGCTGGTGGGGATCGTTCTTTCTCTGGTCCTCGGGGCATTGGTAGATCAGGTATCCAAGGTTTTCCTTGATGTCCGGGAGTTACGCGAGTACAGCACCCTCATCCGCGGCGGCAAATTGCTGATTGGGCTTTCGGCTTGTTATCTAAGTATCTCCCTGATCTTACAGACCAAAGACGACTTTCGTTTTATTATTCCCTATGTTGAGTTCAGTCGCGCCACCCGTGGCCCACGCCCGTATATTCTGGACACCAGCGCCATCATCGACGGCCGAATTGCGGATATTGCAGTCACAGGTATTCTCGAAAGCCAACTGATTGTGCCCCGTTTCGTGATTAACGAACTGCAAACTGTGGCCGATTCCGCGGATCGCCTGAAACGCGCTCGCGGGCGTCGTGGTCTGGATGTGCTTCAGAAATTGCAGGCCATACCGAAGCTCGAACTTCGCATCTGGGACGGAACCCTGGTGGATAACGCCAAGTTTCAAGGCGTGGATCAAAAGCTCGTGGCTTTGGCGGCGCAGGAAAACAGTCGCATTGTCACCAGCGATTACAATCTTAATAAAGTAGCAACTTTGCATGGTGTTACTGTGGTCAACCTGAACGACTTGGCCAATGCCGTCCGGGCGGTGGTATTGCCGGGAGAACAGATGCGCGTTCGTGTGATCAAGTCCGGCGAAGCTCCCGGTCAGGGGGTGGGCTATCTTGAGGACGGCACCATGGTGGTGATTGAAAATGCCCGCGATAAAATTGGAACTGACATCGATGTGTTGATTACCAATTCGGTGCATACTTCGGCCGGACGCATGATTTTCGCACGCTGCACCATGGAAGCACATGGAATAAATCAGATGGCCAATCATGGTCGGGAATCCGCCTGAGGGCCGAGCTGGCTGTCCGATGAAGATTGCGTTGCAGTGAATCTAACCATAGCATGACGAGGGCGGCTTCCATGGTGGCGGCCGGATGGAGTTGGCTTTGAACAGCGAAAGTTTGAATCGAGCGTTTCTACGGGTATTTCCGGAGTCTGGGGATGATGCCGCTATTCTAGAGGTGCAAGCCCCAGGGCGTGTCAACCTGATCGGCGAGCATACCGATTACAATGATGGTTTTGTCTTTCCCATGGCTATCGATCGCGTCACCGCCATAGCGCTGCGCCGCCGAGGGGACCAGCTTATTCGCCTGTACAGCACGGCACAGCGGCAGATGGCCGAGTTCTCCATTGGGGGGCCGGTCAAAAAGGACCCACCCGCATGGTCGCTTTACGCCAAGGGTGTCTGTGAGGCGCTGCGCCAAAAGGGGCATACCGGCTTGGGGGCTGATATTCTAGTGGAGAGTGATATTCCGCTGGGCGGTGGACTTTCATCCAGCGCCGCTTTTGAGGTGGCGACGGCGTTAGCTCTGCTTAGTGCCTGGGGCCAAACCATGCCTCCGGTGGAAATGGCCCTGGCCTGCCAATGGGCTGAGCATCATTATGCGGGAACGCCATGCGGTATTATGGATCAATTTATTTCTGCCATGGCCAAGGCCGGTCACGCCATGTTGCTGGATTGCCGCGATCAGTCTTACCGCCAGATTCCACTGGATGATCCAACGGTTTGCGTTGTGATCGTCAACAGCCATGTCAAGCACGAACTGGTTGCTGGGGAATACAAAGATCGCCGTTCCCAATGCCAGGCCGCCGTAGCTGCTTTGGCTAAGATGTATCCTCTCGCCAAGGCCCTGCGTGATGTGACGATGCCCATGTTGCAGGAAGGGCAACCCTCCATGGATCCGGTGGTGTTCAAGCGAGCTCGACACGTGGTCGGTGAAAATCAACGCGCTCTCGATTTTGCCGCAGCGTTGCAGAAGCGGGATTACGCCGCATGTGGCCGTTTAATGTACGCTTCCCACGCCAGTCTGCGTGATGACTATGCGGTGAGCTGTCCGGAACTTGATACTCTGGTGGACCTGAGCCGCTCCATCAGTGGGGTCTTCGGTGCACGCCTGACTGGCGGAGGCTTTGGGGGGTGTGTTGTGGTGCTGGCCAAGAAGGAGGCGATTGCTCCATTGACGCAAGTTTTGGAGCGGGAATATCCCTTGCGTTGCGGAAAAAATCCGGGGATTTTTGCTACCGCTCCGGGACCGGGAGCACATGTGGTTCGCGGTTGATGGTACCTAAGCGTGGTCAAATTTGGGATTGGCATGAAAGAGATCCTGGCAAAGTTAGTGGCTGGCGCAACACTTTCCGAGGCGGAAACCCAACGGGCCTTTGAACATCTTATCTCTGCCCAGGCGGAACCGGTGCAGGTAGGCGCATTTCTGGCCCTGCTGGCCATGCGCGAACCAACAGTGGACGAACTGGCTGGAGCGGCGCAGGTCATGCGTCGCTATGTTGTTCCGATTGAGGCTCCACCCGAGGTCATCGATACCTGCGGAACCGGCGGAACCGGGTCGCGCATTTTTAATGTATCTACCGCCGCCGCTCTGGTCGCAGCCGCGTGCGGTGTGCCCGTCGCAAAGCATGGCAATCGAGCGGTGACCAGCCGCAGCGGTAGTGCCGACGTATTACGGGTACTGGGCGTCCATGTGGAGGCAGCTCCGGACATCCAAAAAAAATGCCTGGAGCAGGTTGGCATCTGCTTCGCCTTTGCGCAACAACACCACCCGGCGATGCGTAATGTGGCCCATGCCCGCAAGGTGCTTGGCCTGGCTACCATTTTCAACCTCATGGGGCCGCTGATCAACCCCGCCGGCGCCAGAAGACAACTTGCCGGGGTGCCGCGACCAACGCTGACCGAAAAAATTCTTACCGTGTTCATGCGGCTGGGTGCCAAACGGGCCATGGTGGTTTGCGGGCAGGATCCCGCGGAAGGATTTCTCTGTGAGCTTTCCATTGGAGGCCCCACCCAGATATCCCTCTTCGATGGCAAGGATGTGCGCGGCTTTGCACTCGTACCTGAGGATGTCGGATTGGTTACGGCCAAGTCCGATGCCTTGCGGATTGATTCTCCCGCGGCGTCCGCTGGCCTGATTCGCAAGATACTCGCCGGTCAGGCCGGACCAGCCCGTGACATCGTCCTGCTCAATGCCGGTGCGGCCTTATGGGTAGCGGGCAAGGCGCAAAGTATTCGCGATGGGATCAAGATGGCCGCCGAAGCCATTGCTTCGCATCAAGCGCAAAACACTCTGGCCAATCTGGTACGCATCAGCCATAGTTAGCCGGCCTGGTCCCTGGGAAGGAATCTCTAGTCGGCGCTGCTGTGGCGTCGAGGGTCTGCCGTTTTGACAACGGGCTGTCATGGGGCGGGGGCGAATTCCTGCCAAGGAGGCAGCATGGATACCTGCAAATGCTGGCGCAAACTGTTCTGGTTTTGATTTCGTAACATCCTGTAAGAATTAAGGCTTATGTTGTTTGACTGGGATGGAAAAATGGGGTTGGCATCCGTCTTGCTCAAGTGCTTGCACAGTAGAGGCTGCTCTTGGGGCTATCCCGGCGAGGCCCGAGGCCAACGCCTCTTTGGCAAAACCCATTAGAAGGGTGAGATGCCCGTATCCGGTGTTGTAAACCGGAAATAAAACGCGGTGTTTCCGGCAGATAACTTACTCATAAAAGGAGTCCATAGAATGGCAGTGAAGCAGATCTCTTTCGATGAATCAGCTCGTAAAAGCTTGTTGGAAGGTGTAACCAAGCTGGCATCGGCGGTAAAAAGTACGCTTGGGCCGCGTGGTCGTAATGCAATCTTGGACAAGGGCTGGGGTGCACCAACGGTAACTAAAGATGGGGTAAGCGTTGCCGAAGAAATAGAACTTCACAACAAGTTTGAAAATGTCGGGGCGCAATTGGTCAAAGAAGCAGCCACCAAAACCAGCGATGTGGCCGGTGATGGTACCACCACAGCCACGGTGCTCGCGGAAGCGGTTTTTAAGGAAGGCTATCGCAATCTCGCCGCCGGTGCTGATGCCAATGCGCTTGCTCGTGGGATTAACCGTGCCGTTGAGGCCGTGGTTCTGAATCTTAAAAAGCTTAGCAAGCCTCTCAATGTTGCGGATAAGAACGAAGTTGCCGATGTGGCCGCAGTCAGCGCCAACAATGACAAAGAAATTGGTGCGATTATGGCTGACGCCTTGCAAAAAGTGGGCAAGGACGGGGTCATCACCGTTGAAGAGGGGAAGTCCCTGGAAACCTACGTCAACGTGGTGGAGGGTATGCAATTTGATCGTGGTTACATCTCGCCCAATTTTATCACCAATCAAGATGATATGACCGTGGTCATGGAAAAGCCCTATGTGCTGATCTACGAAGATAAAATCTCCAGCGCCACCAAGTTGGTGGCCATCCTGGAAAAAATCCAGCAGGCCAAGCGTTCGTTGCTCATTATCGCTGAAGATGTTGAAGGTGAAGCCCTGGCCACGCTTGTGGTCAACAAGCTTCGCGGCATTTTAAGTGTGTGTGCGGTGAAAGCGCCTGGCTATGGTGATCGTCGTAAAGCCATGTTGGAGGATATAGCGGTTCTTACCGGCGGCAAGGCCATTATGAAAGATCTTGGTATTGAACTTGATAAAGTCACGTTGGATGATCTTGGCCAGGCCCGCAAGATTGAAATCGACAACGACAACACCACTATTATCGAAGGTACCGGGCAGAGCAAAGCCATTCAGAGCCGCATTGAACAAATTCGCCGGGAAATTGCGGTCACCACCTCGGACTATGATCGTGAAAAGCTTCAGGAACGCTTGGCCAAACTGGCCGGTGGTGTGGCGCAAATCAATGTGGGCGCGGCCACCGAATCGGAGATGAAAGAAAAGAAGGCTCGGGTGGAAGATGCTCTGCATGCCACGCGAGCCGCGGTAGAGGAGGGCATTCTGCCTGGCGGCGGTACCGCACTGCTTCGCTCCATCAGCATTCTGGAAAATCTCGAAACAGACAGTCACGGTGAAGCCACGGGTGTCGAGATTATCCGTCGGGCTTTGCAAGAGCCAACACGATGCATCGCGGAAAATGCTGGTGAGGAAGGCTCTGTGGTCGTCAAGAAGGTCCTTGCGGGCAAAGGTAATTTCGGCTTTAACGCCCTGAGCCTGCAATATGAACCGGACATGATCAAAGCCGGTATTATTACTCCGCTTAAAGTTGAGCGTAGTGCTCTACAAAATGCCGCCAGCGTAGCCACTTTGTTGCTTACGACCGATGCGATTATCGTTGAAAAGCCCAAGCCCAAGGGTGCCGCAGGCGGCGGTCCTGGCGGCCCCGGCGGAATGGGAGGCATGGGTGGCATGGGTGGAATGGGCGGTATGGGAGGAATGGGCGGTATGGGTGGAATGGATGGCATGATGTAATGTTTAGCGGCAACGGTTGCCGTGCTGAATTTTGTTTAAAACCTTCATTTACAGGAGTATGTCACACATGAAAATCAATCCGTTAGAAGATCGTCTGGTCGTCAAACCGGGTGAAGCCGAGACCAAAACCGCATCGGGGATTGTCTTGCCCGATTCGGCCAAGGAGAAACCTACTCGTGGCAAGGTGATCAGTGTAGGTCCGGGAAAAATGCTCGACAACGGAACTCGCGCTCCGGTTGGCGTGAAAGTCGGCGAAGAGGTGTACTACGGAAAATACGCCGGCACTGAAGTGAAAGTCGACGACGAGGCACTGGTTATCCTTCGCGAAAGCGATGTCCTGGGGGTATTAACCAAGTAATCTTCGGTTGATTCACGAAATACGGCAGTGGCCGCCGCCAACGGCTTGGTGGTGTGGTCTAGTAAAAGAACTTACTAATAGAGGTAAATCATCATGGCTGCAAAGCAATTAATGTTCGATCGGGATGCTCGGCAAAAAGTGTTGGCCGGGCTTAGCAAGCTCGCGGGGGCGGTTAAGGTTACTTTGGGGCCTTCGGGTCGCAATGTGGTGCTGGCCAAAAGCTGGGGATCGCCGCAAATTACCCGCGACGGTGTGACGGTGGCTAAGGAAGTTGAGTTGCCCGAGCCTTTCGAAAACATGGGGGCCAAGCTGGTCAACGAAGTGGCCGGTAAGACCAACGATATTGCCGGCGATGGCACCACCACGGCAACTGTTCTGGCGGAAGCAATTTACTCCGCGGGGCTGCGTACCATTACCACCGGTGGCAACTCGGTGGTTGTGAAGCGTGGTATAGACAAGGCCGTGGAAGCGGCAACGGAAGCGATCCGTGACATGTCCCGCAAAGTCAACGGCAAGGACGATCTGCGTAAGGTCGCCACGATTTCCGCCAATTCCGACAGCAGCATCGGTGACCTGATCGCGGATGCGCTTGATCGTGTCGGTAAGGATGGCGTTGTGACCATTGAAGAAGGTAAAAGTACCGAAACGGTGGTGGATCTTGTGGAAGGCATGGCCTTTGATAAGGGATATCTCTCGCCTTATTTCATGACCAATCCCGGCACTCTGGAGTGTGTGCTGGATGATCCATATATTTTGCTCTACGAAAAAAAGATCAGCACTATCAGCGAACTTCTGCCACTGCTCAATAAGATCGTGGCTGCAGCCAAGCCGCTGCTTATTGTGGCGGAAGATGTCGAAGCCGAAGCTCTGGCCACGCTGGTGGTCAACCGCCTTCGTGGAATTTTGACGGTATGTGCCGTCAAAGCTCCTGGTTTTGGAGATCGGCGCAAGGCCATCATGTCTGATCTGGCTACGGTCACTGGTGGCAAGTTCATCAGTGAAGATCTGGGTGCCAAGCTCGATACCATAGAACTCACCGATCTGGGGCGGGCTAAGAAAGTCTCGATCGACAAGGATAACACCACCATCATTGAAGGTGCCGGGCGAAAGAAGGATATTGAAGCGCGCGGTGCGCAGATTCGCCTGCAAATAGAAAAGACAACCAGCGATTATGATCGTGAAAAACTCCAGGAACGTCTGGCCAAGCTTACCGGTGGCGTGGCGGTATTGCGCGTCGGTGGTTCCACTGAAACCGAGATGAAGGAACGTAAGTTCCGTGTGGAGGACGCCTTGCACGCGACGCGCGCTGCGGCTGAAGAAGGCATTGTTGCTGGTGGCGGCGTAGCCTTCCTGCGGGCCATTAGCGCGGTGGAGGCTGCCAAGGCCAAGGCTCGTGGAGATGAAAAAGTCGGGTTCGATATTATTATCTCCGCCTTGCGGGCTCCCACTCGGCAAATTGTGGAAAATTCCGGTGAGGATGGCAGCGTGGTTGTCAATACGATCCTCGAAAAGGATGGCTCGTGGGGTTACAATGCCGCAACCGGTGAGTTCGGTGACATGTTCAAAATGGGCATTGTTGATCCGGCCAAAGTGGCCCGGGTGGCTTTGCAGAATGCGGCATCGGTGGCTGGCTTGTTGCTTACCACCGACTTGCTGGTGACTGAGCTTAAAGAAGAAAGCGAACAGATCGCCGGAGCCGTTCGCTAATCGGTGCTGTGTTTGGTTGCTGGTTTGGTTACCTCTGATCGAACCTTGACCGTCACGGAAAGTGGATTTCATCCACCGGTTACGGCTATAATTGAAGGTTCGGAAGCTAAGGCCTGGGGATATATAAAATGTATCTCCGGGCCTTGTTGTTCACGCCGGGAATTGAAAACATATGGCCAGCAAGCGCGATTATTATGATATTCTTTCGGTTCAGCGGAGCGCTACCGCAGATGAAATTAAACGATCCTATCGTCAGGCGGCGCTGAAATTTCATCCTGATAAAAATCCTGGCAATAAGGAGGCCGAACATAAATTTAAGGAATGTTCGGAAGCCTACGAGGTTCTTTCGGATCCCGAAAAACGGAAACTCTACGATACCTACGGTCACGAGGGCCTGCGTGGAGCCGCCGTCCATGATTACCAGCACATGGAGATGGATGATATATTCTCGATTTTCAATGATATCCTGGGTGGACGCGGGAGCGGGCGGAGCGGTCGTGGAGGGACTTCCCGTGGTTACGATCTGGAAACACAAGTTGCCGTTACGCTCCAGGATGTGGCGAAAGGATGTGATCGGGAGATTGATTTTACCAGGCAGGAGACCTGCTCTGTTTGCAAAGGGACGGGAGCCAGCGAAGGCAGCAAACGCCGCATTTGCAGCACCTGTGGCGGTCAGGGCAAAGTGGCCCAGCGCGGCTTTGGCGGCATGTTTCAGATGGTCACTACGTGCCCGTCTTGTCTCGGCCAGGGCTCCATGGTGGAAAAGCCATGCCCAAAGTGTGATGGTGCTGGGCTAAGTCCCGCCAAGCGCACTCTCACCGTGCATATTCCACCGGGTATTCATGATGGGCAGGCTGTGGGAGTGCGGGGGGAAGGCGAACTTGGCGCGGGCGGTGGCCGCCGCGGAGATCTGCATGTCTATGTACGGGTGGAGGAACATCCATTTTTCCAACGCCATGAAAATGACCTGATTGTGCAGGTTCCGATTAGTATTGTGCAGGCGGCTTTAGGAGCCGAGGTTGAAGTTCCCACCCTGTTTGGCAAATCCACTCTGCATGTACCGGCAGGTACTCAGCACGGTGAGGTAATTAAGTTGAAGGGCCTGGGTTTGCCGGATATTCAGGGTGGACGGCAGGGCAATTTGCTGGCCCATGTTCTGCTGGAAGTACCGCGTAAACTCAGCCGCAAGCAGGAGCAGTTGCTGCGTGAATACGCGAATCTTGAAGAGCAGAGCGTGCTGCCGGCCCAAAAGAACTTTTTTGAAAAACTCAAGGACTATCTCGTTGGCGATGCCGCTACCGCCGCCCACGCCGCCGAGGATAAGCCCAAGATTGAACATGCGGATTAGCAGTGGCCGTGCGCTGCGGGCTACCGTGCGTTAAAGCCAATGGATCGTTTCATGATGTAAAGTGCAGGTGTAACATGAACAAACACAATCAACACAACCCCAAGCAGGATCATCAGGTCAACTCGGAATCTCCCGAACCGGCAGCCTCCACTCCGGCAGAAGTTCCGGATGAATCCAAAGGCATGGATACGGCTTTGGCTGAAGTGGATGATCTTCGTCAGCGACTTATCCGCTGGCAGGCGGACTATGAAAATCTTCGCCGCCGCAGCGCCCGGGAAGTGCTGGAATCACGAACCCTGGCGATCGGTGATTTCGCCCGTGAAATGCTGGAGGTTCTCGATCATTTTGAAAGTGCTCTAAGTGTAGATCCCGCCAAGACGGATACCGCGGGCGTACTTCAAGGCATGAAAATCACCTACGATGAGCTTAAAAAAATTCTCGCCAAGCGCGGGATCGAATCGTTTGATCCCCAGGGACAGCCGTTTGATCCGAATGTGCAGGAGGCGATTGCCCAGGAAGTGAACGCTCAGGTGCCCCCCATGACGGTTTTGCAAACGCTCCAGCGCGGCTACCGTATCGGCGAGAGGATTTTGCGCCCCGCCAAAGTGAAGGTTAGCGCCAAGCCGTCGTAGCTTCTCGATCCCTTTGCCAGTTGAGCCGGTCGAATTCCGTTGGGGTAATTTTCAGGAGAAAATGCAATGCCAACGTATGAATATAAATGCAGAGCGTGTGGACATGAGTTTGAGGAGTTTCAGCCGATTTCCGCCAAACCTATAAGGAAGTGCCCTCAATGTGGTAAATTGGCTGTTAATCGACTGATTTCCACGGGCGGAGGCATCATTTTCCGCGGCAGCGGCTTTTACGAAACTGACTATCGCTCCGAGAGTTACAAGGCCGAGGCCAAGAAGGAATCAGACAACGGAAAACCCGCCGCCGCAACCGACACCCACCCCTCGGGAACCGCGAAAAAAGACTCCGCTCCGGCCCCCGCAAAGGCCGGTGCCGCAGAATCCGCCGGGGCGGTTCCGCCGCAAAAATCCCAAGGCAAAAAGTCCAAATCGAAAGTTGAAAACTGAGCGCTGCGATGACCACTGACGGCAATATCTTCAGGTGTCCTACCTGCGGAAAACCAGCTTCAAGCCCCGGCCATGCCTTATTTCCATTTTGTTCTGATCGTTGCCGCCTCATTGATCTGGGCAACTGGATCGAAGGACGATACACCGCTGCGCGCCCCTTGGAACCCGATGAAGAGCCCGACGATCCTCCGTCCTGCGGCTCCTCCCCAGAAGTGTAATGTTATAGGGGACGACGCGGCCGCCGTTGCGTTTCTAGACACTGCCGGTCATAGCCTGTTCCCATGCGGTTGTTGTAGCCGCCAAAAGCAGTCCTACATGGGCATTGGCATCCAACTGGACTTCCGCACCTCGGCCTATTCGCAGACATTCGACAACAATGGATTCCGGCATGGCGTGGACGCTGGAGGGTACTGGAACAGCTACCTCCGCCCCGACACGATTTCTCAGCCGATCATCGAACCAAGTCGCGACAAATCCCAACATCACCGCCACCCCATCACGCGTCGCTTGATCTTTGGAAGCTAAGGGATCACGTTGCATAGAGCGTTGGGCATATTCCTCGGCTTGGCGGTGGATCGTGGCGGCCAGTTCCACCGATCCGCCTCTACCGGTGGCCAGATTATCCAAAACCGCCGTGAGGTGCCGCACCCATGTAAAAACGTCGGTGGAGACTTTTTCGGCTTGTGTTTTCGCCACGGTACTAACCTTGGTGGCACGGGCGGGCGTAACGGATGGCTCCTGATCAAACCACCCCAAGGCTCGGCCCAGGCTGCCGCCGCTAAGCCGGGCCAGCAGTTGGGCTTGTTCGGTCGTCGCACCGCGCTGCTGCAAGGCCGTCGCCACAACCACAGCCGGCAAGGCGGCAAACAATACAATCTGCGAACGGCTGCGGATGGTGGATAACAGCTCCCCGGGGCTGGCGGTAATCATAATCAAGTACGAACCTGGCGGCGGTTCTTCCAGAGCCTTGAGCAGCGAATTTTGGGCCGGCAGTTCCATTAAATCCGCTTCATCAATAATAAACCATTTGCCGCGGTTCCGTTGCGACCGTTTGTAAAGCTTCGCTTCCACCCGATGATCTTCCGAATCGTCACCCGTAATTTCGCCGCGAATTACCTGTATGCTCAGCGTGGTGCCCTTGGATTTACCGCTCTTATCGTGATAGCGGATGAGCTGCCGGCTTACCAGGTGCAAATCGGGATGGGTGCCATGTTCCACCGCCACGCAGGATTCGCACGTGCCGCAGGGCTGTGTGAGAACAAAATCATCCGGCAGTGTGGCCAGATGCCCATCACCCGCTTCCCGGTTGGGCCTGCGGATGGGTTGATCGCAGAGGCAGGTTTTTGCCATCGCCACAGCAGTCTTAAATTTTCCGACTCCCGGCGGTCCGGCAAAAATCCATGTGGATGCCAGACGTCCGCTATGGATGGCCCTTTGCAGATGAGCTAAAGCCCGTGGCTGTCCCTGGATGTCGAGCATAAGTTTATCTCACCTGGCGGCAAGCAAGGGGCGGCTGCAGTTGGCTCGCTGGAGCAAGCTTACGCCGTATTTTCCGCGATCTCATTGAGGATTCCAATGCCCTGTTTTAACTTTTCATCGCCGATGGCATAACTGATCCGAAAGTGCGTATCCCGGCTACTAAACACCTGTCCGGGAATAAGAAGTACATTCTTATCGACGGCCCTGGCCACAAACTCCGTTGCCGTCTGCCTGCCGGGCACCTGTGGGAAAACATAAAAGGCACCGCCCGGCGGATTGATGGCAAAGTGTCCGGCCAAGCCACCAACGACCATGTCTCGCTTGCGGCGGTAGGCGTCAATGATTGGTGTCATATCCACGCGATGGCTCTGGTAGAGTTCCAACGCGGCATATTGCGCCGGAGCTGGGGCACACACAAATGTGTATTGCTGAAGTTTGCTCATTTGTTCAATGATAACCTGAGGGCCCGCCGCGTAGCCCAGCCGCCAACCGGTCATACCATAGGTCTTGGAATAGCCCTTGAGTTGTATGCACTGCTCGGGCAGCAGTGGGGCGATGCTCTCATGCTTCTGATAACAGAAGGCATCGTAAATTTCATCGCTGAGCACCATCAGTTTATGTTTGCGGGCAATTTGCGCCACGGCCGAGAGTTCCGTCGCAGTCAGCGTAACGCCGGTGGGGTTGCTGGGCGAGCAAAGGATCAACAGGCGTGTTCGCGGAGTAATCGCCGCTGCAATTCTGTCCGCGTGCAGCCGAAAATCAGGATACGTATCGACCGCCACCGGCACCGCTCCAATCAACTTGGGCAGGTGGCGGTACATCACAAAATAGGGGTCCAGAAACAACACTTCATCGCCTGGGTTCAACAGGGCGCACATAGAGAGCATAATTCCCGCCGAAGTGCCCGACAAAATTAAAATTCCCGGGTCGCGCCATCCGGTCGATTCCATCACCTGGCGGCGAATCGGAGCGATGAGTTCGGCAATGCCCTGGGTGGGCGTGTAGCGATTTTTGCCGGCCTGTATGGCCTCAATCATACGCTGCTTCAGTGGCTCCGGCACGTCAAAATCCGGCTGCCCTATCGATAAATTAATAGGGTCTTTGAGTTTCGCGGCCAAATCAAAGACCTTGCGAATGCCCGAGGCGTCAATATCCAACGCTCGCTGGGCGATCAATCCGGTGGGATCAAAGACGTCCGCAGTGACCTGCGGGGAGGTGGATGGATGGGGCAAAGAAGTTTTGGTCATCGGGCGTTTCCGTTTCCTGTCAGTAGTCATGTGGCACCGACCAGAGGGGTATTGTAACCCAACCCTAAATTTATGAAAAATTGGAACAAGGCCGCCCCAAGGTGCATTACGCACAAGTTGGACTACGCATTGGTTCGGAGATCCTTTTCCTGTGCCAAAACACTCTTTGCGACTGTCGCGGGGCGGTATGCCACCAGGAGAAAATGGGATCCGGCATCTGCGCCGGTTTTAAGAAAAATTGCCCATGCGGCAATTTTTGCCGCATGGACGGTGATGACCGGGACACAGCGACGGCGCTTCGGTGGGGCGAGCCAACGACATTACCCCGCGGCTCTTGGGGCTGCGGGATGGCTGGTTTGGCCGCGGCGTGTTCACCACGGGAACCAAATTCGGGCTCCCCCGGCGTTTCACGACGACTAAGGCCAGCCCATGCGATTTATTCACAAGCCTTGCTGCCCGCAAAAGTGCTACACAGTCATGCAATGTGTCATCATATATGCCACTGCATTTTGCCTTTTTCCAAGCACACTCGGGGGCGTGAGCATTGTCATCACTTGGTGCTGTAGCTGCCACCGGTCTTCTCGCGTACCGCTGCTTGTGCTGCAGCCAGGCGGGCAATGGGTACACGGTAGGGCGAACAACTGACATAGTTAAGACCTACGCGATGGCAAAATTCCACCGATGAGGGATCTCCGCCGTGCTCACCGCAGATCCCCACCTTTAAGTCTGTGCGTACGCTGCGCCCCTTTTCAATGGCCATGCGGATCAGTTGACCGACACCCACTTGATCCAGTGAGTTGAAGGGATCTTTGGGCAATATCTCCATCTCGACGTACTTGGGCACAAAAGATCCGACATCGTCACGTGAAAACCCAAAAGTCATCTGGGTGAGATCGTTGGTGCCGAAGCTAAAGAATTGGGCTTCCTTGGCGATTTCGTCGGCCGTGAGCGCGGCCCGCGGCAATTCAATCATGGTGCCGACCTTGTAGTCCACCTTACGGCCCGTTTTGGCGAATACCTCCGCAGCCACTGCATGAACTTTGGGTAGTAGAAATTCCAGTTCCTTAACGGTGTTGACAATGGGAATCATGACCTCCGGAGCGACCTTCACTCCCTTGGCTGCGACTTCGCAAGCGGCCTGGAAGATCGCCCGCACCTGCATTTCCTGAATTTCCGGAAAGATCACCGCAAGCCGACACCCACGGAAGCCGAGCATAGGGTTGGCTTCGTGAAGTTCACTGACGCGACGTTTCACTTTTTCCAGCGGCACTTTCATCTCTTTGGCCATTTGCCGCTGATTTTTATCCTCGTGGGGCAGAAACTCATGCAGCGGCGGATCAAGCAGCCGGATTGTGACCGGCAGGCCATCCATGGCTTTGAAAATACCGACGAAATCTTTCTTCTGGTAGGGCAGTAGTTTTTTAAGAGCGGCTCGCCGATCTTTTTCGTTTTCCGCCATGATCATCTCACGCATGGCGATGATCCGGTCACCTTCAAAGAACATGTGCTCGGTGCGGCAGAGGCCGATGCCTTCCGCGCCGAAATCCCGCGCGACTTTGGCGTCATTGGGGGTGTCCGCATTGGTGCGAACATTAAGCTTGCGTGCGGCGTCAGCCCAACGCATCAGCGTCGAAAAATCACCGGCTACCGACGGTTTTACGGTTGGCACAGCGCCAACGAAAACTTCACCGGTGGAGCCATTGAGTGACATCACATCCTTGCGACTGAATTTTCGAACCTTTCCATCGGCATGGCGAATCGTCATGACACCGGCGGCAGCATCGATATTCAGTTCGCCGCACCCCGCGACACACGGTTTGCCCATGCCGCGGGCCACTACCGCAGCATGGCTGGTCATGCCGCCAGTGCTGGTCAAAATACCCACAGCCGTTTGCATTCCGCCGATGTCTTCGGGCGATGTTTCCTTGCGGACGAGAATAACCTTTTCCCCATCTTTATAGCGGCGCTCCGCTTCTTCGGCGGTAAAGGCCAGTTTGCCCACAGCCGCCCCCGGCGATGCCGGCAGACCCTTGGCTACGACATCCTTTTTGGCTTTAGGGTCAAAGGAGGGGTGCAAAAGTTGATCCAGACTGGCAGGATCGACGCGAAGGATAGCGGTGTTTTGATCGATGAGCTTTTCGCCGACCATTTCCACGGCAATGCGGACCGCGGCTTGGGCGGTGCGCTTGCCGTTGCGAGTTTGCAGCATGTAAAACCGATTGTGTTCGACGGTAAATTCCATGTCTTGCACATCTTTGAAATGCTTTTCCAGCAGATTTTTAACCCGCAGCAACTCGGCGTAGGCATCCGGCAGGATATCGCCCATTTTGACAATTTCCTGCGGGGTTCGGATACCCGCCACCACATCTTCGCCCTGGGCATTGATGAGAAATTCGCCGTAAAAAACATTTTCGCCGGTAGAGGGGTCGCGGGTGAAGCAAACGCCTGTGGCGCAATCGTCGCCCATGTTGCCAAACACCATGGCTTGAACATTGACCGCGGTGCCGGCCAATCCGGAAATTTCATTGAGTTGACGGTATTTGATCGCGCGCTGGCTGTTCCAGCTTTGAAACACCGCCATCACCGATTTAAGAATCTGCTCCCGTGGATCGGTGGGGAATTTTTCCTTGGTGTGCTTTTCGTAGACTTGAAGATACCGGCGGCAGACTTCCTGCAAATCCTGCACATTGAGATCGGTATCGAGTTTGACCTTCTTTTTAGCCTTGACCGCGGAAAGCTCATGTTCGAAATGATGATGATCAACACCCATGACGGTGTCACCGAACATGTTGATGAGCCGTCGCCACGCATCCCAGGCAAAGCGCGGGTTGCCACATTGTGCTGCGAACGGTCCGATGAGTTTTTCCGTCAGGCCAATGTTTAGAACGGTATCCATCATGCCGGGCATCGAAACCGCCGCACCCGATCGGCAGGAAACCAGCAGGGGGTTGTTCGGGTCTCCTAGTTTTTTCCCCAGCGTTTGTTCCAGTTGTCGCAGATTTTCGTCGATCTGTGCAACCAGACCCTCCGGGAATTTCTGTCCGGCCTTGTAGTAGCCGGCGCAGCATTCGGTGGTAATGGTGAATCCGGGGGGAACCGGCAAACCAATGTTGGTCATCTCCGCAAGGTTCGCTCCTTTTCCGCCGAGCAGCATTTTATCCTTGGCGGATCCCTCCGCCTTGCCGTTGCCAAAAAAATAAACCATTTTGTCTGTCATAATTGAAGACCTCCAGATATCGTAGCGGCGCGATCTAGCGCCAACATCAAACCACAAAAACACCTGTTCCGGGAAGACCGGCCAGGCCCCACCGCGCAACCAAGGAGCAAATTATAGGGGCGAAAGTTGTGGCGTCAAACGGTGGGGGTAAAAACGCTCGCGTCGGGGCGATTGCGTGGGCGTGAGCAATGGTATTTGCCGACAAAGCTATGCCCGGCCGCTGTTTTACGTTCTACCGGAATTAGTATATCCTAACAGGTCTGTAGGCATCGTGGCGTCGATGAGGAAAATTCCAGCATGTCAATGAAATTAATGCGCAAGTACAGCAAACCGCTAATGGCCTTTTTCGGCGTATTGCTGATGGTTACGTTTCTGGTCGGCTATACGTTTACTTCCGGCTTGGGCAGCCGGGAAAACGGATTTATTCTGGGCAGCCTTAAGGGCCGTTCAATCACCACTGGCAACCTGACCCAGGTGCGCATCGATCTACGAATTCTGCATTATTTGCGGCTTCGTCCGCTGTGGCTAAGCGGCCGTAGCGGGAGTAACGGTCCGCTGCAATTTTATTTGCTGCTGCACGAGGCCCGCGGCAGCGGCTTTCAGGCCAGCCCGGATCAGGTTCGTTCCGAGCTGAAAAACAAGCAGCTTCTTGCGGCCGTGCAAGCCTTGGCGGACTCCACGCAGTATGCCTTCCCGGCTATTGCCCAGGCGCTTGAGGACATGGATACCGTGAACAATATGGTGAACTTTGTGTCCGGCGCGGCTCTGCCGAGCCGCCCGCAGGTGCTGCATTTCATGAGCCGACTTTTTTCTACCGTCAAGGTGGTATACGTACGACTACGGGCGGTGGATGCTGTTGATCATGTCTCGCCGCCATCACCGGCCGCCTTATCCGAGCTGTATCAGGCGTATCGGCATGTTTTTCCGTGGACGGCTGCATCCTCCGTGCCGCCACCCTTGATTAACGGCCATCGTTATCCCTTTGGCTTGCGTTTTCCAGACCGGGTGAAAATTGAGTTTATTAAGCTTGACCGGGCCCAGGTGCGCAAAAACATGCGTCCGACGGTCGCGGATGTTCAGGCGGCTTACCATTATTACCTGCGCCATCGCAGCCGGTTTACGATCGCTTCAGCATCGCCGGCTACAACCAAGCCCGCAGCGCCGAGATTGCAGTCATGGAATCAGGTCAAGGGGAAATTGGTGGAGATGGAGATTAATCGGCGGATTGATGTGTTGTTTCGCCACATCACTGACATGATCATGCACCTTACCTCCAAGCCATGGGTGGCCGGTCTTACCGATTATGCCCAGCCGTTGGCACGCAACAAATGGGTCTCTTATCGACTCGTCGCCCTGCGGATGAAGCGCGAGTTTGGTTACCAACCAGCCGTAGGTTTCTGGGATCATTGGCTTGATGCCGGTGGGCTTTCCGCGCTCAAGGGAATTGGCGGTGCGGTGTATCGCCAAACTGGATTTCCCAGGCAGACCTTGGCGGATCTGGCCCTGCAAGTCCGTGCGCTGGTGCCCAAGCCCAAAGGCTTGGCACTCCTGCTGCACCTGCAGGTTGGACGCGAAGGTCCGGTTCTGGTCGATAGACATGGCAATCAGTATATTTATCGAGTTGTGGCAGTCAGCAAAGCCCACGATCCGAGTAGTTTGAAGCAGGTAAAGGCTCAAGTAATCCAAGATGCCAAACTGTTGGAGGCCTATCGCAGCGCTGTAACCCGCTGCCGGGAGATGGCCGTGCAGGCTGAATTTCGTCCTCTGGCCGCGATTGCCAAGGCCTCTGGGCTGAATTTATTGCAGCCCAAGCCGTTCGGCGAGCTTCAGGAAGCCATGGACCCGTCAACCGGTATGCCGATGTTGGTACCGGCGCAGGTATCCACCATGAATCATCCGCTCCCGTCCTTCACCAAAGCTGCTTTTAACTTGGCGATTAAACTCCAACGCAACTTGCAGCATGCCGCCCAGGCTGGTACGAAGTCCAAGGTGTACGCACATCCGGCTGCCACAGTGCCCGTCGATTCCCGCCTGGAGGCATTCACCTTGCAGTTGATTCGTTCCCATCCGATGTCGGCAGCCAAGCTTTCCGACGTGGAATTGCTGGCTATGGTGATGCGTAACCTGACCCAATCGCAGGCGATGCGGTTTGAATTGCAATGGCTAAGTCTCAAGGCCGTATCAGCGCGTGTGGGCTTTGTTCCGGCGAAGAACTAACGTGCTGAAGTTCCGTCAGGCCGGGGTTGGCACAGACAGACTTCCGGCAAAAGTCGCTGACGATTCACGGTAGCTTTACCTCGGCATTGGGATCCGGCCATCGACCCATCGACCGGAGACGGCGATCTGCCGCAGTTTCAATTGCGGTTATCACGAAAGTTATCGGGTCTGATCGCGAATGCTTTCTAATCGCTACCGACATGAGAATGTTATTCGTACCCGCGAAGCCGAATTGACGCAATCTGCGGCTCAAACCGCAAAATCCTAAAAAATTTCAAAAGTTTCAAAAAAACTTAAACAACGTAAGCCATTGTATAATAACAACTTACATTTGTGATGTGGTACGAATCTTGGATTATGGCGATCCGAAGATGGATCTCCGGCGTATAATAGTGTAGGTATAAACCATTTGGCTCGCCAGAAAGGAGCAATCATCATGGTTCAAGCCACAATAAACAATACAATCGGCCTGCACGCTCAACCATCGCGGTTAGCCAAGGTTTTGGCAGCACTGCCTTCGGATATGCAATTGCGCCTGCGGGAAGCAATGGAAGCCGATCTGGAGCACGTTGCCCATCCATCCTTCAAGAGTCGCCATGCGGAAGAGAAACTTTTTGCGGGTGATCTGGATATAACCGGTAAGTCGGGTGGCCGATTTAATTCATCCGATGAGGATGAATTTTGGGCCAACGGGTCGCTTGCTCCCACGATGAACAAGCAGGCGGAGCAATTAGCCTTCTTGCGATATAACTTTGCGCGGATGAAAACCTCACGCTTTCTCCGTGAATTTCGCGCCAATCCATCGCGATCCAGAGCATCCCGGGCGGATTTTTGGTATCGCCGCGTGATCGAAGCCCGCGAGACTATTGCCCGCGCTAATATGGCCCTGGTCATGGCTATGAGCAAGCGTACACGCATGACTGAAGTGGACCCCAGCGAACTCATATCCGAAGGCAACATGGCGTTGTTGCGGGCGATGGAAAAGTTTGATGTGGGACGCGGCTTTAAGTTCAGCACCTACGCCTGCAGGGCCATCATCAAAGCATTTAGTCGCGCGGCCATGAAGAACAGTCGCTATCGTGATCTGTTTTCATCAGAATATGATCCAGGATTGGAATCCGGAGACGTGGCCGGACAGCGCCATCGTGAAGCGGACCAGGACGCGCTGGCGGAGTTGCGACGGATTGTGGAGTCGAATAGTGCCGATCTCACCGATTTAGAGCGGCGCGTCATTCAATCCCGTTTTTCAATTGGTTCCGACGGCCAAGGTCAGGACGCTCCGCGCATGACCTTGCGCGAGGTAGGGGAAATGGTCGGACTGACCAAAGAGCGTGTGCGCCAGATTCAACTCTGCGCTTTGGGAAAGCTGCGCGCCGTCATGATGAGCGCCCGCGCGGCCTGAGCCGGCCTTTTTTATCGGCACCAAGGTTCATCCGGGCGGCAGTTGCCTGTGGCCAGTCTGAATTGCCGGGGTGTCCAGTGATTTGCCAAAAAACTTTAAAAAATTATTCTGATTCTTATAAGTTCGATTTTTATTTGATCTTACGTGTGTCCTATCAAGTAAAAAATAGCTGAAATTTTCAGCTTGGCTACCCTCCGTGGCGTTTGTCCGTATAGATGTAGTGGATCGAAAGTTTAGACCTTCGGTCCGGCAAGTTCTCCGAAACTGTGGTGTAGCGGTTTTGGTTTGTTGAACGCTTTGGTTTTCTTTTGGGAAAAAGGAGAAGCACGCATGAGTAGTACTTTATTGAACAGTATCGCCGATGAGGCCGCCGTGGTAATTACCAAGCCTAAATCGGCCGGGAAGAAACTTCCACCACGGTATCAGAAATTGCTCAAGGATATCTTGAACTCAGATCTTTCTTATGTGGCGCATCCCGCCTTTGAGCGGCCGGAAACGGAAGCTTTAATCTTTTCAGCGTCTTGGGACGGGTCCATGCGGGCTTTGGGAGACGTCGGCATCGTGCCAAGCGAGGTCTCGGCGGATAACGGGGCAGAGGCGACGCCGGTGGTACTGTCCACAGCCGATCCATTGCCGAGCCGTGACATGGAGAACAAACTCTTCATGCGTTTTAACTTCGCCCGTATGAAGCTCGCGCAGTTGGCGCAACGTTTTCGAGTTCGCTCCACGCAATCCCTGGCCCAGCAGATGGAGTTTTGGCATGCTCGCGCGGTGGAAAACCGGGAGCTGTTGGCCCGCATGAACATGGCTCTGGTACAGGCTATGGCCAAGCGGAGCCGGGCCAATAGTGATGTCGAAAATGCGGAACTGGTCTCCGAGGGCAATGTGGCCCTGTTCCGGGCGATTGAAAAATTTGATGTGTCACGCGGATTTCGGTTTAGTACCTATGCGTGCCGGGCGATTCTCAAGGCCTTCAGCCGGGCGGCCATTCGCAACAGTCGCTACCGCACCATGTTCGCAGTCGAACTAACGTCCAACAACATCGATCGTGTTGATCGAGAACAGCAAGTACGTCAAACACAGGAGGAATCTATCGTGGAACTTCGTCGAGTATTAACGGAAAATCGGGCTTCACTTTCGCGGACTGAGCAGCGTGTGATTGAATCACGCTTTTTAATTGACGCTCCAGCCGAGGATACATCACCCCGCATGACCTTGGAGGAAATTGGTGATGTGATGGGTGTGACCAAGGAGCGAGTCCGCCAAATTCAGATGCGGGCCTTGGAGAAATTGCGTTACGCCCTGGAGCGCAGGGGCGTTTCTTAAGATGCCGGGGTGGCTCTCCCGGAATACATGGAGATGCCATGAGAGCAAGGTAGTGAGCAAGATGGGACGACCCCCAGCGCCGGGGAAAATCCCGGAGAGCAATTGGTAAGGGCGACGTGGCAGAGAGCCGACCGCAAGCGTGTGGGGCTGCGTGTCCTGCCGCTCGCCCTTTTTTTCACCTCAGAAGGTCAAGACAATCTTCTTCCCGTTTTCCACCCCGTCATGCGTAACGGACAACCCCGCCAGCCCACCAATAGTTCGCTGGCCTTTCACCGCCTCCATTGCCACCCCTGCTTTGAACCGCCACGTAAACCTACGACGTTTCACCAACATAACATAGACCCCTCAAAACGGGAAAAATCCACTTTCGTAGCGAGCCTGGCTTTTGGGGAGTATTGCAGAGTACTCGTAGACTTGACCGCGTCCCTTTCCGTGGGCATAGTGGCAGTAGACCGGTCGTGAAGAGCGGTGCGGCCCGCCAAAACTGGTTATTGCTGGATACAACTTTATGGCGATTGTCGGACACGGAATTGACCTGGTGCGTATTGATCGCATTGCCCAGATGATTAGCAAGCATGGCACCCATTTTCTGGATCGATGCTTTACCGCTTCGGAGCAGGCCTATTGTCAGGACCACGCTCACCCGGCCCAGCATTATGCCGGCAGATTCGCCTTAAAAGAGGCGGTGTTGAAGGCCCTGGGCACAGGCTGGCGTGGGCAGATTGCATGGACCGATATTGACGTAATGCGTGAGCCTTCAGGGAGGCCCGTGGTTGGTCTTAGCGGCGAATGTGCGCGAATCGCGGAGGGCTTGGGTATTCGGCGCTGGCATCTATCACTTTCGCACGCCGGTGACTACGCTATGGCCAGCGCGGTAGCCGAAGAATAAGGATTTTCAGTGGGCGGACGCAACGAAGCTCGGTCCGCTTGGGTAGTCGTGCGGTGATACCTGACGGGGGTCCGTGAAGCTGAGGGGCAATATTCCGGAAAATTAAATCCTGATGCTTCCAGAGAACATCGCGCTGCTACTTTTTTGATAATGATGAAATAGGCAAGCTAGGCTGTGGGTTTCGGGCGCTTCGTTGGATTTAAGACGAATTGTTCCAAGGCTACAGCCACGCCGTCACTATCGTTGGACGGTACGGTATGGTCGGCCTGGGATTTGATATTTTCATGGGCATTGGCCACAGCCACCCCAAGACCCGCCCATTGCAGCATGTGCAAATCATTGTGGGAATCGCCGATGGCCATGACCCTGTTTTGCGGAATGTTAAATTGGCGGGCAACAATTTCCAGAGCGTAGCCTTTGTTGGCAATTTCCGCCGTGAGTTGCAACAGTTTGGGATTGCTGCGGAAGTAGTTGAATTTGCCGGGAAATTTGGTCTGGATGGCTTGTTCCAGATGGTCTAAGTCGGCGACGGATGCCTGCAAGAGCAGGCGCGTGGCGGGCACACGCAGAAAAGCGTCAATCGGGCAGATGAATTCCGGAGAAAACATGCGCCGGGAGCTGGAAGTTTCCGGAGGAAGTTTCATGGATTCTTCCGCGTACTGCTTGTCAATAATTTCCACACAGGCCAGCAGATCGGGAAACATTTTTCGGGCGAAAGTGATCACCTTTTTGGCCAGATCCGCATTGATACTAAGATGGTGAATGGGACGGCGGTTTATTTCGTCCCAGACCAAAGCCCCGTTTTGACTGATGATGGGCGTTTTGAGGCCCAGTGACTGATGATAAAAGCGAACCGCCCGGGGCGGCCGGGCGGTGGCAAGTACGATATGCACGCCGCGGCCGATGGCGGCGCGCAACGCCCGATGCACGCGGGCGGTAATAGCTTCCCGAAAATTAAGCAGCGTGCCGTCCATATCCAGAGCCACCAGGCCGATACCCGCAGCGGTTTTCGCGGCCGTTGGCTCCGGAATGTCAACCGGGTGAATGACGATGGTCTGATGGGTGGTGGGCCGGCGTGCGGGTTCCGGAGCCATCAGCGGCGTATTGCCCGGGGCGACCCGTTCGCGAAAAGAGGCTATTAATGCACCAACCGACATAGAATACCCATCTCCAAACTTACGTGAGAACCACGATCCTGCCTGCCCTTTGTCTCGAACCTGCACGCTGAAAGGATCTGCGAACACTTATCCCATCGGACAAATGAGGTCGGAAGATTCAAAACATCCTGATAATGTCTGGTTATGGGCCATCGGCGGGGTTACTAAAAAGGGCCAACGTCCAGTAATGGCATTTCTCAAGCTGCGCACCACCCGCTCGGGCGAAGCTCTGGGGAAGACTGATAAAACTCCGGGCTTAAGCCTGATAATACCGCGGGTCGCCGACCGGCGGTTGGGAAGACTACCCGCCAAAACGCTTGAGAAACCTGGTGATGGCATCGCCCATGGCCGTCTTTTGCGCCTCGGTCAGCGATGAATAGACTTTGTCCACATAGTGTTCTTGCGCTTTGCTGCGGGCCGCGCGCAGTTGTCGAAGATAACTTTGACCAGCCGCAAAGACGGCCCGGGCCAGATCTTGTTTGTGCGCGTCTTTGAAGACATTGCCTTTGGCTTGATTAAACTTTTTTAGCGCCTGGAGTACCGCATGGAGGTGGCCCGGGGCAAAACTGCCCGCTTCCTGTTCCTGCTGGAGGATGGTAAGGGCGGCCTGATAGTTTTGCCATGCGGTATGGGCAGCCTGCCCCTGGGCTTTATCCGCGCCGGCGCGGCGCAGCCACATCTGCATGGCCCATGGACCGCGCCGGGCGGCCATCGTTAAGGCCCGGCGTGCTGGGTCGGAAATTTTTTCCAGTTGCTTAACCCACACCGGCGGGCGAACTGGGTGTCGCACCGGCACAAACGTAAGTAAAGGTCGGATCGCCGGGTTATTTGGATGCATGGTGATGAGTAACTTGCCACTGGCCCCCGCGAATTCGTACGTGCTGGTATCTTTGGGAGAGGCGGGATCCGGAGGATTATCCGCACTGACCGGCTTGGAAAAATCCAATCCGACCGTGTTGGATACCTGGAAAAACGCCACAGTGGTTATTTTGGGGCGGCCAAATAAATTACCCCAATGGCGAGCCAGTATCACCACCGCAGCCAGCGCCAGAACCGCTGCCAGCAACAACATCAGATTCGAACGATTAAGCCAGCCGGGTGTTTTACGGGCCTCGGCATTATTGGATACCATGGGTACTTCCTGTTTATGGGTCCAGCATTGACTTCGCGTGGACTCTCTTATAACGTCAATGCATGACATTTGTTGCCAAGTCCAATCGAAAACCGCCACCCGCCACCGCGGTAGAGAAATGGTGGGTAGTGGCAACGGCTTGGGGTTATTGCGCAATGGTGTGGCGCGATGGGGCGGACGACAGCGGGAGAGCGGCCAGACCCGGCCACGCGGTTCTATTGAAAATTGTAGCTGCCCAACGAAACCTATCCGCCTTGTGCCGGCAGATGCGCCGCGATTTTCCACAGGCCCAACGGCAGCGGGGGCACCTTAGGCCAGCGAGGCGACTAACCAATGGTTGCAATCGCGTGGTTCTGTTGGCCCAATTTTTGCGGGATTATTACGCAAGTGATCGGGGCGGATCGTCTTGGGATGCCTCTATCTGGGCCCAGTGGCGGCCTCATCTGGAGATGGGCGGCTTATCGAACTTTGCACAAAGTGTGTTGCGGCTGACAACCCGGATTCCGCCGGGACGCACCCTTACTTATGGGGAACTTGCCGCCAATCTGGGCCAACCCGGTGCGGCTCGGGCGGTTGGCGGAGCGCTGGCGGCGAATCCATTCCCAATTTTGATTCCATGCCATCGGGTGCTGGGCAAGTTCGGCCAATTAACCGGTTTTAGCGCTCCAGGTGGTGTGGCCACGAAAAAGGCTATGCTTGAGCGCGAAGCAAAACTGACCGGGAATGGGCGTCGGGGCTCAGTAGGCCGACTGGCGGCACCGGATGCCGTTTGCACCGCGCTATCCGGCGAACGTACCGCGGTGGGTTTTAAGTCTTGTCCGCGGTCTTAACATGGAATTCGCGGTTCCTACACAACAGTGAGCCTGCAGCAGCACAGAGCGAACCGCCGCCCAGCAGCAAGGCAACGCATAGCCACGTGTGCGGGTCATGGGCCAGAGTGGGATCGCCGCTGACGTGAAAATGCCAGGCATCCGCTGCGATATTGCGGCTACCGCCGAATGGCCTGGACACTACGAATGGCAGCGCGCGATACGCGATAAGGCGGGTGTAGTAGAGCACGGTGATCAGGCGGATGGCGAAGGGCAGGTTGGCCAGCAGGCCCTCCACCAGAGCAATGTAGACGATGCCGGCGATGAGCGCACGACGGGTCAACAGGCCCAGAAGCCCAAACAGGCAACAATATGTTACCACGGCCAAGCCATCGATCAGGCACGCTTGCAGGCAGCGCGGCACGGCATCGGTCTGGTGAATATGTCCGGCGTAAATGACGGCATACGTAAGGGCTGTGGAAACCCATGCCAAAAGCACCGCGGCGGTTATTGCCGCCAGCAGTTTAACCACGTACAAGAGAGGCTTGGAAATAGGGCGCAGCAAAAGATAGGTGATGGTTTGTTGTTCCTGTTCATCCTGGAGGATGCCGGAGGCGTAGACTAAAGCGAGCAGGGGCAAAAGACCCTGCGGGATAAACATGAACGCCAGATCAAATTCCAGCACCCGGTCGGCCACGCCAGGATCGGTGGCTCGCGAGAGGGTTGCCAGCAGTAGGGGGAGCAGTACCAGCACAGCCATCGTTATCCATCGTTTGCCGTGGCGGTGTTGCCGGAGGCTAAAACTATAAAGTGCCCAAGCCGATTGTAGGCGGGTCAGGCGCGGCATGGGCGCTGTGGCCTCCGTGGACCGTGAATTTTGGGAAGTTGGTAAGGTCATGTCGGCACCAGGTAACGGAACACCGCCTCCAAATTGTCATCCTGGGAATACATTTCCGTAATCTGCTGGTTGGTCTGCAGAGCCAGTTGGGGCAATCCGGCGTAAAAAGCGTCCGGTTGCCGGGTTTCCACCACGAGAAATTGATCGCAGCCTTGCAGGTGAATGCTTTCCACAGGCGGCCATTGAATCAGACTGGCCCCCAGAGCGCGGCAATCTTTGCATACCAGCACAATGCGGTGTGGATGTTGATCCATAAGGTCGCGAATTTGCCGGATATGGCCATGGGCCAGCAGCCGCCCATGATTCAGAAGGATAATATTGGAGGTGATGGCTTCCACCTCATGGAGTACGTGGCTGGAAATAAGGATGCTTTTGCCGGCTCCGGCCAGACGCTGGATGATGTCCATCAGATCGTGCCGGGCTACGGGGTCGGTGCCGGTCAACGGTTCATCGAGAAACAGCACCTGCGGGTCATGCACCAGCGACTGGGCCAGTTTGGTGCGCTGCCGCATGCCTTTGGAATAACCCGCGACGATGCGATTTCCATGCCGGGTCATTCCGACCGTTTCCAGCGCCCGCTCACTGGCTTGACGGGCTTGCGTGCGGCTCATCCCACCAAGGCGGGCGCAGGTTGCAAGAAAATCCACGCCAGTCATCCATTCATACAGGGCATCTTGTTCCGGACACAAACCAATGCGGCGATTTAACCAGGGATTGTTCCACGTCCTTTGGCCAAGCACCTCCACGGTGCCTTTGCTGGGCAACAGTTGGCCGGTGGCCAATTGCAGCAATGTGGATTTACCAGCCCCGTTTGGCCCCAGCAATCCGGTGATGCCTGGGGCAATGCATACGGATAGTTTATTTAGACCGATGACATTGCCAAACCACTTGCTCACGTCGCGGAAGGCGATGATTGGTTCTATTTCAGCCGGTCCAGTGTCCGAATCGACAGATTGAGGATACATAAGGAGAGTCCCAATAAGACGGCCAAAACGACAGCCGACCAATACCATGGATACCACGGCCCGCCAAACCTGGCCAGCAGGCTGCGGCGGCCTCGCGCGGTCGGTTCCAACCGCGAAAGTTTTTCCCAGGCCGTGTTCGTGCCCAACAAATGAGCCCCCACCCGCGAGAGGTTGGCGGTGTAGGAGAGCAGCGCACGCCAGTTGCGGCTCGTGGGCACAGCAGGCTCTTGGACGGCTGGCGTGGCCCCCCAAGCTCCCCGGTGTGGTGGGGCGACGCGTAACGCCGATGCAGGGTGGTAGACGTAACGTCGCTGTTGCTGATGCACTGCGCTGAGCACCGAACTCCCTATGCCGCCGACAAACCACAGTCCGAGCCACAACAGCGCGACATACCGGGAATTCCGCGAGAGTGCGGACAAGGCCAGGATTAACAGTCCAGCGGAAACTGTTATGAGCAGGCCGTAGGCTGTCGCCCCGACCAGAATGGCAAAAGTATCGCGGACCACGGTAAAATCCACGCTAAAGAGCAGCCCGAAGATATAGGCAATGACCGCGGGCACGATCAGCACCATGCCCAGAAAAGTTCCCACCACGCCGAGCTTGCCAAGAAAATAGTCGATACGCCGCAGAGGGCGGGAAAAATAGAGCGGCAGGGCGTTGACCCGTAAATCCCGGCTGATCAAGCCTGGGCCGACAATTAAAATCACAATCATGGCAAAGAACAATTCAACATGAAAAAAGTAGCCGTAGGCCAACCGCCATACCTCCGCGCGGTAGTGGCGTGGATCGGCAATAACGCCGGGGTTCATGAATTGCATAAACTGGCTGAATATTCGGGCTAATTTGGATTTGCGCTCCAGCAAACCCCAGGCCGAAAGGGTGGTGACCAGCACCAGCGCCGGCACCCATGCCACCAGCAGGACGTAGCGTAGAAAGTAGCTGCGCATGGCGATTTTTACACCGTGCCGCGTTATCGCCAGCCAGCGCCACCGGTGGCCGGCCAGTCGGCCTGACCAGTGCTGATAGCCTTGATCTATAATGGGCATGGGCTGCGCTCCACGGCATTCGAGAAAACCTCCTCCAGGGTGCTGCGCTGCGGCCGCAGGTGGCGTATTTGCTGCCCGGTGACGGCAGCGGCCCGCCAGAGTATGGCCGGAGAAGAGTTTGGGGGAATCTGTATCAGCAAAATATCTCCGCGGCGTTGCACGGTACAACCCAGGTCCGTGAGGTACCGGGCAAATGACGCTCCGTCCTCCTTCAATCGCACTTCAAAACCGCCTTGGTGGGCGGCCTTAAGCTCGTGGATATCTCCCTGCACCAGCAAGTGGCCTGCGCCCAGCACGATAATATGATCACAGACGGCTTCCACATCCGGCAACAAATGGCTGGAAAACAACACGCTCATGGCTTTGTGATGGGCCAGGTCGCTGGCCAAAGCCAACATGTCTTTTCGGCCTGCGGGGTCCATGCCATTGGTTGGTTCATCTAAAATCAGCAGTTGGGGGTCGTGGATAATGGCCGCCGCCAGTTTCAGCCGCTGTTTCATCCCGGAAGAATACGATTCCACCTTGCGGTACCGTACTTCCGTCAGGCCCACATAATCCAGCACTTCATGGGCACGCTGCATGGCATCTTTGGCCGGCATGCCGACGAGTTTACCGGCGTAGGCGACAAATTCAATCCCAGCCACACCCGGAAATAGACATTCGTCTTCGGGAACAAAGCCGATACGCCGCCGAATGTCCAGTGGTTCACGCCGAACATCGATTCCCAGCACCTGGGCGCTACCGCTATCCGCTCGGATCAGTCCCAGCAGGGTACGGATCATGGTCGTCTTGCCCGATCCGTTGGGGCCTAGCAGTCCGATCGCGCCCGGCGAAACGCGCACGGAAAGCTCGTTCAAGGCGATGATGGTACCGTAGTTCTTGGTGACCTTTTCCATCGCAAAGAGAATGCTCGCAGGATTGTCGGACATCAAAATAGCCCTTGTACGTTGTTTAGCCACATTCACCGCCAAGTCTTGGGCATTCTCCGGCGGCGCAGCATAGAGGTCAACTCCAGCCCATGGCTGGGAGAGAAAAATGGCCCGCTGTGCGGTAGATGGGATGTTATCAGCACAACGCTCGGAACCAGGTACGCAATGACGTATTATCATCCCTGCACTGCGTGTTGCTTGGCCATGGCATGATTTTTGCAGCGTTATCTTATTGCGGTCTTACGGTTTTGCTAACAACCAGACCGGGAGTTGTGCGTATACTCCATCAGAGGACTTCGCCGATAAAGAATTAGGCGGGTTCCTCGCAGGACGGGCCTTGGCGTTGTCGCCCAGACCCGGGGCCGAGTTTGCAAGAGAGAGGTGTGTGTTATGTTTAGCGTTAGCCGGCCGGTAGTATTGGATATTAATACGCAGGCGGATTTATTTTCTCCCCGCGGAATGTATCCGTTGCATGAAGTGGCGGCGGTAGTGCCGCGTATGCGTGAATTTTTTGCCTGGGTCGCGATGGCGCACGTACCTGTGGTAAGTACCCGATTGCACCGCGTGCTGATGCCCGGACAAACTGCCGATCTGCCCATAGGCGCGCCGAATACCGCCGGGTTCTGCAAGCTGCCATTTACGCGTATACCCGGCGCAGTGGAACTGCCGTTGGATTGCGGTACAGATTTTCCAGCGGATGGTTTTAACGCGGCTCCGCAATATATTTTCGATCTGCAGCAGATCAATCCGTTTGAATCACCACGCTTCGATCGGCTGCTTTCAGAATCCGACGCCCCGTTGTGGCTGGTGGTGGGTGGACCGCTTGAATCCTCTGTACGCATGGCGGTGCTCGGGCTGGTGCAGCGGCGACAGAAGGTGGCGATGATAAGAGATTGCCTGGCAGCGCACGATGCTTACCAGGGGCAGATGGCCCTGCGACAACTCGAAAGCAAATCCATTGACTGGATGACCAGTGAACAGGCCATGGCCAAATTCACTCTCCGGCCGCGGCGCCTCAAGCCGATGACCAAATTGCGTGCCCGTCGACTGGCGGGTCTACGGCGTCCCATGCGCGGTATTGATTCTGCCGCTGCGGTGGAGAGACCCGGAAGCACCCTTGGCCTGGACACGGGCACCTCCCGCCGACGACTGCGGCATTGATCAGTGCCTGCGGGAACCGGTCCCTCACCCTGTAGTATGAACGCAGAATCTCCGATTCTGCCTCGGCCGCCGGTGCCGGCTCTCATCCCGCGATGGACCCACCACGTCAGGCCGGAAAACTACCTGTCGGAGCCAGTACCTGGGCACTGCGGCTGGGAAGATATATTTGCACGCTTTGGCCGCGGCCATACATGGGCACATTTTGGCGGGGATAGACCAGATCGGCGGCGACACGGTTGTGGCCTTCAAACTCGGGACGGTCGGTATCGAGAACCAGCCGATAATCACAAGGGTCTGGAACCGGAATTCGCAGATCGGTGTAGGATTGCGTGGGGTGGAAGTTGAAAATGAAGACCAGCGGGCCGCGGCGAAAACCCAGTTGGCGGGTGTCCGGATGGAGCAGAAGTTGTTCGATAAATGGATCTTGCAGAAGATTAAATTGAATGTCGAGCATCTGCATGGCCCGATCAAAGTTTTTCAGTCCGCGGTAGCGCAGGTATTCCGCATCGCTTAAGGACCATAGCCGGCGGGCATGGTGGTAGGAGAAGTTATTGCCGGGGCGGGGAAAATCCACCCATTCGGGGTGGCCGAATTCGTTGCCCATGAAATTCAGGTAAGCTTCACCGGCGAGGCTGAAGGTGAGTAGCCGAATCATCTTGTGCAGGGCCAGGCCCCGGTCAATGGCTAAATCCTGGGTCGACTTGTTCATGTTCCAATACATTTGCTTGTCCATCAGCCAGAAGGCGATGGTTTTATCGCCCACCAGAGCCTGGTCATGACTTTCGGCATAGCCGACATGCTTTTCGCGGGCGCGGCGGTTGAGCAAAGTGTGGTACAGTTCGCCCAGATCCCACTGTTCGTCCCGTTGTTCCTTAAGCAGTTTTATCCAGTAATCGGGGATGCCCATCGCCAGACGATAATCAAAGCCCAGACCTCCTTCATCAACCGGTCTGGCCATGCCGGGCATGCCCGAAACATCTTCCGCGATTGTGATCGCATCAGGCTTGAGCTGATGGATTAACTGGTTGGCCAGTTGGAGATACGTAACGGCATCGAGATCCACATTGGGGCCGAAATAGTTATCGTAACTGGTGAATTTGGCTCCCAGGCCATGATCCAGATAAATCATGCTGGTAACTCCGTCAAAACGGAAGCCGTCAAACCGGAAATCCTCCAGCCAAAACCGCAGGTTGCTTAGAAGCAATCGTCGAACCTCGTAGACGCGGTAATCGAAACACAGCGAATCCCATGCGACATGCTGGCCACGCGGCCCGGCGTGAAAATATTGGTAGTCGGTGCCGTCAAAGCGGTTCAGGCCCTCGTTAAGATTTTTGATGGCATGGCTGTGTACCACGTCCAGCAAAACCATCATGCCCAGACCGTGGGCCGTGTCGATGAGGCGCTTGAGATCTTCCGGAGTGCCGAAGCGTGAGCTAACGGCGAAAAGATTACTCACGTGGTAACCAAAAGAGCCATAAAATGGATGCTCCATTACGGCCATAAGCTGAATGGCATTGTATTGGAGGTCGGCGATCCGCGGCAGGATGTGCTGGGTAAATTCGTTGAAGGTGCCCACACGTGGTTCTTCCAGGGCCATGCCCACATGGGCTTCATAGATGCGCAATCCGCCCCGGAGCGTCGGCGGGCTGTGGAGAAAAGCAAACGGTTGTGGAGGCATCCAAAATTGACCGGAAAAATCGGCCGTGCCCGGATCTTGAATAACCCGGCGGATATAGGCGGGAATACGATCCATCGCACCGCTATCGGAAACCACATGAACCTTCACCCGACTTTGGTGGACGAGTCTGTCAGCATAGAGTTGATCGGGCAGAAATAAGCTCCACACGCCAAATTCGTCGCGGGCGAGGGGATGGCTCTGGCGATTCCAGCCGTTAAAGTCCCCGACCAAGGCCAGACTGCCAGCGGCCGGTGCCCATTCGCGGTAACAGATTCCGGTTTGGCGGTTCTGCGTGCCGCGGTTAAATCCGAAATAATGATGCCCTTGGCTGATGGAACCGGTAAGCCCGCCATTTTTTTGAATGTGTTGCAGTGCGGCCCGATAGTGCTGATAGCGCTCCTGCAGATCGGCCCGGTGCGGTTCCAGCCATGAATCGAATTGCACCAGTTGGGTACCGTCCGGGATGGGGGGGGGCGGGCTTTCGCCGGGATCTGGTGGGGCGGGTGCTGCGGCACCTTGGGCGCGATCGCTTTGGGAGATTGGCGGAGTTCTGAGGCGTTTCTTTTTATTCAAGAGAAGCTCCGACGTGGCCAAGCCCAGCGTACTCCCACAGCCGATAGGTCGGGTGGGATTCTTGCAGGGACGGCCTGATTATATCGGTTTGCAGGAATTGTTGCTTGGTATCGGTCGGGGGTGTAACTCCTATTGTTGGCGGTTTTGGGTTAGGATTAGAGGCGGAAAGCCGCCATTGTGGCGGCCAAGGCCCAGGATGTGGTAACGAATCAAGGAGGATTCACAATGATCCGACCGATGGAA
>JAJYZF010000110.1 GCA_021800165.1 Planctomycetota bacterium | reverse complement strand
GTTAAGCGGGCAGAACACATGACCGCCTTGCGCAGTTTGGATTACGCCGGCTTGGTGGAAACTTATTGGACGCAACGCGCCGCCTGATCGCCAACAATAGGAGTTACACCCCACGCTCGTCATGCCGACATTCGGCCATCTCCGCCGGACCCAGGGACAAGGTCCGGCGACGCCCCAACCCGCAGATCCTCCAGATCGCTCACCGCCATCCAAAAGCCATTGCCGTCCGTACCCGCTGCCACTTTAACCAATAATTCACTGCGCCCGGCCGGCAAATCCACATCCAGAAAAAAATGACCCTTGCGGGCCGAACCATGGCCTTGGGCAAATGGCAACACCAGTTGTCCGTTCAGCCACATCCGCAGGTAATAGTCCATCCCGTAGCGAAGCCGCACACGATAGGGACGCGGCGAAAACAGATAAGTTACCGCATAATGAATTGAGCCTTCGCCGGCACCAAAAACCTTCTTAAAGTCCACATAATCCTGGCATGCGTTCATCCGGGTCCAGCGTGCGGTGGTAGTTTTATCCAAAACCACCGCGGTTTGAAAATCGCGTGTTGTTTCCGGCGAATGGACCACCGTTTCCAGCAGTTGCTCCGGTGCCCGGCCGGATTTTAAATCGTACCGGAACGGGCCTGCGGCCGTCCACGATTCCCCACGGATATCACGCAGCATCGGCTGACATTCCAGGAAACCCACCGCCGTTTTACCGCCGCTGCGGCGGCGCAGTTCCAGATGCAGTTTGCCCGCGGGCAATGCCGCCGCCGTCACCAAAGTTCGGGCCACGCCCCGCGGTGTTTCGCCGTTTGCCTTAAGACTCCCGAGGAGTTTTCCATCTGCATAAATATCCAAGCCTCCAAACTCTCCACCTTCCACGTATCCGACGGTAATGCGATAGCGTGAGTCGCAGGGTACAGACCAGTCGATCTCCATGCCCGCCGCGGTAGTGAAAATAAGTTTTTCTCCCGGCCACTGCGGACAAATGGTTTCACTGGCCACCATGCTCGCCGTCCGCGAATCCGGTAGCTTGGCACAAAGTTCCCACGCCGCCAAGGCTTCAAAAGGCATGATCGGCGGTTCTTCCGGGCCGGCCGCGACAGCCTGATCCGGGTCGTAGGTCCAGCCTGCCGCCATGCCCTGGGTGGCTTCCGAAATCCACAGCGGAAAGTTCAAGCGATGGGCCACATCCAAGGCCTGTGCGGCCAGATCCGTCGCCCCGGCCAGAATGGCGATGTCGTACTCGTGTCTTCCCTGATCCGTGACCGGAAAGGCGCTTCCCGGCGGCACCACAAAAGGATCATGGTGGGCATAGTACGGGCAGCGCAGCAGCGTGGCGCGCAGCAGGCCGTCCGCCTGTACATCCACCCCGGAAATGTCCGCACTTACCACGGCCAATGACCGGCCCTGGCCTTGCAGCATCACCACATCCCGCAGTGGATATTCCTGTCCATCACACGCTCGCTCGATCAAGGCCCCCGGCGTGCCATCGCGCCGCGATTGCACCGAAAAGCCCGCCGGCACCAGCAACTTCACAATCTGGCCGGACCCATGCCAATAAAGCCGCAGCTTCATCCGAATCATCGGTGAGTCATGTTCCAGCAAGACAGTCCAATGCAAGCGGCTACCCTGGAAGCTCAAGGAATTTTCCAGTGCTACGCGCAGCGGGCCTTGTTCACAGATGCGCCAAGGCGTGCTGGTAGTAAGAGTTCCCAGCAACGGCCCCCGGTAGCCCGGAATTCCATGCGACCAGGTATCCGATAAATCCTCCAACACTGCGATCTGTATTCCGCCGGTACCCAGCAGAGCCTGCGAACAAAAACTTAATTGTTCCACCCCGCTGCGCCCGACACGGACCTGACACTGCTGGTGGCCCATCTTGTCTGCTTGTACCTCAAGCGCGGAAGGTCGCGCCACAGCTTTAGACTTGCGGTAAAGCTGCAACACCTGTCGCCCTTTGGCCGGCACACGTACCGGCAGCAAGGTTCGGCGCGACATACCGGCTGCCGCATCCGCCGCTATATCCTGCGTCGGTACCACCGCGCCATCTTCGTCCTGCAATATAAATTCCGGGGATTGTCCATTCACAGGTAGATAAGGCTCAAACTCGGCCAGCCCAACCCATGGTTTTTCAGAAGGATTGCCGATCACCAGGCGCTGTCGTGGGCAGGGCGGAAGGCCGGTCATATTTCTGCGTGTGCTATCCACCAGAACCTCGCGGGCCACCGATTGCACGTAGCCCAGATCATCGATACTCTGCCGACAGGCTTTATCTATGCAAGTGCCCCCGAGCACATCGTGAAATTCATTAAAGAGCAACCGTCGCCATGCTTCCAGAAGCTTGTGGCGGGCGTCTGTGGCTTGGGGTGCCGGCAAATCCTGGGCCGCAATGTCCGCCTGTATTAACGCGGCCTCGCCCTGTCGCACCCCCTGCTTGATATCACGGACCACCGAGTAGCAGCCCACTGCGTGCATCTGTAATTCACCAACGACCAGAGGCAATGGGGCGGTCTTATCCTTGATCGCATCGAAAAAGGCCCGGGGATGGCTGAAACGCAACTCCACATCCGAAGCAAATTGCCGGTGTTCTCGTATCCATTCAATTTGGGCCCGGGTCGGTCCGCCGCCATGATCGCCCACGCCGTAGAAGCACATGGCGTGGCCCACGCGGCGGTCTGCGGCGGCCACAGTCGTGTGGATATTGCTGATTAAATTGGACACACTGGCCGCCAAATACACCGCGGAAATGCGACAGGCGGTCACGGTATCGCCGACCGGGCTTTGCCACTTAAACAGATCGCCCGGAAGCTTCTTTTCCATCGCTTGCGGCCGCATGAATACATACGCATTCATTCCGGTGCGGGTAAGAAAACTCGGCAGCATGGCGCAGTGGCCGAAGGAATCCACGTTGTAACCTACATCCACATGAACCCCAAAATGTTCGCGAAAGAATCGCCCGCCAATTTCAGCCTGCTTGAGAAATGATGCTTCCCCCGGCAGATTGCAATCCGGCTGAATCCACCAGCCATTGACAATATGCCATCGCCCCGCGCTCACGTGAGCCTGAATACGCCCGAACGTGCGCGGATCCGCCTTGCGCACCTGATCATACACCCACGCTTCACCGCGCGTGATGTGCAGGTCGGGGTATAGATCCAGCAGATCACAGGCCGTCCGGCACGTATTAATGGATTCATCCACGCCGGCCGGCCAGGTCCACAGCCAGGCCGGATCCAAGTGGGCATTGCCAATGAGATGAATTACAAGATTCATGAAGACTCCAAATCATTTTTTATAGTGGATGCCGCCGACATTCAACCACGATCCGCCTCAAACGCGGCCTTGCGCTGCTGAATGTGGCGTACCTTGGCCAGATCAAATTTGGCGCGGCGATCAAAGGTGAAAATTCCGTTTTGTTCCTGAAAAACATCCGTCAACTGCGTATAGCAATAGCCGAACATCCGCGGATTATCCAGCAGCACATCACACAGGGCGGCAAAACGTGCGAGGAATTCCGCCGCGGTGGTGGGAATCTGGCCGTAACCCCAGGCGTTGGTGGCCTCGACGGCGGTTTTGTCCTGGGTAACCGCCGCCAAATTAAAGCCGATGCCCCCAAATTCACTCACAAAGTATGGCTGGCCGTGGTAAGCAATGGAGGCTGGCCGGGGGTCGCTGGCACAATTGACAAACGGTGCGAAGCCTTCCGTTGCCTGATGGCGCATCTGAAAACCCTCCAGACCCTTGCGGAAGTCGAGACCATCGGCGTAATCATGGGAATCGTAAACATCCGCTTCATAAACCCGGTGGGCATAGCCCGAGGTATCCAGCACGGGCCTGGTGGGGTCCATCGCCTTGGCCGCCAGGAATAGGGCTTTGGTGGCATCATCCAAGTTGGTGATGCGGTCGCCAAGGGGCTGGTGCGTTTCATTTAGAGGGCACCAACCAATGATACACGGGTGGCAATAATCGCGCTGCAGCACTTCCAGCCACTGTCCGGCATACGTGATAGCGTGCCGCTGGTGGTCTTGGGCCGGACCAAACCCCGCCGCTCCCCAATCGGCAAATTCGCCCCAACACAAATAGCCCATCTGGTCCGCGTGATAAAGGAAGCGTTCTTCAAAAACCTTCTGGTGCAGCCGGGCACCGTTAAAACCCGCCGCCTGGGCCAGCGCAATATCCGCCTTAAGGGCCGCATCGGTCGGCGCGGTCAAAATTCCATCCGGATAATAACCCTGGTCCAGCACCAATCGCTGAAAAATGGGTTGGCCGTTCAGCAGCAGCCGGTGCCCATCTATGCTGATACTGCGCAACCCGGTATAACTGCGGGCGCTGTCCACCACCTGATTTTGCTCATCGACCAGTTCTATTTTTAGATCATACAAATGTGGATCGACCGGCGACCATAACCGGCGGCGACCGGCTGGAATGGCCAGATCGACGGTGGGGCTTAGATCAAGATCCGCTCGCGTCTCAGCGGTGGCCACCGGACCATCTTGGTCCGAAAGCACCGCCCGAATCTTCCAGCCCGGGCAATTCCGACTGATCGGTTGCACCAGACGAATCAGACCCGTAGCGACATCCGGCGTGAGACGCGGCCGATGCAAATAGCTCTCGGCCGGCACAGGCTCCATCCATACCGTCTGCCAGATGCCCGTGGTTCGGTTGTAAAAGCACGCTTGATTGGCATATTCCCGCGACTGCTTGCCTAGCGGCTGCGGCGAAGAACGTGCATCATCCCGCGCCCGCAACACGATGTTCAACTCCGCCCCGGCCTGCACACCGCTGCGCAGATCCACCGTAAACGGAGTAAAACCCCCGCGATGCCTGTAAACTTCACGGCCATTGATCCACACCGTAGCGTCATAATCCACCGCCTGAAAATGCAGCAATACGCGACCGGTTTTCCAATCCGCGGGAACCGTCACGCCGCGGCGATACCAGACCGCAGGCATAAAATCCGTATGAGCGATTCCGGAAAGTTTCGATTCCGGACAGAAAGGAACCGTGATTTTGGAGTGCAGCGGGCGAGCCAAGAATCCGCGTTCCAAGCCGCTGTCGCCGAAATCCATTTCAAATTCCCAGCAGCCATTCAGGCACAACCATTTCTCGCGACAAAATTGTGGGCGGGGATATTCGCAGCGCGGAATATTCGACATGACGTTTTGCCTTGTATTTATTACCAGATGATCCAAGCCTGTGGGCCAGTCAAGCCCCCAGCGAGCCTGTTGAGCAATCATCCTATCCACCTCGTAGAAAAAGGCAATTTTACAGATCCAATAAATGCCGGGGGTGCGGCCGGAGTTGTGGGCGGCGTGCAAAAATCGTGGGATCCGACGTTGCCGTTCATCTCCACGGCATTGATGCTGCTGGCGTCTATGGTTGTGCCAAAAGATAGGGCCACATCCAGGCTCTCGGTCATGGCGGGGGGGGAGGCGTAACGATCCACTTGCACGGCCCGAAAAGCTGCGGTTGTATAAAAAGTTGTATTCGCGTAGAGTTTCAGACGCTGAGCTTTTGAACACTAAAAGGGTTATTATGACACGCATTGCGATTTCCCAACTCCGTGAAGGAGATGTTGTGGATCAGGCCTTTGTGCTGGGCGGCAAACAGCTTGGAACCACAACCTCCAACAAGCCCTATCTGAAGGCGGAATGTTCCGATGCTACCGGAAAAATTCATTGCCGCATGTGGAACATCGCCAGGGAATTGTATGACCGCCTGCCTGGCACCGGCTATGTGCAGGTGCGCGGTCGCGTGGAAAACTATCAGGGGCATTTGCAGCTTGTTGCCGAGGCGATGCAAAAAATTGAGGATGCTTCCAAGCTTAATCTGGCGGAGCTTCTCAAGCATACCCGGAAGAATGTGCCGGAGATGTTGACCCGCATGCGGGTGATCCTGGGCAAAATCAACGACCAGGATCTGGCGCAGCTCGTGGCCTCGTTTCTGGATGATCCGGATTTAATGAAGCGCTTTTCACTTTCACCGGCGGCCCAAAGTATGCACCACGCTTGGATCGGCGGCCTACTGGAGCACACCCTGAGCCTCCTGGAACTGGCTATGGTGATATGTCCGCGCTATCCCGATATCGATCAGGATCTGGTATTGGCCGGACTGTTCCTGCATGACATCGGTAAAACGGCGGAGTTGGCCTTCACCACTGGTTTTGACTATACCGATACCGGTCGTCTGGTCGGACATATTGCCATCGGCGCGATATGGGTGCATCAAAGGGCGGAAAAGATTTCGCAGCAGACCGGCAAAGCCTTCCGGCCGGACCTGCTGATGGTCATTGAGCACATTATTCTTTCGCATCATGGCGAACCGGAATTCGGCGCTGCGGTACGCCCCAAAACGCCGGAAGCTATTTTGGTGAATATGATTGATAACCTGGATGCCAAAACGCAAATGGCCATTGATGCTGTCGCCGCGCCCAGCGAAGACGGCAACTGGACGGAATATCAAAAGGCGTTTAGCAGCCAGTTGTTTCGGCCTTCGATTACCATGGGCAAACCGGAGTAAGAATTGCAGCGGCAGCGGCCCGTTATCAACAAAAAACCCGCCCTTAAGGGCGGATTTCGGTGATTCAAGAAACGCTGGCCGCCAAGTTGACCTTACTGGCCGACGCCGCCACCAGCCGGCCCACCGCCGGTAGCACCGTTCTTGGCTGGGGCACCGCCCATACCCATCGCCGCCATCATCTTCTTGTAAACGTCATTGTGCAACTGTTTCCATGTTTTTACCTTACCGTTTTGAATATCGTCGGCCGCAGCGTTAAAGGCCTCCGCCATCTGATCGCTCATTTCCAACCTGGTGGCCAGTTCCTTGGATGGAATTTTTTTCACTGCGGCAAGATGAAACAGCTTTTCACCGTCAATTTTCCAGTCCGTACCAATCTTCTTAAAATACAGTTTGCCGGTTTCGCCCGCTTTGGTGCCCTTTGGTGCCGGCATTGTGATGGTGGCCTCAGTGCCCTTAATGCTCACCTTGGCCTTTTTGAGCTTGGCCTGCATGGCCTTGTAACCGCTGGAGGCGCTGGCCAATTCCTTGCCGCCACGAGTGGTGGGCGGCCCCAGCTTGGCCACGGCGATTTTGGATAAATGTTCATTGGCCACCATCACAGTCAACATGGACTTCACCACCGCTTTTTCGCGTTTGCCGGTGCTGCTTACACAGGCCATGGCATGGGGGACGCTTTGGGCGTGAATAGCGGCCGCGTACGTGCGCAAGGCCCCCAGCGGCGTCTTTAAGTCAGCGGCCGCATGAACCACCGATACACCAAGCAATGCCGCGGCGCTAACGCCAAGTAAAAATGAACGCACTGACATAAAGAATCTCCAGAACATAATAATGGCGACTCATGTTGGCCTTTGGGCAACGCCCACGCACCAAGCGGAAACACCGTTCCGATCAGCCCGCACATCACAATTCTACAATAATTTATAGGACTTTAACTGTCAAGTTACACTCGCCTCCCGGGCCTTCCAGAAGAACCAATTCTACGGAGTTTTTCACGTCGATGCTCGATCTTCATGTGCTGGAAAGGCGGTGCAGCGATTCGCTCACAACAAAGTATTCCCCACACGTCAACCCATTCACCTTCACTTAACGCCCCATTTCCAGTTGCGAATCTCCGGTAGATCCTGCCCGTGCTCGGCGATGTAGCGTTTGTGTTCGATGAGTTTGTCACGCACCATCTGTTTGAGATAGGCGGCTTTGGCACCGAGCTTCGACAGCCGATCCACCACATCCTGCACCAGATGAAAACGGTCCATATCGTTGAGCACCGTCATATCAAAGGGGGTGGTGATGGTGCCCTTTTCCTTGTAGCCGCGCACATGCAGATTGTGGTGATTGATTCGCCGATACGTCAGCCGGTGAATCAGCCACGGATAGCCGTGAAAGGCAAAGATGATCGGTTTATCCCGGGTGAAGAGGGAATCAAAATCAGTGTCCGGCAAGCCGTGGGGATGTTCGCTGTTGGGCTGAAGCTTCATGAGATCTACGACATTGATCACGCGGATCTTCAAATCCGGCAGTTCCCGCCGCAAAATGGAAACCGCCCCCAGCACTTCCAGCGTGGGCACATCCCCGGCGCAGCCCATCACCACATCCGGTTCGCCGCCCGCGTCGTTGCTGGCCCATTTCCAGATTCCAATGCCTTCTTCGCAATGCACCGCCGCCGCTTCCATCCCCAACCACTGCGGAGCGGGGTGTTTGCCGGCTACAATGACATTCACATACTGCCGGCTGCGCAGGCAATGATCCATCACCGAAAGCAGACAGTTGGCGTCCGGTGGCAGATAAACCCGCACCACATCCGCCTTTTTATTGACCACCAGGTCCAGAAAGCCCGGATCCTGATGGGTAAAGCCATTGTGATCCTGCCGCCAGACATGCGAAGAAAGCAGATAGTTCAACGAGGAAACATCGGCCCGCCATGGCAAATCGCGTGTTACTTCCAGCCATTTGGCATGCTGGTTGAACATGGATGCAACCACATGAGTAAATGCTTCGTAGCAATTAAATACGCCATGCCGCCCGGTGAGCAGATAGCCTTCCAGCCAGCCTTCGCACTGATGTTCGCTAAGCATGGCATCGAGCACGCCGCCGGTGGGTGCGAGAAATTCATCGTTGGGTACTTCGCGCGCATCCCATTGGCGGTTGGTCACCTCAAACACCGCGCCCAAACCGTTGGAAAGCGTCTCATCGGGGCCAAAAATGCGGAAATTCCGCGGATTTGCGTTGCGCTTGGCCACATCACGCAAAAATGGCCCCAGCACCCGCGTATCGCCGATGCCGCCGATGCCAGGCGCAGCCACCGTCACGGCATAATCGCGAAAGTCCGGCATCCGCAAATCGCGCAGCAGCAGACCGCCGTTGGCGTGTGGGTTGGCTCCCATCCGCCGCCTACCTTTGGGGGCCAGGGCCGCCAGATCCGGTTTGAGTCGCCCCCCATCATCAAAAAGTTCTTCCGGATGATAACTTTTCATCCAGTTTTCCAGCATTTTGAGATGCTCCGGATTTTTCGCCGGATCGGATAGCGGCACCTGGTGGGCGCGAAAAGTACCCTCCACGGGCAGGCCGTCAATAAACTTAGGGCCGGTCCAGCCCTTGGGCGACCTGAGCACAATCATCGGCCAGCGGGGGCGCATGGTGTTGTTTTCGTGGCGGGCCTGATGCTGAATTTGTTGGATGCGTTCTACCGCCGCATCCAGTGCAGTGGCCATGGCTTCGTGCATCAGCGCGGGTTCTTCACCTTGCACAAAATACGGGGACCATCCGTAACCGCGCAGCAATTGTTCCAATTCTTCCGGTTCAATTCTCGCCAGCAAGGTTGGGTTGGAAATCTTATACCCGTTGAGATGTAAAATAGGCAGTACCGCGCCATCCGTTGTGGCATTGAGAAATTTGTTGGAATGCCAACTCGTGGCCAGCGGACCGGTTTCCGCCTCGCCATCGCCCACCACACACGCGGCAATGAGAGCGGGATTGTCAAAGACCGCGCCAAAGGCGTGGCTGATGGAATAACCAAGTTCCCCTCCCTCGTGGATGGATCCCGGCGTTTCCGGTGCGGCATGGCTGGGAATTCCGCCGGGAAATGAAAATTGTTTGAAAAGCTTCTTCAAACCTGCTTCATCTTGACTTATATCGGGGTAGACCTCGCTGTACGTGCCTTCCAGATACACGTTGCCCACCACCGCTGGTCCGCCATGGCCCGGGCCGGAAAGATAAATCATATCCAGATCATACTTGTTAATAACGCGGTTGAGGTGCGTGTAGATAAAATTCTGACCCGGTGTGGTACCCCAATGGCCCAGCAGCATTGGTTTGATGTGTTCCAGCTTAAGGGGCTTTTTTAACAGGGGGTTGTCGTAAAGGTAAATCTGCCCAACAGAGATATAGTTCCCGGCCCGCCAATAAGCATCCATTTTGGCCAGCATTTCCGGCGTCAGCGTACGATTCGACATAGTTGGGTCACCTTTCGCTGTATGCGTCCGCCATTGATATGTTAGGCGCGTGACGTAGCGCAAGCAAATGGGCCATCCTCCATTGTGGCTCGCACCGAGCGTTGGAGCCG
>JAJYZF010000001.1 GCA_021800165.1 Planctomycetota bacterium | reverse complement strand
GACGTGGGAAGCGGCACTGCGAGCGATTCAGCCGTGGTTGATACGGTCCATCGGATGCTGTCCATTTTGCAAAACAAAATTCAACCCGAAATTCTGTGATTCTACTTAACATAGTAATACTAACTTGGCTGTCGGGCATCGGCTGGTGATGGAAAATGAGGTGCGTTATGAGCAACGGCACGGGCATCGTGAAATGGTTCAACAGCCGCAAGGGATTTGGCTTTATCCGGGACAAAAATAACCAGGATATTTTCGTTCACCATTCCTCGATTCTGGCGGAAGGGTATCGATCGCTACGGGCGGGCGATGTGGTGGAGTTTGAAGCCTTGGCCGGGCCGAAAGGTATTAAGGCCGCCAATGTGCGGCGGGTGCCGGATTGACGGGGTGGCGGCCGGCGCAGGGGACGCGGGGCCTGGGTGACGCTTTGGGGGAAGCGGAGGGGTGGGGCGAAAAGTCTTGCCGGGCGGCGAAGAATTGGCACGCTGGGGGCATCAAGGGCATGGTGGGCAAGAGCCGGGGCTAAAAAAGGCAGTATAATCCGGGCCATGGCGAAACCGAAAACTTATTTTGTTTGTCGATCCTGCGGAGCAATGCAACCCAAATGGATGGGGAAATGTCCGGATTGCGACTCGTGGGATTCGCTGGATGAAATTACCCAAGCCGCGCAAGACCCGCATCGGCCGCGGGGCGTATTAAGCCCATCCGGAAAAGCGGCGTGGGGTACCAACGGCGAGGCGCAGGATGCGGTGGCTTTGCCGGTGGATCAGATACCCGAGCTGGAAGTGGCCCGGATGCCCACCGGGATGGCAGAGTTTGACCGGGTGCTGGGGGGCGGGGTGGTGCCTGGCTCGGCGATATTGCTGGGGGGTAATCCGGGCATTGGGAAATCCACGCTGATGATTCAGGCCGGCGATCAGATGGCCCGGCAAGGGCGGTCGGTGCTGTATGTGACCAGCGAGGAATCGGCGCAGCAAATTCAACTGCGGGCGAGGCGGCTGGGGGCGGGGCACGGCAATTTGCTGATTCTGGCGCAAAGCAATCTGGAAAACATCAGCCGGGCCATTCAAAAGCATCGGCCTCATCTGTGCATTATCGACTCGGTGCAGATGATTTATGAGCCGTCGAATTTGTCCGCCCCCGGATCCATTTCCCAGCTTAAGGACTGCTGCACGGAAATGGTGGCGCTGGCCAAGGCGGGCGGCAGCGCGGTGTGCCTGGTGGGCCATGTGACCAAGCAGGGCATGTTGGCGGGGCCCAAGCTGCTGGAACATGTGGTGGATACGGTGCTGTATTTTGAAGGGGATACGCATCATGACCATCGGATCGTGCGGTGCGTTAAAAATCGGTACGGGAACACGCTGGAAGTAGGCTTGTTTCGCATGGGGCTGCGCGGGCTGGACCCGGTGGAAAACGCGGCCTCTATATTTTTGGAAGCGCATTCCGGCCTGGCCTGCGGCAGCGTGGTGACGGCGGCGTTGCAGGGCACACGGGTGTTGCCGGTGGAAATTCAGGCTCTGACGGCGGAGAGTATGCTGGGAGCGGCGCGGCGAAAAGTGAGCGGATGTGATGCCAACCGCGTGGCCATGATTATTGCCGTGCTGGAAAAGCGCGCGGGCCTGCGCCTGGTGGATCGGGATGTGTTTGCCAATGTGGTAGGCGGAATCAAGATTGCCGACCCATCGGCGGATGCGGCCATCGCGTTGGCCATTGCCGGTTCGCACACCAAGCGCGGCTTGCCGGCACGAAGTCTGGTGATGGGCGAATTGGGTCTGCTGGGAGAATTCAGAGCCATCAGTTATCTGCCGCAACGGCTGGGCGAGGCGGCCCGACTGGGCTTTAAGCACGTGCTGATAGCCAGCGCTAACAGTTCGGCCGACAGGCAAGCCGTGGCCGATGCGCAGAAGGCGGGATTGGAAGTGCATGTCTGTCGCAGCCTGGATGACGGCATGGCTTTGCTGCAATGAGGGGAGCTACGCCAGTACCGTATCCACATCCAACCCTTGCAGGGTCAGGCGGAGAATGGTCATGGCCATCTGGGCGCTGCGGAGGCGAATACCGGCGCGATCGCCGGTAAAGATATTCCGCCGCACGGTGGATCTTCCCGGCCCGGCCAAGCCGATGTAGACCAAGCCGACGGGCTTTTCGGCGGTGCCGCCATCCGGCCCGGCGATTCCGGTAATGGACAAAGCCCATTGGCTTGCGGCCCGGGATAAGGCTCCTTGGGCCATCGCCAAGGCCACAGGTTCACTTACGGCCCCATGGGTCTGGAGAAGCTCGTGCGGAACCCCTAATTCCTCAACCTTGGCCTGGTCGCTGTAGGTGACCCAACCGCGCTGAAAGTAACTGGAAGCTCCCGGAACGCTGGTGAGCATCTGGGCGAGCAGGCCGCCGGTGCAGCTTTCCGCCACGGCGATGGTCGGGCCGTATTCATTTAACAGCACGGCCAGAGCTTCCTGCAGGGACTGCTCCTGCTGGGAAAAAATGGCATTCCCGAGGCGCTGGATGATTTTACGGCGGGCATCTTCCACCATGGCATCGGCCTGGGCCGCGGAACCACGGGCGTAAATGCGCACGGAAACCACGCCTTCGTGGACGGTGGTGCCGATGGAGGGATTGGCCCCGCGGACCATGAGATCGGCAATGCGCTGGCCGATGACGGATTCGCCGATACCGAAGGTGTTGAGCTGATACGTGCGTGTGACCAGGTTTTGGCTGAGTTGGCCGAGGCGGGGCAGAATGGATTGGGTAAACATGGCCCGCATTTCCCGCGGCACTCCGGGAACCACAAAAATATCGGTGGCACGGGTGGAGGCAAACAGGCCCGGCGCGGTGCCGCAGGAATTGGGCAGGCACTGCGCGGTTTGCGGACGCAGGGCCTGGCGGCGATTGCTGGGGGCCATGGGGCGATTGATCCGCTGAAAGAAGGCTTCCAACTGGTCGAGGGCGGTAGAGTCTTCCACCAGGGTGGTATCGAGGGCGGCGGCCAGGGCCTGGCGGGTAACATCGTCGAGTGTCGGCCCGAGGCCGCCGGAAATGAGCACGAGGCGGCATTGGCCGCAGGCCTCGCGGATGGCCGCGGCAATGGCATTTTGATCGTCGCCAACGGTGACTTGGCGCAGGGTGGAAATACCGATGGCGGAAAGTTCCCGGCTAAGCCAGGTGGCGTTGGTGTTGACGGTGAGGCCGGAAACCAATTCATCGCCAATGGATAAAATAATTGCGGACATGGGTTGGAATCTCCTGAAATCGCTTGGCCGCCAGGCGCGACTGGGCCCGGGGGTGATTTTCGCGTATCCGGCAAAGCGAACCCATAGTTTCGCAAGGCCAGCCGTGCGACTAAGATAATAAAGGTTTTGTGGCGCGCGGGAAACAAACACAGGTGGCCAGCGTGCCGGCGGCCGGATAAGGATAACATGACTCCGATACCGATTCTTTATGCGAAGCGCCCGGCGGACCAGCTTCGGCTGGCGGAAATAAAGCAGCGGTTGTCGCTGCGTCCGATGCTACTGGAAGATGCGCAGGCGGAAGGTGGGGAATCCAGGGCCAGCCAGGTGCGGCAGATTATCCGGCAGGTGCAGCGTGAGGGTGACGCGGGTCTGGTGGACTGCATTTGGCGCTTTGAGAAGGCGGCGGTAAGGGTAGAGCAATTGCGGGTGCCGCCGGCGGAGATCGCCGCGGCCCGTGCGGAGGCGGATCCGGCATTTATTGCGGCGATGGGCGTGGCCATCGCCAACGTGCGGCGGTATCAACAAGCGATGTTGCCGGCGGCCCCGGCGGCGTTAAGCCCGCGGGCATCCAAGGACGGCGAGGCGCGGCTGGCGGTGCGTTATGTGCCGCTGGACCGGGTCGGCTTGTACATTCCGGGCGGTGCGGCGGCGTATCCATCGAGTGTTATCATGACGGCGGTGCCGGCGCAGGTGGCGGGGGTCAAAAGCATCTGCATAGCCACACCGCTGCGGGAAGGAAGGGTTTCGTCGGCGGTGCTGGCCGCGGCGGCCCTGGTGGGTATTGACGAGGTTTACAGCATGGGCGGCGCCCAGGCCATTGCGGCTTTGGCTTTGGGAACGGCAACGATTCCCGCCGTCGATAAAATTGTCGGGCCTGGCAATACCTGGGTACAACTGGCGAAAAAAGAGTTGTTTGGAATTGTGGATATTGACAGTTTTGCGGGTCCGAGTGAGGTGGTGGTGCTGGCGGATGAAACGGCTGATCCGGCAATAGTCGCCGCCGAACTTCTGGCCCAGGCCGAGCACGCGCCGGGCAGTTGCCTGCTGGTGACTTGTTCGGAAGCGCTGGCCGGCGCGGCGCAGGGGCAAATGGCCCGCCAGCTTGACGGGCTGTCACGGCGCGAGATCACGATTAAGGCGCTGGAATTTGCCAGCGCTGTGATTGTGGAGGAGAACCCAGCGGCAGCCATTGATCTGGTCAATGCGCTGGCCCCGGAGCACTTGCAGATTATGACGCGTGATGGGCGGGCGGATGCGGGCCGGATTCGTCATGCCGGGGCAATTTTTATCGGCGTAGCGACTCCGGTGGCGGCGGGCGATTATCTGGCCGGTCCATCGCACGTGCTGCCGACCTCCGGGACGGCGCGATTTTTCAGCGGTCTTTCGGCGGAAAGTTTCCGCAAGCGCATCAGCGTGGTGGAGTTGGACGCGGCGGCGCTGGGGGAGTGTGCCGAGGCGATTGAAACACTGGCGATGGCGGAAGGCTTTGACGGGCACGCCCGGTCGGTGGCGGTAAGGAACCGCGGTTGAGGCGGGCGGATGGGGCTGATGGCATGACGCAGCAGGAAGAAAAGGGTGTCATCGGGGTGATCGCGGGTGAAGGGATGTTGCCGGTGGCGGTGGTGCGGAACCTCAAGGCGAAAGGCCATCGGGTGGTGTGCGCCGGGCTGCATGGGCAAAGTCGGGAGGACTTGCTGCGGCCGTTATGCGATAATTTTTCGCGGGTCGGGCTGATCCGGATCAACCAGTGGATACGGGTCTTGCGACGGCACGGCGTGACGCGGGCGATTATGGTGGGGCGAGTGGCCAAGGAGAAACTGTATGACCCTTTTCATCTGCTGCGGTATATACCGGACTGGCGGTTTTTCCGGATTTATTTTGGCCGCCTGCGCCACGACAAGCGCAGCGCCAATTTGCTGCGTGCGGTGGCCGATGAGTTGGCCAGTGGAGGAGTAATGCTTATTGACGCTCGAGAACATATTCCCGAATTGCTGGCGGAGCGCGGGGTGATGACGCGGCGTAAGCCGACGGCGGAAATTCTGGCGGATACGGAATTTGCCTGGCCGCTGCTGCAGCGGATCAACGAGTTGCTGATCGGCCAATGTATAAGCTGTCTGAACCGGGAAATTATCGCCGTGGAAGCCGTGGAAGGCACGGACCGGATGATAGAACGCACCCAAGGGTTATGCCCGCGGGGTGGTTGGATTTTGTGCAAGGCCAGCAACCCGAATCAGGATGTGCGTTTTGATTTGCCCACCGTGGGTCCGGCGACGATAGAAAACCTGAAGCGCGGGGGAGCGGCGGCGCTGATTTTGCAGGCGGGAAAGACGATCATGCTTGAAAAGCCGGCGCTGCTTAAGCTGGCCGATGATCTGGGTATTGTGGTCATCGGGCGGGAATAATTGAAGGGCACATAGCCACCGCGGTCAGGCCCGCCAAGGATTGCAGGAATGCGGCGAACACGGCAAATAAAACAAAAACTGGAGCGGCTGGCCATTGCGCGGCTGACGCTGTGGCTGATCGGCGGCCAACTGGTGATGTTCGGGCTGCATTACAGCGATCCACGGATTGTCGAGGGGCTGCTGTTGATTCCGGCGAAGGTGCTGGAGGGGCAATGGTGGCGGCTTTTGACCTTTGTATTTATTCCGATGTCGCTTAGCCCGCTCTGGATGCTTTTGGATGTTTACGTGTTCTGGCTGATCGGCACCGCTCTGGAAAATACCTGGGGTGCGCCCCGCTACAACCTGTTTTTGCTGATTGGATACGTAGCCACGGCGGCGGCGGCTTTTATCGTTCCGGACGGCGTGGCGGCCAATGGCTTTCTTTACGGGTCAACGTTTCTGGCGTTTGCTTTTTTATATCCGGATTTTCTCTTTTATCTTTTTTTGGTGCTGCCGGTGCGGGTGAAATATCTGGCCTGGGTGGCGTGGGGCTTTTACCTGCTGCGGTTTTTGAACGGCGGTTGGATGACCCGGGTGATGGTTCTGGCCGCGGTGTTGAATTTTTTGCTGTTTTTTCGCAAGGAAATCTGGCAGCGTGTTCGCCACGGCCATCGCCGCATGGCGCGCAAGGCGGCGGCGGTATCCGCCGAGCCGGTCATGCACCGTTGCAGCGTCTGCGGCATTACTGAGCGCAGCCACCCGCAGATGGAATTCCGCTATTGCACCAAGTGTACCGGGGCTTTGTGCTATTGCCTCAACCACATCCATGAGCATCAGCACCGGTGAAGTAGACGACGGGGGCAGACGAGGCGCACAGGGAAACAATCCCTGGGCTGGTGCCGGCGGTCAGTGGTCAGTCCCGATACGCTGGTCCTCCAGCATCGGGGATTTCGGCATCCATGCCGCGACGGGAGTTAGGAGTCAGGAGACAGGAGACGGGTGCTGCGCGAGACGGGAGTAACGGCGGCTGCGGCTGCAGGGGGGGCTCACCGCAGGGGACGCAGAGGACCGCGGAGGACGGACGGGGGGCGCTGCGCGAGAGAGGAGTAAAGGCGGCTGCGGCCGCAGGAGTTAGGATTTGGGAGCTAGGAGTTGGGAGATCTCGATACGCTGGCCCTCCAGCATCGGGATTTCGGCATCCATGCCTTCCCGATACCCGGCTCCTGCCTCATCGGGATTTCGGCATCCATGCCGCGACGGGAGTTAGGAGTCAGGAGACAGGAGACGGGCGCTGCGCGAGACGGGAGTAACGGCGGCTGCGGCTGCAGGGGGGGCTCACCGCAGGGGACGCAGAGGACCGCGGAGGACGGACGGGGGGATCCATTCCGATGGAATTCGGGATAAACGCCTTACGCGGATTTGCACAGATTAAATGACGGTGAGGGCTGCGGCCCGCGAGAAGGGATTTGGGGGGCCATTGACCCTAGCGGACTCTACACGTAGGATTTGGTCGTGGCCGGTGATAAGCGGTTGGGAATTGGCGGACCGCGGATGGCGCTCGTTGGGTTCAGGGGTGATAGGGACCGATGAGAGCATGGAGTCTGGACTATGTTTGCCATTGAGGTTTGCGGGGAATTTTGCGCATCGCACCAGCTTCGTCTGCCGGGGGGAGGATTGGAACCCCTGCACGGCCATAACTGGAAGGTGCGGGTGAGGGTGGGTGCGGCGGAGCTTGACGGTCTGGAAACGGTGATGGATTTTCATGTGCTGGAAAAGGCGCTGGCCGGAATCATTGCGGACTTTAACCATCGGCATCTCAATGACATTCCACCATTTGACGCAGGCTATAATCCGTCGGCGGAGCGCGTAGCGCAACGCATTGCGGAGCTGCTGGGGCCGCATATCACCCCGCCGGCCCGGCTGATGCACGTCAAAATCAGCGAGGCGGCGGGCTGTTATGCCCTGTTCTGGCCGTAGATGATGGCGCGTGCATTTTCGCGGCTAAAATTGTAGCTGCCGACTAAGTTTTGCGCCGGGCCGGCGCGGCGGTATAACAGGGAGCATGGCAACACCGGTGTATCCTGTTTTTCTGCATTTAGCCAGGCAGCCTGTACTTATTGTTGGGGGTGGGAAGGTGGCATGGCGGAAAGCGCGGGGCCTGATTGAAGCCCAGGCCGCCATCACGGTAGTTAGTCCCGTGGTTGCCGCGGGATTGGCGCAAATGCCACAGGTGGCGCTGCGGCGGGAAAAATATCAGACCGCGATTTTGCTCGGTTCGGAGGTGCCACCATGGCGACTGGTTTTTGCGGCCACCGATGATCCGGTGGTCAATGGAAAGGTAGCGGCGGACGCACGGCAAGGCAACATTTTATGTTGTCGGTGCGATGCTTCGGAGGAAGGAGATTTTTCCAATGCCAGTGTCTGGCGGAAGGAGCCGGTGGTGGTGGCGGTGAGTACCAGCGGGGCGGCACCGCTTTTGGCGGCGAAGATAGCCGAAACCTTAACGCAAACGCTGCCTTTAACGCTGGTGGAGCTGGCGGGTTTGATGGATTGCTGGCGCGCGGTGGTTATGGCGGAGATTGCCGATGGCCAGGTTCGCGCCACCCTGTTTGGGCAATTGGTCGGCGATGAAATGCTACGGGCGCTCACGGATGGCGGTAAGGCGGCGGCGGAGGAACTTTTTCAGCACTACTTGGCGGCGGCCAAATGCCACCGGGCCGGGGCAGGGGAAAAAACGTCCGCTGCGGATTAAAATAGGATGGCCAGGCGCGGCGACGGCTAGAGATCCGGCGGATTTATCATGCTTCATGATACCCCCAACATTACCCATGTGGAATTTATCAGCTTGCTGGTGGCGGGGCTGTGCTTTGAACTGGCGTTTGCGTTTCAGGTTGCGGAATTGCGGCGTAGCGCCCAGGCTGCCCATGGCGCTGCGGCTACAGGCTTTTCGGGTGTTTCCACCGTGTGGGTGATGGGTGGGGCGGCGCTGAGCGCGGTAATTTTGATCTGGCGAGGCTGGCGTTTCGGCCTGTGGTCTTTGCCGCTGTCGGATTATTTTGATGCCTGCCTGCTGCTGGCGATTTTGCTCACGGGGCTGTGGCTATGGTTCCGTTGGACGCGGCAGCTTAAGACGCTGGCAATTTTTCTGCTGCCGATGACCGGATTGTTGATTTTGGTGGGCGGGATTCTGGGGGTGGCGGGCTATCGGAATTTTAATACCGCCAATCCATGGATTGCGTTGCATATCGGCAGCATTCTGATCGGCACGGTTTGTTTTGCCGCCGGGTGCGTGAGCGGGTTGGGTTATCTGCTGGCGGATCGGCAATTGCGGAGCAAGAAGGAGAATTGGCCGCTGCCTTCGCTGGCCCGGCTGGAGGCGTTTAACCGCCACGCGATTTTGCTGGGTTTTCCGCTGCTGACCATTGCGGCGATCACGGGAATCTTCGAGGCCCTGAAATATCCGCAGAGCATGGGACCGGACTGGTACTGGTCGCCGAAAGTGATTCTCACTGTGGTGGCGTGGGCGGTTTACGCCCCGCTGCTGCATGTGAAGTTAACGCCGTCATTTCGTGGTGCGCGGGCGGCGTGGCTGAGCATTTTGGGTTTTGCGCTTTTACTGGCGGTTTATGCTCTGGCTGGATTCGGCTGAAATATGGAACATCTGATGAAATCCAGTCCGGTATTGCGGATGGTCGGCGTGAATCACCGGACCGCACCGCTGCTGGTGCGCGAAAATCTGGCGTTTTCGGAACAGGATTGCGCTGCGGCGCTAGTCCGCATCGCAGAGCTTTATCCGCAGAGTGAGGCGGCGATTCTTTCCACCTGCAATCGCGTGGAGTTATACGTGGCGGCGGGTCCGCACGGCCCCACCCTGGAGGAGATGACGGCGTTTCTGGCGGAATTTCAGGAGATGGCGGCGGCGGATCTGCGGGCGCATACGTATCAACACGAGGATCGAGCGATGGTGGAGCATCTTTTTCAGGTGGCCAGTTCGCTGGATTCGATGGTGCTGGGTGAAACGCAGATTCTGGCCCAGGTGAAACAGGCCTACGTGCGGGCGGCGGAGCGCAAAACCGTCGGCACCTGTTTTCACGCGTTGTTTCAGCGGGCGTTGGCCGCGGCCAAGGATGTGCATGACCGGACGGAATTGAGCACCGGCCGCACTTCGCTGGCCACCCTTGCCGTAGCCCTGGTGCAACGGGTTTTCGATCAGCTTGGCGATAAAACGGTGCTGGTGATCGGGGCGGGAAAAATTTCGCGCCTGGTGCTGCGGCAACTCGGGGCGTTGCATCCGCGGAAGATATTGCTGGCCAACCGCAACCCCCAGCGGGCCTTGGATATGTGCGGCGCGGCGGTCATGGAATGCGTTGATTTGGCGCATCTGGAGCAACTGCTGGTGGAGGCGGATGTCGTGCTGACCGGCACCGGGGCCACCGAGGCGGTTATTTCCGTGGATATGGTCCGCAAGCTGCTGAAAGCCCGCCAATACCGGCCGATGTTTATGGTGGACCTGGCGGTACCACGCGATGTGGAGGCGGGGGTGGGTTCGCTGACTAACATTTACTTATATAACATTGATGATCTGGAGAAACTGGCGGATGAAAACCGGCGACGCCGGGGGGATCAGATTGCGGCTTCACTGGAAGTGATTCAGGAGCACGCGGAGGAATTTCTCCATTGGTTTTCGGCCCGGAACACCGGCCCACTGGTCAAAGAGCTTTACGCCAACTGCCACCGGATCAGCAATGCGGAATTGGCGGGGCTTTTGGCGGCTCATCCGGAATTCACGCCCGAGCAGCGTCAGGCCCTGGCCAAAACGCTGCACCGCGTGGTGGGTAAAATACTTCATCAACCGGTGAGTTTTTTAACCAGCAAAGCGCCATCGCACGAGCAGGCGCATCTGGCGGCGGCGATGGAAACTCTCTTTGGCCTGGGCGGCAAAACGGACGGCGGCCGGGCGGAGGCTTCCGCGGCCGGAGAGAAGATGGACCCAAGCCCTCCGGCCAAGCCCGACGCGGCATCTTCCAGCTAAAGCAAGCGTCGACGCGAGTTCAGGTAGGCCGCAGTTTTTCCACACGGTTCAGCAATTCCCGGGCGATGGTTTCGGTTTTGGCTTCGGCAATGACGCGGGCAATTGGCTCGGTATTGCTCGGCCGCACATGCACCCAGCCTTGCGGCCAATCGATACGTACTCCATCCTGGGTGTCCAATTGTTCAGATTTGAAGGCAGCGCGTACGCGGTCGACCAAAGTTTGGGCCTGGGCGGCGGTCGCGGGGAATTTGGTTTTGATCATCATATAGCGCGGCAGGTCGCGCACCAGTTCGTTGATGGTGCGGCCGGTTCTGGCGAGCAGATCCAGCACTGTGGCCATGGCGATAAAGGAATCCCGTACCGGCCCCACCCGCGGGTCGATGACTCCGCCGTTGCCTTCACCGCCGATAACGGCACCAACTTCGAGCATTTTGGCGGCCACATTGGCTTCTCCCACCGGGGTTCGAATCACCTGGCCGGCAAATCGAGCCGCGATATCGTCCACCATGCGACTGGTGGATAAATTGGTCACCACGATACCCGGTTTGGTCAACATGCGGGCGTAGACCGCCAGGGCCAGGGTGTATTCTTCGCCAATGTAGGTGCCCATTTCATCCACCAGGGCCAGGCGATCCGCATCGGGATCCTGGGCGAAGCCCACGACGGCCTTTTGGCGCAACACTTCATCGCAGAGACTGCCCAGGTTTTCCCGCACGGGTTCGGGCGTGTGGGCAAAGAGGCCGGTGGCGGCACCATTTTGATGGATCAGCTCCACGCCAAGTTTTCCCAGCAGCATGGGAGTGGCGATGCAGCCGGCACCGTTGATGCTGTCGGCCACCACACGATAGCGGTGCTGGGCAATGGCCCGGGCATCAACAAATTGCAGGACCGTTTGCACGTGAAGGGCATGGCCCCGGCTGTCGGTGGAGAACTGGCCGATGGAATCGATTCCGGCGTTGCGAAAGTGCCGGCCCTGGTAGATCTGGTGAATTTCCTGGACCGATCCGCCGGGAAACCCGATACCATCGTGGCGCAGGAATTTCAGGCCATTGTATTGCGGCGGATTGTGGGAGGCCGTTACCACCACACTGGCGTTGGTTTTAAGGAACCGACCCATCAGAGCCACGGTCGGCGTGGCGGTAACCCCCAGATCAATCACGCTCACCCCCGCCGCCAGCAAACCCGCGGTCAGGGCCTGGGCGATCATCGGTCCGCTGATGCGCGAATCGCGGCCGAGAGCGACGCGCAATGGGGCGCTGGTGGAACCGTTGCCGCCGTGCCGGAGTAAAAATTCGCCGAAAGCCCGGCCGAAATCCAACGCGACGGGGGCGGTGAGGCTTTCGCCAATAATGCCGCGGACTCCGGAAACACTGACAATTAATTCAGCCATGAAAATTCCTTTGATCTGGTTTCAGGTCAGGGGGCAACTCAAGCGCGGGAATTTGGCCTTATTGACCGGCACTGGAAAGTTTTGTGAAATAGGCCCGTACCGGATCGGCATAACCTTTGGGGACGCGGCCGATCATGGTATCGGCGAGTTTGCGTTGTTTTTTGGCGATCTCGGGCGAATGTTCGACCACGAGCCGGGCCTGGGCACCGGTTAGCACATTGGCCGCGGCCAGATTACGGGTGGCCATGCGGGCAAAGATCATAGCCGTGTGGTAATGAAATGCATGCAGGGCCTGATTGGCATTTTGCATGAGCACGGCGGCCTCGATGAGTTTGAAATTATTGAAACCGGCGGCGCGCATTTCCAGTCGCAGGCGATCGGTCTGGTTGAGCATGGCGGCCTGCAGACCGGCCATGCGTTTGATATCCTTCTGCTCGGCCAAGGGGGCTGGTCCTTCCAGACCGGCACCGCCCCACCCCGATTTTTTGCCGCCGCCGGTGGCTCCGCCCGGCGGCTGATGGGAGGAGTCTTTGATACGGCCGGTTTGGAATGGATCATGGGTAAGCCGGGTCGGGGTGCGGCGACCACCTTTATTGGTGGCGGTGGCTCCAACCATTTCGCCACTGCTGCGGCCTTCGCGTCCGGAGCCGCTGCGGCCCTGAATTTCATCGTTTTTGGGCATCTGGTTGCCGGTAACACCCTGGGCGCTCATATCGCTGATGGGGCCATCCATGGCACCCCAGCCGAGGCCTTTGTTCATCGAATCGTTCCATTTGCTGCCTAAGCTTTCCATGGAATGGGTGAGATCCTCTTCATGCTCGAGGAGTTTGCCGATCATGTCCTGCAATTTCGCGGGCAGCGGAGGGTTGGGCACATCGTTTTGGGCCACAGGTTCTTCCATTTCCCATTTGTAGGTATCGGGTTGCTGGAGCAGCCATTTTTCAATGTTGGAGGATAATTTTTTAGCATCCTCCAGGCCTTCCTGTTCCAGCGGTGTGGCAATTTTGATGGCTTTGATTTTCAGGGCGTTTTTGCTCATGGCCAGGGCGATTTTCAGGCCGGCCAGGTCGTCGAGCAGCGAAGCGTTGGCCGAATCCTGCTCGGTGAGATTGCTGATGTTGATCAGCGACTGATTCAAGAATTTGCTCCATTTATCTTCAATGGCGGCGACCTTTTTCAGGTTGTGTTTGTCGGCGGCATCGTATTGCGTGACTGGTTTGGCGGCCAGATGCTCGGACATGTTCATCACATCGCGCTGCTGCTTTTCGAGTTTTTTAAGCTCCAGGGCCAGATTTTTCCACGCCTGTCGGCCGGTGTTGGGAAAGGAACTGCCCTGATGCGAGACCAGTGAAGCAACCTGGGTGGAGTGATTGGAGGCCAGGGCCAGCAGGGCCTTCAGGGCGGTGATGACATTGGCCTGATGGTGATGCAAGCCGCGCACCAATAACGGAATTCCCCGGGCGCTGGATACCGCCGTGAGGTTTTGGGCCCGGATCAGCGCGGTACGGGCATCGCCATGGGAGAGGACATCCAGGGCCTGGCGGATCATTTCCATGGGCGGTGTAAACGGAAAGTGGCTGGTGGTGGAATGCATGTAGGTGAGCAGTGACTTCTGGCCGGTATAGACCTGCCGGGCCAGGGTGTGTGTAGCCGGGAGTTTTATGGGTTTGAAGAACACATTGGCCCGGTCCCGCCAGTGCCGCTGGATGGCCAACATGCGTTGCAAGCGACCTTCCAGCCGCAACCACAGGCCCTGTTGATGCCCGGTGGCCAAGGTGCCCCGGATGATACGTACGCTGTACACCTGGCCGCGGGTGGTCTGAGGGCCGAGTTGTTGGCCGCCAATATCCAGATTGCGGTTGTCGGTGGCGGTAAAGCGGTAGCGAACCAGACTTCCCACGGGATAGGTGGCGGCGGGAAGGGCCAGGGCGAATTTCACTTTGGCCTGGGTGGCGGGACGGCCATTTTCGGCATTGCCGATCGGCCAGCGCCGAATGGTGGTAAACGGGGTATGGCGACCGGTGGCGACCTGCAGGTGAATGGAGGTTAGCCCATAATCATCGAGCGCTTCGCCGAGCAGGGCCACGGTATCGCCGGGCGCTACGCTTAAGTTACGGTGGGGAATAAGGTCATGGACGACGGGGGGATTATCCGGCAGGGCCGTGATGAGGAAGCGAGAATGATCGCCGGACGAGGTTCCGGCCACACCGTTGGTTGGAAACCGCTGCAACGCTCCGCCGTTGGCATCATCGAGAATAATGGCAAAGGCGGTCGTGGCCGGCAGAGCAAAAGCCGCGGAAAAATGTCGGCCGTCCGTGGAGGTCATGGAAACGGTCCGGCCATGGCCTTGTTCCAAAATGGCCGTGGCCCCCATCAGGGCATGGCTTAGGGTGAGGGCGATTTTAATACCGCTACCGAGGGGAGCGGCCAGATGGTCGGCGCCGGCCCGCACGGCGGCACCGGTTAAGACAACGGTATGGGGCGCGAGCTGGGTGTAGGCGGGCGGCGTGATGCCGACAGCCAGGGAAGTCATTTCAATGCGCGGCAGGACCGAAATATGGTAGTAGCTCGATTGCGTGCCGCCCACGGAAATCATATAGGTCATATTTTCCGCCGCACTCGGCAGCACGTAGCGGTAGGAACTGTTGTTCCGGCCAAAGACAATCATGCCGGCAGTTTCAGTTTTACCGCTTTTGAAGCGAAGATGCAGTTTGGCCAGGGCCAGACGATTGCGGGGTACGTGTACGTTGACCATAAAACTGACGCTTTGGCCGGCCAGAACGGTTTCATTGCCGGGCAGGATGGAAAGGATCTGGGCGGTACCTTGCCGCGGTACAAAACGGCCCGGGGCGGAAAGCACCCCCAGACCATGGGCCATGGTATTGGGGAACACAATCGCCAGAGCCAGTGCGGCCAGGAGGAACAGGCCCGCCAGCAACCACGAACGGGTTTGCTGCTTCCAGGGGACCACGGACGAAAGATCTTTGGATTGCAGGCCGGCATGGATTTCGCGGAGAACCTCGGGAATCCAGCGGGCCCGCGGATCGGCCAAGGCCCCAAGGGATTCCTGGTTGCCCAACCGGTCGAGTTCGCCGGCCAGCAGCACGGCATTGATCAAAGAGTTGTCGAGAGGCAAATGACACTCCACCGCGCGCTGCTCGAGCCAACGGGCGATTTGGGCGTAGGCGGGCCTTTGCCAGATTAAATCATGGAGAAACTTCCAGTAGGCCACCGCCACCACCAGAGGAATCAGGGCCAGGGCCATCCACCGCAGCCAATGCGGCAAGTTGAGCGCCCCGGCCAGCAGGATAATGCCCACCAGTACGGGAATGACCAGGGCCAGAAATCTGCCCACGGCACCTATAATAAGTGCCATGCGGTATTGGCCGCCGGCCGAATCAAGCCGATCCACGATTCCTCGAAACTCTCGATCAAAGGAGATGGATGGATCAATGGCACTCATGAGTGGCTCCAGATGTTATTGGCGGCAAACCCACCTGACGCAGGGCCGCTGCGCAGGAGTTATTTTAGTATAACGTTTCTTCGTCATTTACGTTGCCTGAAGATGGCCAAAATCGGCGCAGATTGTTGGGGGCTGCGACATTCGCTCTGGCCAAGGCGTTGCGGTGGGGCTATGCGGCCCAGAGAGGCGGCGGCGGGAGTTCACGGCTGACCTTTATGGTTTTTCGTTAAGATGAATGTTGCGAACTTTGTTGTAATGCGAATACCAGCACCTGCCGCAACCGGCCATGGCGATCCATATCGTTGTGAATGACGGCAATTTGCACAAAACCCAGGTTCTGGGCCAGGCGGATGACATGGGCGCTGTTTTCGTCGCAGGTCAGCAGCAGTTTAGCAAAATGGAGTTGCGGCTGCACCACCGGAATGAGGGCTCGGGCGGCCTCGGCCATGAAGCCTCTGCCGCGGCAGCCGCTGCGCCGCCAAAAGCCAATTTCCCAATCTCCTGCGCGGTCGTGGTTGCGGCACAAGGCGACCATGCCCACCGCCAACCGGCCCGCGGTTTCACGCACGAGATAGTCCGCGCGCTGGCCGCGTTTATTTTCCGCCAGTAAACCGGCCACAAACCGCCGCGAGAATTTTTCGCTGCCGGAGCCAACCGCCCAATCACAGGTAACGCTAAGTTCGGCGGTGGATTCCGCCAGGGCGGCGTGAATATCGGCGGTGTCATGGGCGGTCAGCCGCGATGCGACAAGCCGGGCGGTGGTAAAGACGCTGGGCAAAGCCAGTTCAAGCTGGGCACGCGGTTTATGGTAGGGGAATCTCATGGTTAGAGCGTACCGGAATTCCGGAGCCAAGCCAAGGCCGGGCGAGCCGCCACTGCGGCCGCCCAAGCGTCAGAACGCCGTCCATTTTACCGCCGGGCCCGGCTCGATCCAATAACCCATTAAATCCGCCGCTTTTTCGGCTGACTGTAACGCCCCGTTGCGCTTCTCGCGGCGGCCGAAATCCGATGCAATTTGCCTATTCCGGGCGCTCCGCTACCCGGCCGTCGGCGTCGTAGGATCGGCCTCGTCCGACGTCCGGGTTGCCGTTCACAACGGGCCACCGCACTCTTATCAATAACTGCCGAGCAACCAAAAGAGGCCCATTAAGCCGACGACCAGTGCCACCCAGACCACCGATATAAAAACGCCCAATAAATCCAAAACCGCGAGCCCCCAAGGCCTCCCTGCCGTCGGGCCTCTGACCGCCGCCGAGACCGGCACCAAAACCAGCCCCGCTGCCGCCGCCGCCAAACTGGCCAGAAGAAAACGCCCCGCACCAGGCGGAGTTGGCACACGGTAGATCCCGCACAGTTTCCAAGCCGCTGGGTAAAGCCAGCCGCTGACGACAAGGAGCAACGCACCCAGCGAGCCAACGCCTATGGCGGCTTGCCCCGCCACCCAGCATGCGGCGCTCACGGCCGCCCGATAAGCACCTGCCTTGGAAGACCCCTTGCGCCGCAACATCATGGCCTCCAATTGAACATGTAAAATAGCCAAGCTATCGCGAATCCGATGCCCGATCCGGATAAAATAACCACCACCAGCATCCAAGACCAAACGGCCTGCGCCGCGCCACCTCGCCCCATCACCAGTCGAAATGCCAAGGCGGCCGCCAATCCGCCCACCGGCAGCGCGGCCCCAACGATGCTGCAGACCAAAACAAACCCCTGTGGAATTCGGTCTGCCCACCCCCCCCCACCAGTAGGCCCGCGCGAGCAAATATCCGAGCGGCTCTGCCCCCAAAAGTAAGGCCGCCAGAGCCAGGGCGGCCAACCACCCCGCCGCCGCTCCAGCGGGCCCGTCCGCCGCGGCACCGACCACCTGCACGTGGGCGTCATCCGCCATCGCCACGCCCCCTTTTCGCCGCCCTCGCCCCAGCCGTGGGCGGAAACCACCCTCCCGATAGAAAGGCAACCACGGCGCGCTGAGCACTCCGCTCGCCGCAGCCGCGCACCAACAGCCTAACGCCCCAAAGTCGCATCTTGCCCCGACCATCGAAAACAGTCGCGACGAAAATGCGATGGCCGTTCCACCGCTGTCCCCCGGGCGGCCTGCGGGCCATCCCCACCCTCGGCCGAGCCGGCACGTATTCGCCGTGCGGGCCTAAAACGTACCGCTCCCGCTCCGAGAGCGGCGGCTGGGAGTGCTGCTTGCCGTAATAGCTAATCAGTGCCTCCAGCCGTGGGGTCCGAAGCCAGTCCGCGCCGACGGGGTAGGCGGTTTTCAGATTCAACAGCGCATCCACCCGCCAACGGGTTGCCCCCCAAGCGTAGCGCAGCCGGCTGGGCGCGGTCGCCACCGCCGCCCGCCAAAGCCCCTCAAATCCGGGTAGAACGCCGCAACGAGGTGCCGGCTCCCGCTTCCCGGCTCCAACCGGCGGATTCCTCCGTGCCGTGCATTGCCCCGCATCACGGTCATCGACCCGTGATCAGGGTGCCGGAACCCAAGTACGACTTCCTGATGCCGGCCGGAGCCACGACGGGCCACCACCGCCCAGCCGACAGGAATCTGCACGCAAAGGCCGCCCAAATTAACGCTCGTCGACGACCGGCCAACGTACCCCGTCCCCTCGCGGATCCCGAAACCCGCGGGCGAAACCCCGCAGCAGAAGAACCCGTCTTCCGTCGACACAATAGGTCCTCCCGGCCCAGGACGCGCCACCCGCTGGGCGGCCCAGGCGAGGCCGAAAAGGCCGACCAGCCACACCAGAGGCAATGCGGACGCGGCGATCCGAAGATCCGTAGCGCGACTGGTAAGAATTTTAATCAAGGCAATCTCCGTCGTTACGGGTGCGGCGCGTTGGGGTAATGGAACTGGGCGATACCGCCGTTGTCATTCACGGTTCCATAGAACCAATAGTCAAACCCGTGGATGCAGCCGATTCCGTTAGGCCATCCCGCGTCGTTGATCTGTCCCACTGCTCCGGTAATGTCGCCCCAGAACCCCCCGTTGAACGGGTTGTAATGAACGACGATGCCGGCCGTGTTCCACTCGTTCGCCCAATGCGACTGCCAAAACACAGGGTAGGTTTCGATCGCGGCGGCCCCCTGCCGCAGCGCCAACAGCTCGTGCCAGAGGGCCTTCGCCAACGCCGTCGCCAAATGCTTCAACGTGATGTCCAGCGCTATTCCGACCATGCCCTCGGGGCTGTCGGCCGCCCCTATCTTGATGAGCTTGGTCGCGATCTTGAGAGCCCCCTTCGCTCCTCCCAGCTCCACTGCGGACAGGACATATTTGGAATACATCACGTTTCCAACGAAGCGTGCGGCACCCCGGTGCGACCAGCCGTGCCGGCCACCGCCGTACGATTGCACTTCAAGGCTGAATTCAACATCGTGCCCAAGCGTTGCCATCGCGTGCCTGCCCAAGTGCTTGATATCAATGTCGAGCCCCGCCACGTCGACATTCCCCACCGGGTTGCTCATTACAAACTGGTACGTGTTGGCACCGTTGGTATAGGAAAGATGGTCTGGCAAAATCCACGTCCCCAAGCTCGCCGAATACCACCGTGCACGCTCGTAATACAGCCCCGTTACCAGATCATTGGCCCAAAGCGGCGAGACGCCGCTTCCATCTTGCAGTTTTCTCCGCCGCTGCAACCCGCTGGCCGAATAATCTTCCGCAACTGTTACCATAACAACATTTTACTCACCTCAGGCCGAACCGCAAAATTAATCCGCTGCAGCTTTTCGCCTTTCATTTGCGATGACTACAGATTCTCATGATCCTTTCACCATTGGATAACTGGGCTTGTGGGAAGGACATCTAAATCTTCCCAAGGCATATTCTTATCCACATAAAATTCATGACGGCCCATGCGGCTTGCCCCTATGTCTGCCCCTCGCGCGGACAGTCAACGAAATTTAAAAAATAACCCGGACAGTATTGCTATCATGGGCTGGAACTTATCGTAAAGTTCTTCCTCACGCGCCCCCTACCGACGCTGACCATCCGCACGGCCATCCCCACCTTGACAATATACGTGCCTGCAATGATGTTGGTTACGAGATACCGGCCCTTGCTATCCGTTCTAACAGCGTAGGTCGCATGGTTGCCGCTGCCGATAAAACTTAAACCAGCGTCAGCAACCGGCCGACCGGAGCCGTCTAAAACGCGGCCCGATATTGAGCCTGAGGCCGCTCTGAGGCGGATTACAACCCATTGCCTTGACGACGGCTTAATAACCACGGTCGTTTGTGCTACCGTGCCCATACTCGAGGGCACTGTGCGGGCGGCCAACAACCCCTTGGTCGCCGTAACGACATACGTGCCTGGATGTAGACGCTTCCCTAGCACGAAAGTGCCCAACCTGTTGCTGGTGGCCATGGTTTCAAAAGGCGGAAGAAGCGTCGAACGACTCGAACGCACAGCGCCAACGACCACGTGGGCCAGCGGCGTGGATCCGTCGGCCTTGGTCACCAAGCCAAAAATAACCACGCCTGCGATGGCGCGCCCCCCCGCCCCAGACGCCGGACCCCGGCCCGCATCGCTTTTCAGCTTCACCACCTGGTACCAAGCCGACTGGTGTTTAATTACCACAGGTGATCGGTAGACTGAGGTTCCCGTTCGTAGTGAAAAGATGTATCGGCCCGGGCTCAAAACCACGTTCAGCGCAAAAGCACCCAAACGATTAGTCATGGCCATCGGTAACGAGAATGCACCCCGAGGATGCACCACTAAAAACCAGCCGGCAGACCGAACTCGGCCGCCCGGTGCGGTCACCAACCCGAAAATGGCCACGTGCCTACGGCCCACAGCATGCTTCGTGCAACCGAACAGCCCTAATAGAAGTAGCGCGGCGACGATGCCGCCCGGGAATTGTGCCAGAACACCCGTTGCCGGCCGCCTCAAGAACCGCAAATACCGTCCACGTAATTTCACCCTGCAACCCACCCGTAAAATCAGCGGCCAACGCGAAAATCCTTGTGCGCGGGCCGCTTTCCGACCACGACGGCAACCGGAAGGGAGCCGTATTCCCCCCAATCCACAGTCCCCATGTATGTGCCGCGCGGAATGTAGTCCAGTGCATAACGGCCTTTTGCGTTAGTCTCCGCCGTATAATAGCGGAGGATGCTCGGCCGCTTGGTCCCTTCCAGCGTTATCGTCGCCCGACGGACGGGGTGTCCCTTGGAATCTACCACGCTCCCCTCGACCGAGCCTGCGCCCGCCTTAAGTCGCAGCACAATATCCGGTCGCGAGGAAGCCGTGATAGTCAGACCCGAAAATGCAACGGTGTCCAAGACCTTGGGGTGCCAGGAACGCACTACCGCGGAAATCCAATATTTCCCCGGGCCGAGCCGCCCCTTCTTGAAAACAAAAAGGCCCAACTCATTTGGTATAGCCGCAGTAACGCTCTGCGGAAAGCTTCGGTTCCCCGCGCGGTAAATCCCCACCGACGCCCCCACGAGTGGTGTCGCTCCATCAGGTTTCGTTATCCGCCCGAAAACTGCCACGCTGCGTCCTTTTACGACTCGCCGCCGTTCTCGCGGCCCGGATGTCGCACGCGGCATCTCCAAGTGTAACAGCGTAAACCACTGGGCGGACGGTGCTATCACCGTAGGCACACGCACCGTAACCTCGCCTTTGGACGCTTCAAACCTATATTTGACGGGCGGCCAGACATGCGATGGCAAGAAGACAGGAAGCACCCTGCCCATGGTAATTTCACACGTGTACCTTCCAGGGCGAAGCTCGCCGTTCAGCGCAAACATGCCTGCTGCGTTGGTCAACGCTGAAGGCCCGTGCAAACCCGGGTGCTCTCCAGATGGGAACATCGCCACGCGGTAACCGGAAACAATCTTATCTCCCGCACCGGTCACCAGTCCGAAGACTGCGATAGGAGAGCCAGACCGGGCCGAAGCCGCCCGAATCGCCGTCGCCACACCCGCCCGTGTTGGCTGGGTCGCAGCAGTGGAGGCGTGCGAATCGGGGTGCCGCGAGCACCCCGAAACCGCAGCCACCACAAGGGCTCCAAGAAAAATCCATCCACAAAGCCCACGTGTTCGCCAAGAGCATCTGTTCAAGCCCGGCAGTCGCCGGGCAGGCGCACCCGCCCGCCGTCCCAGCAGCCTCCACAGCCGCATCACGAAAAACCAAAAATCAGCGTTCCCCTTTAACAATATCCGGCGGGTTCGCATTGCTATTTCTCCACGGCCATCTTCAGCAAAACTGAAGATCAAGGTTGTAGTTAAACGCATCCCCTATCACATACCCCTGCAGCTTCAAGTAGTTCGTCACATCAGCAAGAGGCGGAAGCGACTTTAGGTACATCTGGGCGAGGTATGTCACGTCATTCTCGATCGCCCTGTACTGGGACTCAAGCTCCATGATATGCCCCTCAGCCGCTATTATCGCCACCCCTATAGTCGCTCCCAACACCGGTAGGTCTGTTGTCAATTTCAACATCTTTAGCGCGAGTAAATCGCCTTGGGCCACCTGAATTTGAGCCTGGGCCTGCTGCATTTCGACAGAAGCGGTGGTGTAATCGTTGTTATTGCCTTGAGCCGCGCCCTGCTCAAACACTAGGGCCGAGTATGTCATCTTGGCGTTTCTATAGTCGGCCACCCATTTTTTCCAGGTGTTCACGAGCGCCGAAAAAGGCGGGCAGCACTTTTTTGGTGCTGACGGCGGGGCTGGCGATGGAGGCGACAGGTTCGTACCGTCGATGAAGATTTCGCCACTTGCATCCACCCTTCCCACCGGCCCCTCGCCCGCAAACTGATACGTATTGGCACCGTTGATGTTGGGCGCGTTCGGCGATAAGCCCAAGCCACTGGTTGCATCGCCCCCGCGAAATCCCGTCCCGAAACATTGGGATTGCGCCGCAGGGCCTGGATAATTAGTCTCACAGGCAGGAATGCCTGTGCCACTTTGGGTGTAGGGTGCCGTAACGGGACAGCCATGAACAGATTTTCCGGCGATGGCATCCTGATTCGCCGGGATGCGAAGATGGCTGGGCAATCGCCGATATCGGCGAAGCTCGGATTCCGAAATTCTTTCGGCAAGTGTTACCATAAGAAGCCCATTATCGCGATTACCCAGGCTGGCTTCAACCACGGGAAATCCCCCACGCCTCGGCCCACCTCCGCATCCGCTTCCACGGCACCGGAGGCATTTCCCCGATTCAGGCCCGCACTCAGGCTCGCAGCGTCGGGAATCGCCGGTTTCTCCGGCGTTGCCTACCCGGGCCCGCCGCCAGCCTTCCCCGCCTGCCCGTTCCGCAGGGCGTGCCCGCTCCCCGTAGGGCTAAAGGTCGCCTGTCCTCCAGGCGTGCAGCGGTGCACCAGGCCGCTGGCGCAATCTGGTAAAGCCATGATTTGCGTCCCGGTCGGCGAGCTTGCTGGAAACCAGCGGCTACCATTGGCGGGGCGGCGGACCAGCATGCCCTCAAAGGCCTGTATTGCGGCGATTTGGGTAGTCCTGTCGCCCGGAGAGCGGCGCTGCAACCGTTGGAGCCGTTCCTGCTCAGCTTTGGTATATTTCAATAGGTAGGCGAGTCGCTTGTCCTTGCACGATCCGCACGAATAAAACACCCCCAGTACGACCGTCAGTTTCCCAGTCTTGCCGACGAGGGGCGGTATGTCGCTGCGCGGCCGAATTGTAAGCGATCCGTCCGCAGTGTCGATAAAATACGCCCTACGCCGCGTTCCAGCGACGGCTTCGTTGACTCTGGGTTCCATCTTCGCGTTCGACGGTAATAATCCGGGCACCCGGGCACGGGGTGCCTGGAATAAGCCTTGCAGCGTTATGAATACGGGAACCGCGACGCAGAGGGCTGCCTTCCCGCAAAATCGACGCCTTGCGATAAAGCCGGCGGCACCGCACGCCAGTACCACCAGCAGCAGCGGATCCGCAAGCCACCAAGGAATCCGCTGCGCCTGAGGATTGGCTCCCGCTGGGAAATGCCCTACGAGTAAAAGACCTGCCACCTGAACAACCAGGAGTGTGGCCAGCGCATATCGCCCAGTAAATTTGCTGTTTCTCCCCATGGACCAGATTTCTTGAACGCTCTTTGACACGAAGGGCACTCTCCTAAAAGGGAGGTTGTTGGGAGTTAACCAAATAAATTACGTAGAACAGGTCCGCCAAGAGCACAACCAGGGCTAACAGCAGTGCTAAGGCCCATTCGATCGTTTGTTTCCGGAATCCCATAAAGATCACTCCGCGGCCTAACGATAGGAAAAGACAGCGTCACGGCGCGCCTGACGGCAAGCCTCCGAATACCAACGGTGCCACGGAAACATTACCGTTGTCGTCGGACACGCTGTAATATTCTTGCCAAGTTCCAAGCTCCGTGCGGAAGAAGCTGGCCTCAGGCCCGTTAAAGACTATTGGGCCAACGTTGAGTGGGATGGAAAACCCGTACTCATGGTACGCCTGCAGCGTGACCGTGACGATCACTTGGTGACAGCACGGGTGTCCGCTGGCCGGGATCGGCGTAACGGTGCTGGCCCCATCGAGAAAATATCCAAACGAAATGCCGGCACCGGCGACCGTAAGGTTCGCCACTGGAATACCGGCACCGCTAACCGTATAGCTGGCAGGGATTACTGCCCCAACTTGCGGGTAGCCGTCAGCGTTCGCGTAGTTAAATTTGTAAACGTATTTATAATTTAAGGTTCTATCCGGATCCACGATAATCCCGGCCCTCATCGGGTTGAAGGGATGGCTTCCGCCGCTAAGACAGGTGGCTCGCCCTGACGGATCCATGTTCCCGGCCGGATTGCCCATCACAAACTGATACGTATTGGCACCGTTGATGTTGAGCGCGTTCGGCGACAAGCCGAAGCCCTGGGTCGGATCGACCTCGCGAAATTTCGCCGAGGCCGACGGGCGAGGCTGGGCCGCAGCGCCGGGATATTTCATCTCACAGGCAGGAATGGCTGTGCTACCTTGGGGGTATGACCTCGTAAAATTGTCGCGGTGAAGAGATTTTACGGCGGTGGTATCCTGAACCGCCAATGTGCAAGGGGGGCCGGGCAATCGCCGAGATCGGCGAGGCTCGGATTCCGAAATTCTTTCGGCAGGCGTTACCATAGGAAGCTTATTATCACGATTTCCGTACCCGGTTTCAACCAGCGTCAGCCGCGGGGTGGTTGCCAAGAGCGGTCAGCGGTCAGCCCCGATGAGCGGTGCTGCGAAATTTTAAGCCGCCGCTGTAGGCGGAAGGAAGTGCGCCCCGGCCTAATAATGGCCGGGCTGAATAGTGGTGCGATCCCGAGGCGTAGGCACGGCGGGCGACCCGTGGGGCGGCGTACGATGGCGAGGCTGAAGTGACCATCAACGTTTGCTAAGAGCCTGGAGAATTTGTTGATGCACACGCGGGGCATTGGCCACCCAGAGCCACACACTCTGCGGCAAGATATCGCCGCCGGTGGCAAAGCCGATGTTACCGGTTCCCAATAGCCGCTGCAGCGGCGTACTCATCAACCGCGCTTCGGTGATGCGACAAAGCCCCACCTGAAAAATTTCCACTTTGGTGGCTCCCCGAAGTACTACAATGCGATGGTTGGTCAGCAGATACAACTGACTAAGCCAGTTAATCAGGGCGTAAACCCAGCGCACCGCCACCAGAATGCCCGCAACCGACCAGAGCGAACGCTCATCCAAAAACCGGCCGGCCAAGCCGGTGCGATCTATCAACAAAGCCGCCAGCAGCAGAATCGCCGTCATCCGCAGGCTGATGGCCGCGACATACCACATCGACGGCCTTACCATCATAATCACAATTTCATTGTCATGAAGCACCTCGGCGGGATTGCGGCGCACCGCCACGCCGACCGCTTCTCCGGGGGCCGTTTGTCCACATCCCTGATAGGCGGTTACGCCACTGGCGCGGCCCGACGGCAGTCGAGTCCACCGCCCCAGCGGAGCACCAGAACCACGCGCTATCCATCGGAAAGTCTTCATAGCCTCTATGGTACCATATTTTCTCTAACAAAAGATAGTGCTCTTTGCCAGCGTCAATGGCGGGTTGAATCGTCGGCGCTGGGTCAGATGCAAGGAGGCAATGGCGGCGTTGCCGCGGGTGCAGGTTATAATGGTGCCATGAGTATGCACAGCGCAACCGGCGATGATCTGGAAATGGGGCGTTGGCAACAGCGCTATGCGGCAGCGGAATATGTTTACGGCAGGGAGCCAAATTTATTTTTGCGCTCCTTTGCCCACTGGATTCCCGCCGGGGGGCGGGTGCTCGCGGTGGCCGACGGCGAAGGCCGCAACAGCGTGTGGCTGGCCCGTTGCGGTTACCAGGTGGAAGCGTTTGATGGATCCTCCCATGCGGTGGAAAAAGCCCGGAAGCTGGCGGCCGAGCACCAGGTGCACGTGCGGTCGGCGGTGGAAAATATTCTGTCGCGCCGGTGGGAAGCTGCCGCTTACGACGGCGTGGCGGCCATCATGATTCAGTTTCTCAACGCCGAGCAGCGGGACCGCGTTTTTAAGTTGATTCAACACACCCTTAAACCCGGGGGCATTTTGCTGTTGACGGGCTATCGGCCGGAGCAGATTGCCCTGGGCACCGGCGGCCCGTCGCAACCGGAGCAGATGTACACGGAAGAAATGCTGCGGCAGAGCTTTGCCGCAATGGAATTGCTGCACCTGCATTCTTACCAGGCCCAGCTTCAGGAAGGTGCCTGCCACCGTGGTCTTTCGGCGTTGATCGACCTAGTGGCCCGGCGTGGCGGAGGTGCCGGCCCGTGATTCTGGCGGCTGGGCGGCGGAGGGCGCGCCGGCGATAATGAGTCTCCGGCGCAGAGAGCAACCGGGTGAAGCCTGGCTGGCGGGGCGTTATTGGAGATCCGAAATGGATGAAATCAACCTGACGTTGGAAAATGTCGAATCGGTGGTGCAACATGCTTTGCTGCACCAACCCATTACCGACATGCACACCCATTTGTATCCGCCGACATTTGGTACGCCGGTACCCAATCGCACCGGTTCGACCGATGCCGGTGGGCTGATGCTCTGGGGGATTGATCAGACGCTGACCTACCATTACCTGGTGGCGGAAGTGTTTCGTGTGGTACCCGCCACGCAACTATCATTTGAAACCTTCTGGAAGATGACCGTAGCGCAGCAGGCGGACCATATCTGGAAAACGCTTTTCGTCCAGCGCACACCCATCAGCGAAGCCTGTCGGGGTGTACTGACGTTGTTGGCGCGTCTGGGGCTGGACCCCAACGAGAAATCACTTGATTCTTATCGCCGGTACTTCAGCCAGCAGGATCCGGATGAGTACATCAACCGGGTGATGGAACTGGCCGGCGTGCAGTCGATCACCATGACCAACCCGGTTTTTGATGATAACGAGCGCCAACGCTGGCTGAACGGGGCCGCGGCGTCGGGAGATCGCCGGTTTCAGGCGGTGCTGCGCATCGATCCGATTTTGCGTGATTACCCGATGGCGGCGCGGCGGCTGCACGAATGGGGCTACGCGGTGCAGCCGCAGCCCGATGCCCGCGGTATTGCCGAAGTGCAGCGTTTTTTGCGCCAGTGGCTGGACCGGCAACGGGCCATCTACATCGCTGTGAGCTTACCTCCCGACTGGACCTACCCCATCCGCCCGGACGCCAACGGCCCGGCCGATAGCGCGGCCAGAGCCGGCGAAACCATGTTGGAACAGGCTGTGCTGCCGGTTTGCCGGGAGCGCCAAGTTCCGCTGGCCTTGATGATCGGCGCACGCTTACGGGTGCAGCCGCAACTTCGGGAGGCCGGTAACATGGTGGGGCGGGCCGATGTTTCGGCGGTGGTGAATTTGTGTCTGCGGCACCCGGAAAACAAATTTTTTATCACCATGCTTTCCCGCGAAAATCAACATGAGCTTTGTGTGGCGGGGCGAAAATGCGGCAACCTGATGATCTTCGGCTGCTGGTGGTTCCTCAACAATCCGAGTCTGATCGATGAAATTACCCGTATGCGGCTGGAACTGCTGGGTACCAGTTTCATCCCGCAACATTCCGATGCCCGGGTGCTGGATCAGCTTCTTTACAAGTGGCCGCACAGCCGGGCCTGCCTGCAACGGGTTTTAACGGATAAATACCGGGATCTGCTGGGCACCGGTCTGCGGCTGACCCAGGCGCAGGTACAGCGCGATGCCCGTTTGCTGCTGGCGGAGAATTTTCAGGATTTTCTGTCCCGCTAGACGGAGGTACAATGGCCGCGGTTCATCCGGAGAAGGAACGTTATGCCACGAATTTTGTTGTCCACCACCAGTTTTCAGGATACGCCGGGCCGGCATCATCAGGTGCTGGCGGAAAGCGGCTTTGAAGTTATACGTGCCCGCGGCCCGCTGCATGAAGCGCAGTTGCTGGAATTGTTGGCCGACGGCATCGGTTTCGATGGTTTGCTCAATGGGGACGACTACATTACCGCCCGCGTGATAGATGCGGCGCTGCCGCGGCTGAAGGTAATTGCCAAATACGGCATTGGCCTGGATTCCATTGATGTGGCCCACGCCACCGCCCGCCACCTGCCCGTGCTTTTTACACCCGGTGTCAATGAAACCACGGTGGCCGAGCATACCATCGGTTTGATGATTGCCGTGGCCAAAGGCTTGTGGTTTCATCTGCGGGCGGTTAAAGCGGGACGTTGGGATCGGCAGACCGGCTGCGAACTTTGCGGCAAAACGCTGGGGGTGATCGGGCTGGGGCGAATTTCCAGGGAAGTGGTCAAGAGGATGAGCGGCTTTGGCATGACGTGCATCGGCTGGGGCAACTATTGGGATGAGGATTTTGCCCGGCAGTACCACCTGCAGCGCATGGCCAGTTGGGAAGAGCTCTTGGCCGCGGCCGATGTGGTCTCTTTGCATACCAACGCCACCCCCGCCACCCGCGGCATGATCAATGCCAAGACGCTGGCCCTGATGAAAAATGGCGCCATTTTGATTAACACGGCCCGCGGCAGCCTGGTGGTGGAGGAAGATGTGGCCGCGGCCTGCCGCAGCGGCAAATTGCGGGGCTATGGGGCTGATGTCATGGCGATCGAACCGCTGCAACATCCGCATATTTTTGAACTGCTGGACAATGTGATTGTTACTCCACACATCGGCAGTCGCACCAACGAAAGCGTGCAGCGGCAAGGGCTAAGGGCGGTCAATAACCTGGTGAATTTTCTCACCGGCAAGTCGGATTATATTCAGGCCAACCGGTGGTAAGCCACCATGGGGGGCGTTGACGCAAGGCCAAGTGCCGGTGGGCGCGGCTGAGCGCCTACAGCATGGCTTTGGCGGCTTTGATGATGGCGGTGGAGTCGATGCCGGCCGCGGCCATGAGTTCCGCCGGTGTGCCCGAACCCGGCATGCCGCTCACGGCGAGCTTTACCACATGCGGCAGGGCGGATTTGTCGGTGGCGAAGGCCTCCAGCACGGCATCACCGAGGCCGCCTTCCGGCCAGTGATCTTCCACCGTGATGATTCTGCCGCCGGTTTCAGCGGCGGCCTGCCGCAAGGTCGCTTTATCCACGGGTTTCACTGAATACAAATCGATCAGGCGAACCTTGATGCCGGCCTTGGCCAATTCGTCGCAGGCCTTAAGGGCCTCATGGACGGTAATGCCCGCGGCCACCACGGTGAGACGATCCTGGTTGGATTGGCGCAAAACCCTGCTGCCGCCGATGGTAAACTTTTCGGAGGCCTCGTAAAGCACGGGCAGTTTTTCGCGGGTAGTGCGTAAATAAGAGATGCCTTTTTGCCCAGCCATCTGGTTTACCAGTTGCACGGTTTGGTTGGGGTCTGATGGGTACAACACCGTGCTTTCAAAGACGGCCCGCATCATGGCCAGGTCTTCCAGGGCCATTTGCGAAGGCCCGTCGGCACCGATGCTTACCCCCGCGTGGGAACCGGTCAGGCGAATGGTGGCATTGGAAATCGCCGCCATGCGAATCTGGTCAAAAGCCCGGGTAAAGAAAGCGGCAAACGTGGAGGCAAAGGCCTTTTTCCCCAAAACGCCAAAACCTACCGTCGCCCCCAGCAACTGCTGTTCGGAGATAAACATTTCGAAAAACCGATTGGGATAAGCCTTTTTGAATTCGTCGGCATGGGTGGAATTGGAAACCTCCGCATCCAGCACCACCAGATCCGTATGTTCACCGCCCAAAGCGACCAAGGCATCGCCATAGGCTTTGCGGGTGGCTTCTTTGGTGCCCAGCGCATAGGCCGGCGCCTTTACCGTTTGCTTGGCCCACAGCTTGGCGGGGGTGGATTCATCGGGCTTGGCCACGGCGATGGTTATGTTGGCTGGTGCGCCCAATTCCGCCAGGGCCTTGTTTTGCTCATCGGTGCTTAAAGCTTTGCCGTGCCAACCATCTTTGTTGGCCAGAAACGAGACTCCGTGGCCCTTTTCCGTCCGTGCCACCAGACAGGTGGGTTTTTCCGTTTGCCGCAGCGCCTGGGCATAAGCCTGGTCAATTTCGGTCAGATCATGGCCATTGAGTTCAATGGCGTGCCAGCCGAAAGCTCGGGCTCGGGCGGCGTAGGCGGCGCTGTTCCAGCCCAAATCCGTTTCGCCGCGCTGGCCCAGACGGTTCATATCCACAATGGCAATCAGGCGGTTGAGCTTGTAATGGGAGGCTTTATCAAAGGCTTCCCATACGGAGCCTTCCGCCATTTCGCTATCGCCAAGCAAAACCCATACGCGGTACGGCAATTGATCAAGGTATTTTCCATTGAGCGCCATACCTACGCCGATGGGCAATCCCTGGCCCAGCGATCCGGTGGCCACATCCACCCATTGCAGCACGTGCGGGTTGGGGTGGCCTTGCAGGGGACTGCCCATTTTGCGTAGTTGGAGCAACTGGGCGTCGGTAATAACCCCCGCGGCCTTGTACATGGAATAGAGCAGTGGGCAGGCATGGCCCTTGCTGAAAATAAGGCGGTCGTTGTTGGGCTGGTGCGGATTTTGCCAGTCATACTGGAGGTAGCGGCTCATCAGCACGGCCATCAGATCCGCGGCGGACATGGACGAGGTTGGATGGCCGGAGCCGGCCGCCGTGGTGCAGCGGATGGAATCGATCCGCAATTGGGCCCCAAGCTGGCGCAGCGTTTCGTTGGTTATGGGCCCGGACTTTGGAACATTGGTTGGAACAGTCATGCGGAAAACTCCTTTGTCAGATAAGCCATGGTCTTCATCTTCAGATGCAACTTTAGCGGAAAATACGGATTATTCAAAATGGGTACTGGTGATTGCGCAGCAGCGTTCGGTTATCCGGCACCTGGTCGTGGCGGCAGTTGATCGCGAATGGTTTTGGCCTGCTGGAGAAATTGACGCACGGCGGCCTGGTCGTCGTGGCGAAGGGCCCGTTCAAAGCCTTGCAGCAACTGTACCAAGGTTCGAATCGATTTACCGGCGGCGCGGCGGTTGGTCACAAAGATATCCGTCCACATGTCCACATCGCCGGAGGCCACACGGGTGGTATCCATAAAGCCTCCCGCCGCGGCGCGCAGCAGATTCGCCGCGTCGGCCTGGATCAGGTTGACCAGGGCCGCGGCGGCGGCATGGGGCGTATGGCTGATGGCGGCGACCCAGCGATCGTGGGCCTGGGGCCTGATGCGCAAAGTGCGCATGCCCACCTGCTGCCACATCCATTCCACCCGCTGCGCGGCGAGTTCCATCCGCCCCGCTTTGCCGGCACAGATAAAGCAAACCGCATTGCTGTAGAGATCGAAGCGGGCAAATTCCGGGCCGCGTTTTTCCGACCCGGCCATGGGATGGCTGCCCACAAAACGTGCCGTTCTGGGCAGCAAGTCTCTGGCCCATCGGCACACCTGCCGCTTGGTCGAGCCGACATCCGTGATGATGGTGTCCTCGGCCAAGCCTTTGGCAATGGCCCGCAAGATATCGGGAAACACCCCGATGTTGGTGGCCAGTACAATAAGGTCGCTTTGGGCGGCGGCGGCGGGATTGGTTTGGGCTTCATCGATGGCCCCGCGTTGTCGGGCGATGGCCAGTGAAGGCGAACCCACCCGGCCTACACCGATGACTTTGTCCGCCAATCGCCGGTGCTTCAAGGCCAACCCCAGCGAGGTTCCCAGCAGACCCATGCCGATGATGGCAACACTTTTGAAAGGACCTTGTTGGACGGCATCTTTACGCATGGCGGCAGTGTAATCGATTCTGTTGTGGCGCTCCACCGCCGGCGTTGCGGTGATGGCGGCCGGGGATACCGATGCCTGGCCGAGTCGGGGGGCACCTGGGCCGGGCTGGAGGTCAGGCGCTTCGGCCGCGCCGAATCTGTCCTACGCGCTGCTTCGCCCCGTTAGGGACCGGGCAAAAATAACTTCACACTTTCCGGCTGGTCCTTTTGCCCGCTGGCTTCGTTGTTCGCTCCTTACAGACCCACTGGCGGGGTATGCGCGTCGCTCGCGCCTCGGCAGCAGCCAAAGTTCCTGCGCCGTAAAATATGAATTTATTTTTGCGCGGTCCCTTACCATCATTGACCGCCCAGGCCCATTGTGGAGGTTGCGTGAAGGCCACGTAAAGGATATGATACGGGCAGGTCTAAATGGAGAATCCGTATGAACAAGTTAACCCTGAGCGTTGACAAGAAAACCGTGCAACTGGCCAAAAAAATCGCGGCCGCCAATGGCGTGAGCGTTTCCAGTATGGTGCGGGGGTTTGTGCATTCGGTGGGGGCGAGTCACAAACTGCCGACCAACATCACCCGACTGGCCCAGGCGGCGTCGGCGGCCAATAGTTCGAAAAAGTCAGGCAAACGCTGAATCCCGTCGGCTTAGCCGGTACGTATTTAATCGTGGCATTTCAGGCCCTGGTGGATGCCCCCGCGAGGGGCGGGCTGTTTTTGCATCCAACCGGGGCTGTGACCGAGCACTGGCCGACACGATGAAGCCGCGGTCGCCCGGCTATTGATCTTGGGCGGCGCGGCAAAAAGTGCGTTTAATGGCTCTGCGGCGCGAATTGTGATGGATCGATCATCAGTCGGCAAAACACCTATTCGCGGGGACCGGCAACTTAACAGAGAATAGCGCCGCCGGCACCGCGGAAAATCGATCGCCGGACTTGCGGAAGGCTCCGCTGGTGGCGGCTTGAGGCCAGCGCGGCACGTACTTTTCCTAAAATGGAATTCGCGGATGACGATCAAAATTCAATCGGCATCTGAGGCCAGTGGCCGCCAGGCCGCTGATGGCGGCGTGCGGTTGACTCCTGCCACCTATGTCGATCTGCGCTATGGCATGTTTATACATTACGGCCTGTACAGTTTGCTGGGGCGGGGCGAATGGGTGCTCAATCGCGAGCGTATTGCGCTGGGGGAATATCAAAAGCTGGCGGATAAGTTTACGGCGGCCAAGTTTGATCCCGCGGCAATATGCCATCTGGCGGTGCGGGCCGGAATGCGCTACCTGGTCTTTACCACCATGCATCATGACGGCTTTCGGCTGTACCAGACCGAGTTGAGCGACTTTAATTCGGTACGTGCCGCCGCCCGGCGCGACCTCACGGGCGAAATCGTTGCCGCGGCCCGGCAACGCGGTTTGCGCATCGGGCTGTATCACAGCCTGAACAATTGGATGGACCAGCCGGATGCGGCCGCCGCCCTGGAGGACGCCTCCGCTTATCGGATTTTTATACAGCGCACCCATGAGCGCCTTGCCGAGCTGGTAAGACGATATCAACCGATCGACGTTTTGTGGTACGACGGCTGGTGGCCCTTCAACGCCGATCAGTGGCAGGCCCAGGCGATGAACCGCGGCATGGCGGCCATTGCGCCCGGCATTTTATTCAATGGTCGCAATGGCTTGCCGGGTGACTTCGCCACGCCAGAAGGCCATCTGGGGGCACCCCATCCGTGGCGGCCTTGGGAAGCGTGTATCACACTCAACAACAGTTGGGGGTTTCACCAGGGCGATCATGATTGGAAAACTCCGGGCCAGGTGGTGGATATGCTCGCGACGGTGGCCGCGGGCGGCGGCAATTTGCTGCTCAATGTCGGACCGCGCGGCGATGGTTCGATTCCCCAGCCGACGGTGGATGTTTTGGAGGCGGTGGGGCAATGGCTGGGTCGGTGCGGTGAGTGCATTTTCAATACCGACCGCTTTACGTACGGTCTGCGGCAGCGCGGGGACCATCGCGGCGATTGGTGTCATCATGGCCCCATGACCGCCCGCGGGCACACGCTTTACGCGCTGCTGCGGCGGTGGCCGGGGCGGGAACTGGTTCTGGCGGGTTGGCAATGCCAGGTGCAAGGCGCCCGGCTGCTGGGGGTAAAAGGTGAGGGTGGTTTACAACTGGTGCAAACCGGCGAGCGTGTGACAATCCGCGGTTTGCCGGAACATTCCCCCGATCCCGTATGCACGGTGCTGGCGCTCGAATGTGACCGTCCGCCGGTGATGTATTTGGGCGGCGGGATGCGTGTTCCGAAGGTGGACCATCCGCCATACGACCCGTGTCCATCAGATCTGGCGCATGGCTGACGGACCGGTGCCTTGGCGGGCCGGCGATGGGGTCGGGAGATTCGCCGGGCGGCTTGGTGGGCTGAATTTTTCGATTTTGCCGCGGATGAGTGTAAAATGGCCGTGATGGGAACGGCGCTGGTGATTGTTACGGCCTTTTTAATCGCGTGGCTGTTGGCCCGGGCGGTGAATTATTTTTCGCTTGACACCTGGCGGCGCAGCGCCGGCCAGCATTGGGCCTTGCGGGCGCGGGAGCTTTATCCGGCTCGTTTGACGGCCGGCTTTAATGCGCTGCTCATCCCTGTTGATCTTTGTTTGATAGCCGGGCTGTTTCACTTGCCGGTACCGACTTGGGCCGTGGCCGTGGCCGGCCTGTTGGGGGCGCAGACGGGGAACTATCCAGTAATTCGAGAGATCGTTCCCAAATCCCGAGGCGGGCCATCCTTGGGCCGGTTGTTCATGGCTGTGCAGGGGCTGGTCCCACTGGCGCTGGTTGCGGGTGCAATGGTGGTGATGCCTTCCCATTTCGGAATGGCCACTTGGCTGATTGCGGGAATTACCTTTCTCCTGCTGCTGGCACTGCGTCTTGGCCTGGCCATGCGGCTTTTGAGTTTGATCGGAATTTTGCGGCCTGCGGAACCTCGCCTCGTCGGCCTGATATCCGCAGTGGCCCAGCGGATGAACGTGCCGCGGCCCGACGCCTGGGTGTCCCCCACGCCGCTGGCCAACGCTTACGCGGTCGTGGTGCGGCGGGAATTGATTTTCACCCAGGGTATCATCGATCATCTCTCTGATGCCCAGATCGCCGCCATCTGCGCGCACGAGCTTGGCCATCTCACCGAGCCGCGTCGGTTGGTCTATCTGCGTGTGCTCCAATCCATGTTGCTTTTTCCGTTGGTGTTCCTCAAGCCCATGGCTTCCCTCGGTGCCGCTGGTGGCCCATACACTTTGGGATTGGCCGTTTTGATCCTCCTGGCCGCGGTTCGCTTACGCCAAATGGCCCAGCGTCTGGAAATCCGGGCCGATGCCATTGCCACGGCCAATCAGGGCGAGCCGACGGCCTACGCCCGGGCCTTGGAGCACCTGTATCAGGTCAACCAGATGCCGGCGGTGATGCCCAACCGCCGCAGGCAGCGACATCCAGATTTGTACGACCGTCTCCTGGCCGCCGGCATTACGCCGGATTTTCCACGGCCCAACCCACCCCGGCGTCTTACGCCGGCCGGCCGGATCATGTTTTTTCTTTCCGTCGCTCTGGTCATCGTGGTCAACGGGCACGCGAGTTTCCATGGGTGAAGATTCCCGGCGGCAAGTCTGAGCTTCGCGGCACTCGGTTCCGGCAGCGCGGCCATGCGGCTTGCCGCACCACTGGCCTTTCCCCGCCAAGGGCTGGCCTTACTTTTGGCTTGCACCCGTTGGTTGCCCTTGGCGTATAATGGATACAGGGTGATGGGCAGCGCCGGGCCGGTGGGCGGGTAAAGTGCCGGCCGGGATTCATTGGAGACTGTATCATGGCCAGCGGTGCAAACTCTTCAAGTACGTGTCCGCGGTGCGGCGCAGTCCGGCTGCCGGGGCGAAGCGTGTGCATTCAATGTGGAATGGATTTGAATTCCGCCGGCGAGTTTATCCGCCGCCGACAGGATCAAGCGGCGCAGGACAGCCGCGTGCGAATGATCAAGCTGGCCGTCGCCGCGGTGGTGGTGCTGGCGGTGGCGGCGGGCGGGTGGTGGACGTATGCCCGGCTCACCGCGCCGGGCCCGAACCCGGCATTGGCCTACCCCGTGAGCCGGGCCAAACTGGTGCGAACCTTCTTTTACGATATCAGCACGAATGATAACACCAGGTTGCACCAGGCCTTTTTGCTGCTGGCACTGCCCACCCGTAAAAAATATCAGGCCCACGAGGCCCGCGTATGGCAGAAGATGGAAAATCTGAATCGGTATTTATCCGACATTTTTGGCCGACGGTGGATCAATGATTTTGTGCTGCATGTGCGCACCAGGTCCGGCCGGCGGCAATACGTGGCCGAAATCGCCACGGAGCGGTTTCATGTGCATATCGTTCAGGAATGGCCGTTGGCGGGTGAAGGTGGCCCGGGCGTGGTGCGGCGTTACGGTATTTTGCGGGTGCGGGAACTTTCGCTTTCGGGCGGCGGGGCCTCGCAGGCGGCGCAGGCCAGCCGCGATGTGCTGGGCAATTTGATCGGCAACAAGATCGCGGCCAATGATGTGGCCGGCATTCACGCGGCCTTCAGCGATGCGGATGCGGGCCAGCCCTGGCAAATTAAGCAGCGCCTGCTGCCGACGGTGTTGCGGCCCCGGGCGGCGGGTGTCCGGCAGTGCATTTACCAGCTTTGGCCGGTCCGGCATGATCCGACCGTGCGTCTGGTGCTCAAGCGCATCGTTGACAATCCGCAGTATGCACCGGATTTGCAGCACGCGGCCAAGGGCGTACTTTCCGGCCATGTGATGAAAGCGACGCTCATTGCCAATCAGGTAACCCATACGCATTGATCGGCACGCTCTGCGGCGTCAGAACCCCATCCGCGGAGGGCATTGACGGGGCGGAGGCTTTCTACTTGGCCGGTGGCCGCGGCTCAATTATAATTCCGCTTATGACCCGTGCCTTTAACGAACAGGATATTGTCGCTGTGGACCCCGCCGAGCTTACGCCGGCCATGCGGCAGTATCAAGCGTACAAGGCCCAATACCCGGATGCGGTGCTTTTTTTCCGGATGGGCGACTTCTATGAAACCTTTTATGAGGATGCCCGCCTCATCGCCCGCGTGCTTGGTGTGGCCCTGACCAGCCGCAGCAAAGGGGAAAATCCGGTGCCGATGGCGGGGGTGCCGTTTCATGCGGTGGAGACATATCTAAGTCGCATGATCGCCGCGGGATACAAGGTGGCCATTTGCGAACAAATGCAGGATGCCGCGGAGGCCAAGGGAGTCATCGACCGGCAGGTGACGCGGCTGGTAACGCCGGGCACGCTTACCGATGAAGCGATGCTGGATGGCCGGGAGGAAAATTTCCTCGCCGCCATGGTGCTCGATGGCCGCGGCAAGGGGGGCTTGGGGGCGGGCCAGCGCGGTGCAAGTGCGGCGGAAGCGGCTGGGGAGAATTCCGGCGGCCGGGCGGTCCAATCTCCGGCGGCACTGGCGTGGTGCGACTTATCCACGGGTAAATTCTGGACTTTGGAAGCGCCGCTGTCGGTCTGCCTGGATGAGCTGGCGCGCATTCGCCCACGCGAAATGCTCTATGCTGATGCGGCGGATCATCACAGCCCCGGCTGGTTGGTGCCGGTGGCCGAAGCGCTTAAGTTGACGCTTACGCCTCGACCGGCCTGGCAACTGGAAGAGCATCACGGCCACAAAACCCTCCGGGAACACTATGGGGTGTTGGGTTTTGGCGGGTTTGGCTATGAAGACCAGCACAGTTTGGCGCTGCGCGCCGCGGGAGCATTGGTCAGTTATCTCCATGAAACGCAAAAGGCCTCCCTGGAGCATTTGCAGCCGCCGCGGCGTTTTGCGCGTGCCGATTACCTGCTGATAGACCCGGCGTCGGTGCGTTCGCTGGAAATACTCCGGAGCATTCGCCACAATACCGCCGAGGGTTCGCTGGTGGACGCGGTGGATGAAACCCAGACTCCCATGGGTTCGCGGCTGCTGCGCAACTGGCTGATGTTTCCGCTTAGGGATCTGCGGGCCATCAATGCCCGGCTGGATGCGGTAAGCGAGTTGCTGGAACGGGAAGCCGCCCGGCAGCAGATTCGCCTGCTGTTGGCGAGTTGCGGCGATGTGGAGCGCATCACGGCGCGGATCTGCTGTCGCCGCGCCGGGCCGCGCGACCTGATGGCGTTGAGCCGCTCGCTGGACCTTGTGCCGGTGGTGGCGAAAATTCTGCGGGAATCCGGGGCGGAAAGTCCCGGGCTGGCAGGGTTTGACGCCCATAGCAACGCCGCTCAAAAAATTTCCGACGCCATCCGGGCCGCGGTGGTCGAGGAACCGCCCGGGCATTTGCGTGATGGCGGCGTGATCCGCGAGGGCTTTAACGCGGAACTGGACCGGCTGCGCAGCCTGGCCCATGATTCACGCAACTGGCTGGCGGATTATCAGGCCGGCCTGGTGAAAAGCACCGGCATCAGTTCGCTCAAGGTGGGGTACAACAAGGTATTCGGGTACTACATTGAGGTGACCCACGCCCACCGCGACCGCATACCGCCGGAATTTTCGCGGCGGCAAACGGTAAAAAACGCGGAGCGCTATGTTACGCCGGAGCTGCAAAAGTTTGAAACGGATGTGCTGCAAGCCCAGGAGCGTTCGCGCCTCTTGGAACAGGAACTTTTTGAAAATCTCCGCGAAGAGCTGGCTGGCCAGGCGGAGCCGCTCAAGGCGGTGGCGGCGGCCTTGGCCGGTTTGGATGTGCTGGGTTCCATTGCCCATCTGGCCCGGGCCAGGCATTATTGCCGGCCCAAGCTGACGCTGGAACGCGAATTGCATCTGGTGGAGGCCCGCCATCCGGTGCTGGAGCAGGTTTTGGGTGAAAAGTTTGTACCCAACGATGTCTCCTTCGAGCCGGAGCAGGCCACGCTGCATTTGCTCACCGGTCCCAACATGGCCGGCAAGTCCACGTATATTCGTCAGACGGCCCTGCTGGTGCTGATGGCGCAGGCGGGGTTTTATCTGCCGGCCGCTGAGGCGGTGGTGGGGCTGGTGGATCGGATTTTTACCCGGGTGGGAGCCTCGGATGACCTGGCGGGCGGGCAATCCACGTTTATGGTGGAAATGACCGAGACGGCCAACATTTTGCACCATGCGTCGGCCGATTCGCTGGTGATTTTAGATGAAATTGGTCGTGGCACCAGCACCCTGGATGGTTTGGCGTTGGCCTGGGCCATCACCGAATATCTCTCGGACTCGGTACGTTGCCGAACCTTGTTTGCCACGCACTATCATGAACTCACCGAACTGCCGGAAAGCACCTCGGCGGTGCGCAATTTCAGTGTGCTGGTGCGGGAATGGGAGGATCAGATTGTTTTCATGCACCGAATTGTGGCCGGCCATGCGGATCGTTCGTATGGGGTGCAGGTGGCCCGATTGGCGGGCGTGCCACGCAGCGTGATTGTCCGGGCTAAAAAGCTCATGGAACAACTGGAAGTACGTGTGGGCAAAGCCCGGCCGCGGGCTGCCGCCACCGCGGTGAGCAGTCAGATCGACTTGTTTGAAACGCCGTCGGCGCAGGCTTTAAGTCACCTGGCGGCCCTGGATCTCAATCGTATGTCGCCGATGCAGGCCTGGGAAGCTCTGAAAATGCTGCAAGCCATGCTGGCGGAAACGCCGGCAGCGCGGGCTGGTGGCCAGCAATCAACCTCGCCGTCAGTTGCCTCCGGCCCTTGGCCCGCTCCAACCGCACCATAACCTGTGCGCCTGAAGGTAAGGAATGCTACTCGCATGGGGTGGACGAGAATCCGAAAAATTTGACGAAAAATGGGGGCGAGTTGAAGGAGGGCACTGCGTGCGGCTTTTGGTATGGCGGAAGCCCGTTGTGCCACGGCCAAATTCCGAACGTCTTCGGGATTGGGCCAAATGAAGGATCCCCCGCAATGCCTCCGGAAGGAAAAACGACGGATATCTTCATCCGGCTGGCCTTGTCCGGCCGCCGTCGATCCAACGCGAGATCTCCTTTGACCGAGCCAGGCTTTGCGCCGCGGATGGGCTTCCATTTGAGGCCCACAATTCCGTGCTTAGGCGACAGATGTTGGATATCGCCGCCCCTGGTACCTACTGGCCAACCCGAAGGCCAGGTGATAAAATGGAAAGCATATGAAACCGCCGAGATTCAGTCGTACAAACGCCAAGCACCGGGAGATTGGAACCCTGCCCGATGGAATTGACATTGCCGAGATCGCGGCACAGGTGCGTTATGTCGGCAGTGTCAACCATAAGGATTTGCCCAGTTTTGCAGGAATACCGCCGCGGCCACGACCTGACGCAAGCATCTGTCCGCGCTACCTCGCCCGCGACCAGTCGCGACTCCAGCAATGGCTGGTTGGTGCGATACTTAGTAAAAACTTCGGTAACTTGTGGGACGGCACCTTCCCGCGCTACGTGTGGCATCGTGAATCCACGGTTGTTTTTGAGGCTCGGCATCTAGGCCAAGGCCAGTACAAGGGCTATCCATTGAGCGAGAACGAACTGGTGCGGGGGCTTCAATGACTAAATTTAACATGGAATTCAATTGGCTGGATTTTGGTCAACACGATGCCGCCGAGATAAACGCTACGTTCGCGGAATTCAAAATTACCGTCGGCGGGCACCCGATCACCCGAGTGCTGGATACGCGGGCGCGCACCACGCGGGAATACATCAGAGTTCCGCTCTATCCGCTTGCCGAATGGTTGGTATTCAACTGGTGGCGACTGTTCTACGAGGTGAAAACGCCGGGGAAAAAGGCTTCTGATCTCGATCAGGAAACGCTGCATTGTTTTTCCGCAGCGCAGGAGGGCTTTCCCCTTCCCCAGTTGGCGATATATTCGGAAGGGGACACAGCCAACCTGCGTTGGACTGCTTATGCGGGCGCATTTCACAACGTTGAGTTCCTTGAATCAGGCGGGGCTGACGTGCCCAAGGATGATATCAAAGGGGAAGCCAGTGCGTTGGTTCGCGCTGTTCTTGATCGGTTGGCCGAGACCGGAGTAAAGACCCCCATCTTGCTGGAGAATTGGCAGGCCATTGAGAACTCCGACGAAGACGAGGCGGAATTTTGCCGGGCGGCTGCCTACCTTGGTTTGGATCCCTACGCGCTTCGTCAACAGGATGCCGCGGCAATGATGGATATTTGGCGGCAGATTCCCGAAGGCGTCCGTGCGGACGCATTCACGGCTGCTAACATGGATAATTTGCCGCAGTTGGCAACGTGGATCCAACAGGGGATCGATCGCTTGGGCCCGAACGTCCGCAAGCCATCTCAGTTCGTCGGCCGGTTGCAACGTCCTTTGATAACGCACGTTGTATCGCCTTGGGAAGAAGGTTACATTCTGGCCCAGCACGCGCGACGTGAGCTTGGCATCGCCCCACTCGGTCAGCCAGATCTTTCTAAATTCGGGTGGCGGCAGGTTAGAGCCTCGGCACCGAGTTCCACCATTGACGGTCTGATCGGCTTGGAGGTGGATGCAATTACGTGTTACAGCAATAAAGAACGGCCGGAATCCTTGCGTTTTTTAGCTGCCCGATCCATGTTGGGTTGGCTGTACGGGGCCAATTCGTGTCTGTCGCTGCTGACCTCGGCGATAACGCTGCGGCAGCAGCAGGAAAGGGCTTTTGCGGCCGAGTTCCTCGTTCCAGCCCAAGCCATCAAATCCCGAATTGCTTTTGACGAAGTAACCGAAGACCAAATTGCCGACATCGCCGCCGAGTTCCAAGTATCACCATTCGTGGTGGACCACCAGATTAAGAACCATCGCCGCGCTTCTTTCCACTTGTGAACTGAACATCAACGGACCAAACCGCGGCCCCTGCACGCCCCCGAGCCCAACTGGCCGCCACAGCATCGGCTATGTTATCAACCCGCCTATATGATTTTGTCCCGCCACTCGACACGATAAACGTTTGTCGTCGTTCTCCGGGCGTGGTATAAAACCAAAGTCAGTGTTGTTTGGTCCGCTGACTTCTCAAATCAAGGTGCGACGGTGGGCCATGGAGCACTATTGACCGCTTTGGAGCACCCGTGGGTAAGACACTCGCAAGCCTGTTGGCGGTTTTCCTTGTGGCGGTTTTTCTGCCCAGCCCTTGGGTGGCCTGCGCGCCACCGGCCCAACCCCCACCTCAAGAGTTCACTCCGTGGACTCCGGTGAACCCCGCGCCCATTCCATCGGCCAGCGCCCAAGCCGCAGCCCGTCGGTACTTTTCACGTCTTTTTCGGCTTAAATACGGGCGGCTGGATAGCAACCACACCTTTGAATTTATGAATTATCTTTTCAATAAATATGTCAACTCCAACCACCAACATGCCGCCAGAGCCTATGTGGCCCTGACCTTGTGTTGGCAGCTCGCCGCCCGCAAAAGTGTTCCCACCATGATTCCGGCCCCGGCGCAGGCCCTTTGTCGAAATTACAAAGTGAATCGATGGAAGCTCTTGGCCAAGGCTACGCGGTTGGCACTGCCGAACCTGCAGGATCGCTGGTCGTGTCAATTTCTCATGAAATGCTCCTACCGATGGGGACGCGAGGCTATTGCGGCCCATGCTTTTACCTCGGCAAGAGCGCTCCTGGCGGTATCATTTCGCTGCGCCCGGACGGTGCAAAATGCCTGGTATTTGCAGGTCATACCGCCGCGATCGCGGCAACTGGTGATGCTCCAGGCCGCGTACAAGCAGCATCTGGCCGATCAGGCCTTGCTGCAACAACACCCGCATAACGTGGAAACATTGGGTCGCGTTGCCATTTACGATTGGGTGATGTCCCACCAGCCTCATGCCGCCACGCTGGCCAAGGCCGCAGCTAAAAGTTCCGGCTTTCACGCGCTGGCCGAAATAGCCCGATTAATCGCTCTCCAAGCGCCCAACGCCATAGATGAAGTCCAACTGGGCGATCTATGGTGGAACCTGCCGAAAACCCACCATGTCCGGGCGTTGGCCCCGCTGGTGCGCCTGCACGCGGTGGTCATTTATCGCCAGGCTCTCGGGAATGTCCAAGCCGATTTCAGCCGCTTGGTTGGGGCAGACCACTACCGCCAGGCCATCGCGTTTATGACCGCAGCCCGTCGGGCGGTGCAGCGCATTGGCGATCCGCGGTTGCACCGGCTCTCCGAAGGGTTTAAGTCGCTGCTGCTGCAAACCCGGATGATGCACCGACGCGTTCTCACCGCCATGACCGTCCTTGCCAAAAAACCCGGCGACCCCGCAGCCAATCAGGTGGTGGGAGAATACACCTGCTTCCTGGGCGGCCACTGGACCACCGGCTTACGGTACCTGCGCCATAGTGCCGTGGTCGGCGTACGCAGGGCCGCTCAAGCGGATCTCTCCGATCCCCATCACCCCCAACGTCAAATCATCTTGGGAAACCAGTGGTGGACGCTGGCCCGCGGCTATCACGGCCTGATGAAAATCAATATCCAATTACGGGCGGTATATTGGTACCGCCAGGCCTTAAGCCGGCTTCCCGCCACCGGCGATAAGAATGTGCGTGACCGGGTGGCCAAGTTCCCGGTTTCCCAGTGAGGTTAAACGCTACGAGCCTGCCAACACTTCCGCCGGCCAAGCCCCGGATTGATGAAAACCCTGAAAGAAAGTTGATGGGTGGCGCAGTGGAGTTGACAGCGTTGCGGGTTTCGGTATACTTTCTGTTCTGGCCTGGCGGAGGTTACTTTGGCGGGCCGGTGCGACGCGGTGAAAAACGCCTCGTCGCTTAGAAATGTTGTAGACGAATTGGATAAACAGGACATGGTAACGGCTCCGCATCACGAACGCATTCGCATCCGGCTGGAAGCCTACGATCATCGGGCGCTGGACATATCGGCCAAGGAAATTGTCGATCATGCCAAGCGCACGTCAGCCAAGGTGCTGGGGCCTATTCCCATTCCCACTCGAGTGGAACGTTTTACTGTTCTGCGCTCGCCGCACATTGATAAAAAGAGCCGGGAACAGTTTGAAATCCGCACCCATAAGCGGATTATAGATATTCTCGAACCCACACCGCGGACAATTGAGGCGCTCAATCGCCTGGTGGTTCCGGCGGGTGTGTTCGTGAAAATAAAGGCGTAAGTGGGGCGTTGTTGTCCCCTTACGAGGCATGAACGGTTGGTTTTCCGCTGCTGGGAGCCACCTGTGTGATCCCGGGCGGGTCGCAAAAAGATCTCGGCTTATGTGGTCGAATCTTGCAGATCCCGCCTCGATCAAGCCGACTAGATGAAGCCTGGCCCAATGCCGGCTTCATGCGGTCGGACGGGATATCCGGGAGAACCTGACACCGCAAACGCTTGCGGAAACGGGTTCCCAAACGAGCCCCACAACGGTAGAGGTATGCCATGAGCGAAAATGGTAATGGAAATCTATTGGCCGCAATTCTTGGCCGCAAAATCGGTATGACCCGCATCTACGATTCGGCCGGGACCGTGGTTCCGGTAACGGTTGTACAGGCCGGGCCGTGCGTGGTTACCCAGGTAAAAACCGAGGACGGGAAGGACGGCTACAATGCCGTTCAACTGGGCTTTGAAGATATCAAAGAGCGGCGGAGCACCAAGCCGCTGGTGGGTCATTGCCGCAAGACCGGTCAGACCTCTCCGAAGCGTTTTTTTCGGGAAATTCGCCTGCAAGTCAAGCCGACGGTGCTGGCCGGGGCCACGGTGGATGTGTCAATTTTTGACGCCATCAAATGGGTGGATGTGGTAGGCACCAGCAAGGGCAAGGGCTTTCAGGGGGTGATGAAGCGGTGGAACTTCGGCGGGCAGCCGGGGTCGCACGGCACGGAACGCAAACATCGTTCGCCGGGGTCCATCGGCGGTGGTCAGGGTACCCGTGGTCATGGCCGAGGCATTAAAAAGGGTAAGAAAATGGCCGGCCATCTGGGCGTGGAACAGGTGACCACACGCAATTTAGCATTGGTTGGCGTCGATAAGGAAAAGCACCTGCTGTTGATTCGCGGTACGGTTCCGGGAGCCAACGGCGGGGTGGTGTTTGTAAGGCAGGCCAAGACCATTATGCCGGTGGCCGCGGAGGTCAAGGCATAAAGCCCGGCGGTGCGCTGCGGCCGGGAAACAATAAAGAACAGGCCCGCCCGCGTGGAGCGGGTGAAACCTTGGAAAGTAAATTATGATTGAAATACCGATCTACAGTCAAAAAGGTGAGCAGGTGGGGAATTTCTCCGTCGATGAAGCCCTGCTTGGCGGCACCGTTCGCCCGGCGCTGTTGAAACAGGCGGTGGTGATGTACCACGCCAACAAGCGTCAGGGCACCGTGCAGACCAAAGGGCGGGGCGATGTGGAAGGTTCCACGAAAAAGCTCTACGCCCAGAAGCACACGGGCAACGCCCGGCGCGGTAATATCCGCACCAATGTGATGAAGGGCGGCGGCATGGCGTTTGCCAAACGCCCGCGGGACTTCCGCCAGGATATGCCCGCCAAGCAACGTCGCCTTGCCCGTAACAACGCCATTCTCGCCAAAATTCAAAGCAGCAGTCTTAAATTACTCGATAGTTTTACCCTGGCAGCCCCGAAAACCAAAGAAATGGCGGGGGTGCTTAAAGCCCTCAAGCTCGACCGCAGCGTGCTGATTGCCACGGATGCGCTGGACCGCAATTTATTTTTATCCGCGCGCAACATTGAACATGCCAAAATCAAGCCGGCCGCGGAAATCAACGCTTTTGACATTCTTGGCTCGCGCACGCTGCTGATGACCAAAGCGGCGCTGGAAGGTGTGCTGAAAACGGCTAAGCCCTCCCGGCCACGGACGCAAACCTAAAGGACAGATGGATTTCGATGACCGCGGCGGCAGGCCGCGTGAATATCAGGACTAAATACCTATGGATCTGGATAAAACGCAAATCATCAAACGGCCGCTGGTATCCGAGAAAAGTGTATTTCTGGGTACCAACCGCAATTTGTACAGCTTTGAAGTGGATTTTCGCGCCCACAAGCCGGAAATAAAAAAAGCCATTGAAGAGCTCTACCATGTTCGGGTCGGTGAGGTTCGCACCATTGTGGTGCCGGGCAAGCCGATGCGAACCAGAACCGGCCACAAAACCACTTCGCCCTGGAAAAAGGCGGTGGTGCAGGTGCATGTGGACGACAAAATTGAACTGTATTAAGGCGTAGCGAAAAAGCGAGCGAAACATGGGCATTAAACAATACAATCCAACCTCGGCGGGGCGGCGGTTCAGTTCGGTCAATGCGTTTGCGGAGTTGACGCGCGGGGAACCGGAAAAATCGCTCACCACGCCGAAGAAAAAGACCGGCGGCCGTAATCACACCGGCTGGATTACGTGTCGGCATATTGGCGGCGGCCACAAACAGCTTTATCGCAAGGTGGATTTCCGTCGCAACAAAGACGGCGTCAAGGCCACCGTGGATTCCATCGAATATGATCCCAACCGGTCCTGCTTCATTGCTTTGCTCAAGTATGAAGATGGCGAAAAGCGCTATATTCTGGCACCCAACACGCTGCAAGTTGGCGCGGTGGTGGAGAGTGGAGCGAATCCTGATATTGAAAAAACCATTGGTAATGCCATGCCGCTGGACATTATTCCGGTGGGCATGGAAATACACAACATTGAATCCAACCCCGGACAGGGGGGTAAAATTGTCCGCAGCGCCGGTGCCGCGGCCCGGCTCATTGGCCGCGATGCCGGTTATGCGACCATTCAGTTGCCATCGGGCGAAGTCCGGCAGATCAACTGCAAGTGTCGGGCTACGATCGGTCAAATCGGCAATACCGATTGGATCAATATCCGCTGGGGCAAGGCCGGGCGGATGCGGCATCGAGGTATTCGTCCCACGGTGCGCGGCGTGGCGCAGAACCCGGTGAGCCATCCCCTGGGCGGCGGCGAGGGGCGATCCGGCGGCGGGCGGCACCCGGTAAGCAAATGGGGTGTTCCGGCCAAGGGCGGCAAAACCCGCAATCCGCGGAAAAACACCTCCAGCAAGATCATTCGTCGGCGCATGACGGTGCGGTATGGAGAATCGGTGTTACGGCGACGGTAAGCGTCGGCGGGGAATGGGCGCAGAGGTTGGAATCGACCGGTCTGAAGACTGGTGGTATGGAACAATGGTGTCTTGTTGTTGAGCACCAGGTAAAAGCCGAGGTTGGCATGAGTCGAAGTTCAAAAAAAGGGCCGTTCGTGGCGTATCACCTTTTAGAAAAGGTGAATCGGCTTAACGAGCAGCGGTCGAAGGATCCCATTAAAACGTGGTCGCGCGCCAGCACGATTGTGCCGGATTTTGTGGGCCATACGTTTATGGTTCACAACGGCAAACTGCATGTGCGGGTGTTTGTTACGGAAGATATGGTGGGCCACAAACTCGGGGAATTCGCCCCGACCCGCGTGTTTAAGGGTCACACCATGGCCAAGAAGGAAGAAGAATAAATGGCACAGTGCCGCCGACGGTGAAGGTTTTTTTGTTGGTACCGCCGTCGGACGCTGATAGTCAAAAAGAGGTCATTATGGCATACGTTTCGAAATGGCGATTTGCAAAAATATCGCCGCGGAAAGCCCGGCTGCTTACGGATTTAATCCGCGGGAAAACCGTCGCGGAAGCGATGGACCTGTTGAAGTTTTCCAAACAGCGCGGTGCCGTGATGGTGGGCAAGGTGCTCAAAAGCGCCGTGGCCAACGCCGACGAAAAAGAAGCGGATGTGGAAGACTTGTACGTGGCGGGTTCCTTTTGTGACGCCGGTCCGATTGTGAAGCGTATGCAGCCGAAGGACCGGGGTAAAAGCTATGCCATTTTCAAGCGTACCTGCCACATTACCGTAGCGGTGGATGAAGGGGCGGAGCGTCGGTTGGCGGCTAAAAAGGCTTTGAAGATGGAGCGTCAGAAACGGGGCAATGCCCGGCGAAATGCCCCGGCTGCGGGGGCCGCCGTGGCCATTACCACCGTGTCCGCGGGCCGGACGGTAACGGATAAGGCAAACGTGTAAGGCAGGTTTTAGCCGGCGGATGTCGGTTTGAAACCCTATAAGGTATAGAGGACAACATGGGCCAAAAAGTTAATCCCACCAGTTTTCGCACCGGCATCACGGAAGGCTGGATCAGCCGCTGGGTCGCTCCCAAAAAGCTCTTTGGTGAATTGCTGGTCGAGGACGAAAAGATTCGCGCGTTTATTGATAACAAACTCAATCGCAAGCCGCCCTATGCCGCCGTGGCACGGGTGGAAATTGAGCGAACCCGCGAAGAGCTTAAGGTGGTGGTGCACACGGCTCGTCCGGGCGTTGTGATTGGCCCCAAAGGCGCGGAGGTGGACAAACTTAAGGAAGAACTGGAAAACCTGACGCAGCGCAAAGTGAAGGTGGAGATTGCGGAAATAGGCAACCCGGATCTGGATGGCCGTTTGGTGGCGGAGGGCATTGCCGAGCAGCTTAAAAAGCGTGGCTCGTTCCGGCGGGTGATGAAACAGAAGGCGGAAGCGGCCATGAACGCCGGGGCCAAGGGGATCAAGATTCAGATTGCGGGGCGGATTGGCGGGGCCGAAATTGCCCGCACGGAAAAGCAGATTGTGGGCAGCATTCCGCTTCATACGCTTCAGGCGAATATCTCTTATGGTTTGGTCCATTGTGAAACGCCGTATGGAGTGATTGGAATTAAGGTGTGGGTGTACCGTGGTATGTACGCCGATTTGGATGCCGCCGCAGAGGCCGCCGGCGCTGGGCAGGCCCCGCGTCGTCCCCGTCGGCGCTGATAAGGGTGAAAGCTGCGGCGGCGGATATGGCCGGGTGCAGACGGAAATTGGAGAATAAACGATGGCCATGATGCCGGCTCGAGTAAAATGGCGCAAACAGCAGCGCGGAATTATCAAAGGCAATGCCACGCGGGGCAATCGCGTGAGCTTTGGCGAATACGCCCTGCAGTCGCTGGAGCCTGGGCGGATTACGGGGCGGCAGATCGAGGCGGGCCGCATGGCGTGCAGCCACTATCTGGCCCGCGAAGGCCGGGTTTATATTCGGATTTTTCCGCACAAGAGTTTTTCCGCCAAGCCGCTGGAAACCCGTATGGGTACGGGCAAGGGGGAACCGGAATACTGGGCGGCGGAAGTTAAACCCGGCACGATTTTGTTTGAAATCGCCGGTGTGGATGAGACGGTGGCCAAGCGGGCGTTTTCCCGCGTGGCCTGCAAAATGCCGGTGCGTTGCCGGTTTGTACACCGGCGGCATACGATGTGACGCCGCGGTTCGGCCGTGGGGTGGATCGTTGGTCCCGGGTAAGGACGACAAAGGGAATTTATGAGTTTGAAAGATATTGCCAAGCTGGACGACGAAGAGCTTAAAAAACGCGAACAGGAGCTGCGCCGCCATCTTTACGACTTGCGGGTGCAGGTGGCCACGGATAAAGTTAAGGATTTGTCGCAGTTCGGCAAGGACAAAAAGGATATCGCCCGTGTGCTGACGCTGCTGCGTCAGCGGGCCAGGGCCAAGGCCGCCGCGCAGCCCAAGAGTTGAATGTTGGACCCAATGATACAGCAGGAACGTTTATGACCAGTGCAACCATCAATACCCAGGAAACCCGCAGGCTACGGCCGAGGATTATTGGCGTGGTAACCGGCGATAAGGTGTCCAAGACCCGCAAGGTGGTCTTTGAATATCTGGCCCGGCATGCCAAGTACAATAAGTACGTGAAGCGCCAGACGGTGCTGCATGTGCATGACGAAAATAATGAAAGCCACCTGGGCGATCATGTGGAAGTGATGCAGTGTCGGCCGATCAGCAAGATGAAATCGTATCGGCTGGTGCGGATTGTCAGCCGGGGTCCGCAACTGGATCTCTCGGCGATTCAGGGCGAGGCGTCGCAGTTGTTTGAGCGCAAAAAAGCGGCACCGGCCGAGACGCCGGCCGCTGGTGGGGAACAAGGCCAGTGACCAGTGGTGCCGGGACAAAGGCCCCGCGTGGTGCGCTAGGGCCGGTTGGTAACGCAGGATTTTAGAAGGCTTCGGGTGCGAAGATGATACAACAACAAACCAGACTCGATGTGGCCGACAACACCGGTGCCCGTCAGGTGATGTGCATTAAAGTATTGGGTGGATCGACGGCGCGGGGCAAGTTTACCCGGCGCACGGCCAATGTCGGAGATTTAATTGTGGTGGCCGTGAAAAAGGCCATGCCCAATGGCGATGTGAAGCAGGGCGAGGTGGCCAAGGCGGTGATCGTGCGGACCAGTCAGCCGATTCGCCGATCGGACGGCAGTTATGTCCGCTTTGATCGCAATGCGGCGGTGCTGGTCGATAACGATTCCAATCCGCGCGGCACGCGCATATTTGGAGCGGTGGCCCGCGAGCTTCGTGACAAGAATTTCATGAAGATAGTATCCTTGGCCAGCGAAGTGGTGTAAGTGTAAGGCCCCGCCCATGCCGGGGAAAATGAGGTGTTTCAACATGGCGGCACGAATTAAAAAAGATGATCTGGTGTATATCCGTACCGGCAATTCGCGCGGAAAAACGGGCAAGGTTTTGCAGGTGTTTCCGGAAACCCAGCGGGTGATTGTGGAAGGGGTGAATATGGTATGGAAACATATCCGTCCCACGGAAAAAAACCGCAAGGGGGGGCGCATACAAAAGCCCGCTTCCATGCACATCAGCAAGGTTCAACCGGTGGATCCCAGCACCGGCAAGGGCACCCGGGTGAAGTTTGCCGTGGAAAATGGGGTGAAGCGCCGCGTGGCCGTCAAGAGCAAAACCGATCTGGGTGTGGTTTCGCGTGCTGGATAGGAACAATAAAGGTACCCGTCGCCATCGCCGGTGCAGGCGTATTGCGGCGCTGAAAAGGTGAAATGAACATGGCCAAAGAGGAAAAAGAAAAGAAACCCAAGGCGGTCCGAACCCCCGAGGAAATCGAAGCCCAAAAGGCGGCCAAGGCGGCCAAGCAGGCCGAACATGCCGCCGCCGCCAAGGCTCAAAAGTCCGGATCGGGTGAGGGCCGCGGTGGCAGTAAAGAATCGGACGACGAAAAAACGCCGGCCCAACCGTTTCCGCAAGGTTATGTTCCGCGGCTCTATAAGCGCTATCAGGACCAGATTCTGCCGGCTTTGATGGCCGAGCTGAAAATCAAAAATCGCCTCGCTGCGCCCCGCATCACCAAAGTGGTGGTAAGCATGGGCTTGGGCAAGGCCATTACCGAAAAGCCGCGGTTGGAAGCTGCGGTGAAGGAATTAACCGCCATTACCGGCCAGAAGGCCGTGGTGTGCCAAGCCAAAAAAAGCGTATCGAACTTCAAGCTGCGGGAGGGGATGGAGATAGGGGCCAAAGTAACGCTGCGCGGGGCCCGAATGTGGGAATTCCTGGACCGCTTGATCACCTTGGCCATTCCCCGGGTGAAGGATTTCCGCGGCCTTTCGCCCAAGGCCTTTGATGGTCGTGGCAATTACAATCTGGGCTTGACAGAGCAAACGGTGTTTCCGGAAGTGCATGGCGATGTTACCAATTACCACCAGGGTATGGGCATTACCATTGTCACCACCGCCGGAAATGATGAGTTTGGCCGGGCGCTGCTGGCCCAGATGGGAATGCCGTTTCGTCGGGATGAACCGTCGCCGGCCCGCAAAGCCGGCTAGATTGCCTCACGCGATGCAAGATAACTTGTGATTTAGGATGGATTAACAACAATGGCAACAACCGCATGGAAAAATCGCTACAAGAATCGTCTGGAACTGGTGGCCAAGTATGCCGAGCAGCGCCGGACGCTGAAAAAGGAGCGCAACTACGTGGCTTTGGCGAAATTGCCGCGCGATTCCAGCGCTACCCGCACGTCCCGTCGCTGTGAACTCACCGGGCGGCGGCGTGGGTATTATCGCAAGTTTAAGATTTCGCGGATTATGCTGCGTCAACTGGCGGCGGAAGGTAAGATTCCAGGTTTACGCAAGGCCTCCTGGTAATTAAGGTGTAGGCCATCAGGCCCAACGACAGGATACTGCTAAAGAGGAACTCATGAGCGACACAATAGCCGATATGCTGACCCGATTGCGGAACGCTTCCGCAGCCAAGCATAAAACTGTGGATGTAAAAAATTCCCGGATATGCGAAGGCATCGCCCGCGTACTCAAAGAGGAAGGCTATATTCACGATTTCGCCATTCTCGAAGATGGTACGCATCAGGGGCTGATTCGCCTGACGATTCGGTACAGCCCGGGCGGCGAGGCCATCATTCGGGAAATCAGCCGGATCAGCAAGCCGGGATGTCGGGTGTATCGGGGTGTGGGTGAATTTCCGCGGGTTATTAATGGCATGGGTATTTCGGTGCTGTCCACCAGTCGCGGGGTGTTAAGTGATCGGCAGGCCCGGCAGCAAAATATTGGTGGAGAGCTTCTGGCTACGGTAAGCTGACCCGGAATGTCCGGCAGTGTCGGCCGTTGAGGGTATGAAATCGGCGGCGAGAAGTTATTGTTGCCGCACTGGTGCGGGCCACTGGCCCGTCCAAAACAGGAATTGAGGTTATCATGAGCCGAATTGGGAAAAAACCGGTTACCGTTCCGGCCAACGTGAAGGTGGCCATCCAGGGCCGCCGCATTCAGGTGGAAGGCCCCAAGGGCAAGTTGTCGCTGGAGCATCACCCCAACGTGAAGGTCAACTTTACCGCGCAGGGTCAGGGTGGCAGCGTGCTGGTGGAGCGGGTGGATGACGAAAAAATCAGCCGCAGCGTGCATGGTCTTACGCGGGCCTTGATCTTTAACATGGTCAAAGGCGTGACCGATGGTTACACGGTGGGACTGGAAATTGAAGGCGTTGGTTACAAGGCGGAGTTATCGGGCAAAACCGTGGTGCTGTCGGTTGGTTTGGCCAACCAGTTGAAGCTGCCGGTGCCGGAAGGCGTGGCGGTGAAAATTGAGGGGCAGGGCACCCGGTTGAGCCTCAGCGGCGCGGACAAACAGATGGTGGGGCATTTTGCCGCGGAAATCCGTCGGACCCGCAAGCCCGAGCCGTACAAGGGCAAAGGCATCCGTTATGTCGGTGAGGTGATCAAGCGCAAGGCGGGCAAGCAGTTTGCCGGTGCTGGTGCCAAGTAACCGTGCTGTGGTCGGCGGCGGATACGCTACCGGTGGCCAGGGCGGGTGGTGCCTGGATGAAGACGTTTAATTGCAGGATTGTTCCATGAGCAACGTACAAAAGTTAAAGACTCGGCGGCTGGTGAAACGCAAGGCGCGTGTACGGGCGGTAGTCCGCGGAAGCACCGCGCGTCCCCGCTTATCGGTATTTCGCAGCGGGAAGAACATTTACGTGCAGATCATTGACGACACGTTGGGCCGCACGCTGGTGGCCGCGGGCAGCCAGGACCAAGCCCTGCGCAGCGGATTTAAACATGGCGGCAGCGTAAAAGCGGCGGCCGCCGTGGGCAAGTTAATTGCCGAAAAAGCCCAGCAAAAGTCTATTACCGAGGTGGCCTTTGATCGTCAGGGCTATCGGTATCATGGTCGCGTCAAGGCGCTGGCGGAGGCCGCACGTGAGGGTGGGCTGAAATTTTAACTGCGGCCTGCGGGCTGTAGCCAAGGGAACTAACACTAGAGTTTGGATTATTTAAAGAGCGGAAAAAGCCATGGCTGAACGACAATTTGAAGAAGATCGCGGAATGGAATCGAGCACCGTTGGGGTGTTTCGCAGTGCCAAAGTGGTGAAGGGCGGAAAGAATTTTTCGTTTGAAGCCCTGGTGGCCTCCGGGGACCGGGCCGGCAACCTTGGCCTTGGCTACGGCAAGGCCAAAGAGGTACCGGCCGCGGTGGAAAAAGCGACCAAAGATGCCCGCAAGAAGATGTTGCGGATTTCGCTTTCCGGCGGCACGATACCGCACGAAGTATTGGGCCGTTACGGAGCCAGCCGCATTAAATTGGTTCCGGCCAGACCGGGCACCGGGGTGAAGGCGGGCCGGTTTGTGCGTCCGCTGCTGGAACTGGTGGGGATCAAAGATGTGTTGACCAAGGCCTACGGGTCCACCAACAAAAAAAACCTGTGCAAGGCCACGATTTCCGCTCTGGTTTCGCTGCGAACGCGCGAAGAAATTGAGCAGGGGCGAGGGGTCACTGTGGGCGAGGCTCAATAAAGCCCAGGGCTTTTTACCGGAGAACCATACCATGATGATTCATGAAATTACGAAAATCGTTGGAGCGCACAAGCGCCGCATGCGCGTGGGTCGCGGCGAAAGCAGCGGCCGCGGCAAAACCAGCGGCCGCGGTACCAAGGGCGGCTATTCGCGTGCCGGCGGCGGACCCGCTTTCGGCAGCGAGGGCGGCAATATGCCACTGTTTCGGCGGCTGCCCAAGCGCGGTTTCAACAACAACTATTTTGCCCAGCGGTTCAGTGTGGTCAATGTCGGAGATCTGGACCGCTTTTATCAGGATGGCCAGACGGTCAATGCCGCTTCCCTGATCACCCATAAGCTCATTCGCGACGAACGCTATCCGGTGAAGGTGTTGGGTGACGGGCCGTTGCAGCGCAAGCTCACGGTGGTGGCGGCCAAGTTCAGTAAGCAGGCGGGCGAGAAAATCACCGCGGCGGGCGGCACGATGCAGCTTTTGGAACTGGATCGCAATAAAGACAAGGTCAATCCCAAAAACGGTCGGTTTCGGCCCATGGCCAAGAATGTCAAGAAGTCGGCCAAGCGATAAGTGAGGTTGCGTTGTTCAAAACGCTGTTAAATATTTTCCAGGTTTCCGAACTACGTAAAAAGCTGGCGTTTACCATCGGCATGTTGTGTATCTACCGTATCGGCTTTTACGTGCCGTTGCCGGGGGTGGATACCGGCCTGTTGCACAGCGCCGTTACCAGTTCCAGTTCTTCGCCGTTGGGCCAGATCAGCAATTACCTGACCTTGTTTTCGGGTGGAAACTTAGGCTACAGCACGATCTTCGGCCTGGGCATTATGCCTTACATCAGCGCCTCGATTATTTTTCAGCTTTTGGGAACCGTGATTCCATCGCTGGAAAAGCTGCAAAAAGAAGGCGAGCCGGGGATGCGCAAAATCAATGAATGGACGCGCTATGCCACCGTCGTTTTATGTCTGATTCAATCCGTGGTCTGGCTGAAATACCTCACCGGGGCCACCACGCAATATCCGCACGGTTTTCTCTACGCCAATACCTACTACAGCCACCTGTTTTTGTTCTGGGCGATGGGGCTTTCCGCCATGACCGCCGGCAGTGTGTTTTTGATGTGGCTGGGCGAACAGATTGACGAATTCGGCATCGGTAACGGCGTGTCCCTGATCATTATGGCCGGTATTGTTTCGCGTATGCCCTCGGCCATCCGCACGGTTTACCACCATGCCAGCCTCAAGGTTTCCACAGCATCGGGCCAAAGTTACGGTATCGGAACCATGTTGTTCCTGATTGCCGCCTTTCTGGGTGTTACCGCCGGGGCAATTTTGCTGGAGCTATCGCAGCGGCGCATCAACATTCAGCAGGCCAAGCATATCCGGGGCCGGCGTGTGTACGGCGGCCAAAGCCAGTATCTGCCGCTGCGGGTGAACCACGGCGGCGTGATGCCCATTATTTTTGCCAGCTCGCTGATGTTGTTCCCCACCATTATTCTCGGGTGGATGGCCCCGCATTTTGCCAACAGCGGCGTGTTTGCCACCATTTATTCCTCGCTGGAGCCGGGGGCCTACCTGTATGTGGTGATGTACGTAGCGATGGTGTTCTTCTTCTCGTATTTTTGGAACACGGTGCAGTTTCAGCCCAAGGAAATGGCCAATCAACTGCGCGACTACGGCAGCTTTATTCCGGGGTTAAGGCCCGGCCGGCGCACCGCCGAGTATCTGGAAAACGTCATGGTGCGCATTACCTACTGTGGCGCGGCGTTTCTATCCGTTATTGCCCTGGTGCCCATGGTTGTTTCGCGTTATATGCATATCAACTTTCTGGTGACGCAGTTTTTGGGCGGCACCGGCCTGTTGATTGTGGTCAGCGTTATGCTGGATTTCCTCAACCGTATAGAGGCCAATCTGGTGATGCGCAATTATGATGGATTCATGGATCCCGGCGGCGGGTCTTCAACGCGGCGGCGCCCCGGGCAGGGTGGCGGACCGTCCGGCCCGGGTTAAGCGGGTGATTTTCGGCGAACAGATAAAAGGGTCTGTGCTATGAATATTGCTTTGCTGGGGCCGCCTGGTGCCGGCAAGGGAACCCAGGCGCAGCGGATATGTCACGAATTTAATCTCGTCCATTTGTCCAGTGGGGATGTTCTTCGGGCGGAAAAAATGGCCGGCACGCGGTTGGGGTTGCGGATCCGCGACTTCATCGACAAGGGGATGCTGGTTCCCGACGAACTGATGATTCAACTGATGTTTGAAAAAATTCTGGCGCTTCCCGGCGGGTTTGTGCTCGATGGTTTCCCGCGAACCGTTCCGCAGGCCCGGGCCTTGACCGATCGGCTCCAGGAGGCCGCACGTCCGCTGGGCCTGGTGCTGAATTTTGTGGTGAACCCCAAGGTGCTGGCCCATCGCTTTGAGGGCCGACGCATCTGCCCCGTGTGCCTTTCCGTCTACCATGTGGATTCGATGCCGCCAAAGGTGGCCGGCATTTGTGACAACGATGGCCATGAACTGCTGATTCGGGAAGACGACCGCCCGGAGGTGGTGCGCCAACGCATTGAGTTGTATCAAACCAGCACCGGCCCGCTGATCGCCTATTATGCCCAGTTGGGGTTCCTCAAGACGATTGACGCCGGTGGCAGCGTTGATGATGTTACCGTGGTCGTGCTGGATAAAATCCGCCGCCATTTTGCATCCAGCTAAATACCGGGAGTCGGCGATGAACTTGCCGCCGCCGATGGCCAAAACTCCGGTGGGCGACCGGAAGAAGTATTGTTGAAATTGTGGATCAGGTCCCGGCCTGCATCAAAAAGTGAAGTTATGAAAATCACGTTAAAATCCCGCCACGAAATCGATCTGATGCGCGCCGCTGGAAGGGTGGTCTACCAGACGCTGCAGCGCTGCCGGGAACTGGTGCGCCCCGGCGTGAGCACCGTGGAAATAGACGCCCTGGCTCTGCAAACCTATACCGCCGCCGGAGCTTCGGGCCTGTTCAAGAATTATCCCACCTATAAGCCGGGCACCGGGTTTCCGGGTAATACGTGCATCAGCGTCAATGACGAGGTGGTGCATGGTATTCCCGGGTCGCGTGTGCTTCAAGAGGGGGATGTGGTAAGCGTGGATTGCGGGATTCGGCTGGGCGGTTGGTGCGGAGATTCGGCCATTACCGTCGGGGTAGGCACCCTGCAACCGCGCCATGCAGAGTTGATCCGCGTCACGCAGGAAACCTTGGATCTGGCCATTGGCATGGCCCGCCCCGGTATTCGCTGGAGCGATATTGCCCGGAAAATGCAGCGGCATGTTGAAAACGCCGGCTTTGCGTGCGTGCGCGAATTTGTGGGCCACGGTATCGGGCAGGCCATGCATGAAGAACCCAAGATTCCCAATTTTGTATCTGCGGAATTTGAGCGCCGCGGCGATTTCTACCTGCAAGCCGGAATGACGCTGGCCATCGAGCCGATGGTGATCGTCGGGGCCAAGGATGTGGTGGTGCTCGATGACGGCTGGACGGTGGTTACCAAAGACGGGTCTTACGCGGCCCACATTGAACATACCATTGCCGTTACCGCTGGCGGCAGCGAGGTGTTGACAAAGGGCGGCTGACCGGGCATAATAATGGATTACGGTTTGCCTTGAGGGTATTTTAGGCCAGGCGAACCTGTGCCGGACAAGGAAGCTAGTGTGCCCAAAGAAGATGCCATACGACTGGAAGCTGTGGTTACGGAAGCATTGCCCAATGCCATGTTTCGCGTGAAGCTGGAGAACGGGCATATACTTCTGGCCCATATTTCCGGGCGCATGAGAGTGAACTATATCCGGATCTTGCCGGGGGATAAAGTAACTGTGGAAATGTCTCCCTATGATCTGGCCCGCGGGCGCATCGTGATGCGGAACTGAAAATGTGGGCAGCATACCGCCGCACTTGGCAAAGGCCGGAATAAAGGGTATACTTTTTGGTTTGGCTTGCGGGCTGACCGCAAAGCAGTACCGCGGGTTTTAAGTACGCGAGGCAGACAGCAGTGGAGACCTCAAAATGAAAGTTCGTTCCAGCGTTAAGCGTATCTGTGAGCACTGCGTCGTGGTCCGCCGCAACGGTGTGTTGCGGGTGGTGTGCAAGGCGGATCCCCGCCACAAGCAGCGTCAGGGTTGATTTATTCCAGGCCGTAGGAGCTATTATGCCGCGTATTTCCGGAGTGGATATTCCCCTCAACAAGCCGGTAAGAATTTCCCTGCGTTACATTTACGGCATTGGGCCGGTAAATGCCATGCAAATTCTCAAAGAGGCCAACATTGAGCCGCAGAAGCGGGCCAAAGAGCTTTCGGAAGATGAGATCGCCCGCATCGTCAATATCATCGACCGCGGTTATGTGGTGGAGGGTGGGCTGCGGCGGCAGGTGCAGCAGAATATCACCCGGCTCAAGGATATCCAAAGCTATCGCGGCTCGCGCCATCGGCGGAGTCTGCCCACCCGTGGGCAGCGCACGCGGTCGAATGCCCGAACCCGCAAGGGACCGCGCAAGACCGTGGCCGGCAAGAAGGGCGTAAAGGAACTCCATAGTTAATTCCGACCTGATTCAGGCGGATGTGTTTGAGGAATTGGAATGGCCAAAACAGGCAGAAAAAAAATTCGGAAGAATGTGGTTCGGGGTATCGCCCACATCAAAGCCAGTTATAACAACACCCAGGTCACCATCACGGATGTCAATGGCGAGACGCTGGCGTGGGATTCCGCCGGTACCGTGGGCTTTAAGGGTGCCCGCAAAAGCACCCCGTTCGCCGCCACCCGGGCCGCGGAAAATTGCGCCGCCAAGGCCCGTAAGTTCGGCATGTTGGAACTGGAAGTGCATGTCAATGGGCCGGGCAACGGCCGTGAATCGGCCATTACCGCCCTGCAGAACAGCGGCCTTAAGATTTCCTCGATTCAGGACAATACGCCGCTGCCGCACAATGGGTGTCGGCCGCCCAAAAAGCGGCGGGTGTAAGCATCTCGACGTGGAAAGCGGCCTGGTAGCTGAAATGGATATGTAATAATGTCTTCCTGCGGTGAAAGATGCCCCGTCGGGCGATAATCACGCAGTGAACTTTTTTGGAGGCCATCATTATGCGATTGCGTTGGCGGGGGCTGGAATTGCCCTCTAAAATGGATGTGGATCCTTTAATTGCCACAGACACGTATGCCAAGTTTGTTATTGAGCCGTTTGAACGCGGCCTGGGCACCACCATCGGAAATTCTCTGCGGCGCATTTTGCTTAGCTCTCTGGAAGGCGCCGCCCCGGTTGCCGTGCGCATCGCCGGGGCCGATCACGAATTCGCCCAGATTCCCGGAGTCGTTGAGGATGTCACGGACATTATCCTCAATGTCAAAACCCTGGTTATCTCCATGGATGCCGATGGCCCTAAAACCCTTAGCGTCCGCAAGCAGGGCAAGGGCGTGGTGAAAGCCGGCGACTTGCAGGGCGATGCCTCCCTGAAGGTCTTTAACAAAGACCTGGTTTTGGCCACCCTGACCTCGGAGAGTACAGTCTTCGATATGGAACTGGAAATTCGCAAGGGCCGCGGCTTCATTACCGCCGTGGAAAACACCCCCGCGGAGCAAATTGTGGGTTCCATTCCCGTGGATTCCATCTATTCGCCGGTGACCCGCGTTCGTTATAAAACCGAAGATACCCGCGTCGGTCAAAAAACCAATTACGACCGGCTGCTGCTGGAAATTTGGACCAACGGCACCATCAATCCGGAATTAGCTCTGGTGGAAGCCGCCAAAATCATGCGTAAGCACCTCAATGCCATGCTCATGCAGTTTGAACTCGGTTCCGAAATTGATGCTCCGCCCGGAGAAGAGCCGGACGGCCCGCCGGCCGTGCTCAATGCGGAACTTGTGGCCAAACTGGTTTTACCCATCAGTGCGCTGGAGCTTTCCGTACGTGCGGCAAATTGCCTGGAATCGGCGAAAATTCACACCCTGGGCGACTTGGTGCGCATGACCGATATTGAAATGATGAAAGTCCGCAGCTTTGGGAAAACCAGCCTCCGCGAAATAAAACGCAGGTTGCAGGATTTTGGCCTGTCCTTGGGCATGAACGTACCCGAGGCTCCAGCACCTACGGCGGCCGCGGAAGCTCAGGCCGCGGTTCAGGCTGCTACGCAGGCCGCGCCGCAAAGCTAACGCGGCGGCACCCATGGCCCGCGGCCATCGGACCTGTTGGTAATTGAAGCTGGGCCAGGGTACCTTGGTACCCCAAGCCCATACAACAAAAAAGGGAACTATCATGCGTCATCTTGTCACCGGCCGCCGCCTTTCGCGCACCGCCGCTCATCGCAAAGCCATGCTGCGCAACCTGGCGCAATCGCTCTTCGAGCACGGCGAAGTGCGTACGACGGTGCCCAAAGCCAAAGAATTGCGCCGTTTCGTCGAACCGCTGATCACCCTGGCTAAAAAAAATACCCTCGCCGCCCGGCGGCTGGTGATTGCCCGCCTACGCGACCGTCTGATGGCCGACCCTAAAGATACCGATATGCTTTTGGATGACACCGTGGTGCAAAAACTCTTCAAGGATATCGCCCCAAAATTCGCCGATAGAAACGGCGGCTACACCCGCGTGCTCAAAACGGCCGAGTGGCGCATTGGCGACGCCGGTGACATTGCCATCGTGCAACTCGTCGGTATCGACAAAGTGGTGATTCCACCAGCTCCCAAGAAAAAGGCCTAAGTTTTTCTCAGTTCCTCTGGCCCGCAGGGGGGAGCGGTTGGTTTTCCTCGGCCAAAGAGGCTCGGTCGGTTGGGGGGGGGCGGCAGGGGTGGAGAATATATTCTCGGCCCATGGCAAAGTAGCGACCGGGCTGGGAGATCAGGCTTACCTGGTCGTGTGCGTTTGGTTGCAGCGATCATCCACCGGCCGGATTTGACATTCCATGCGTGTATCCGTAGATTCGGTTGTCTGGCAAGCCCCCATCGTCTAGAGGCCCAGGACAGCAGATTCTCAGTCTGCATACACCGGTTCGAATCCGGTTGGGGGTAGTGTGGCGGGTATGCACATTGGTGCATTGATAGGCAACGGCCTGCAAATTAAGGGATTTTTGGGTGGTGTCGGTTCCGGCCTGCATGGCGTCAGCGCGAATCGTGCCGCCCCTGGGATTTCATCAATTACGGTTTGTTGATTGCTGATTCAATGTCCGCGAGGACGGAGAGTATGTGCTCGAAGGTCGGGACGGGGCCAAAAACCATCTCCTGCGTATTTACATAATCGCGCCGGAGTTCCCCAATTCGAGATTCCGGCGAAACCAATCGAAGTGTGCCGGGACGGGCTTTTGCATATTGGGCCGTGGAAGAGGCAAAGAAAACGCTTTTATGCAGGGCAACAGTGAGCAGCAATTGAGCTCGAATCGGGCGGCGAGTTTGAGGCAGTGCTCAGGCAAGACGGAACATCGTGGCGAGTTCCGCCAACACGCTATCGCGCGTGCCACCGCGAAACCCGAGGGCTTTGAGGTCAACGTTCTCGCCGCGTATACGCGTAATGAAGTCGCGAAGGTCCTTCTTGACAGCAGCGGGAGCTACAGGGTCAATGGTGGGATCGAGAATCTGGAATAATCGGAAGATATCGTTCTTGTGTTTCCTGATCACCTTGCTGTCGATCCGCTCGCCGTTCATCTGGCGCCGGGTCAGGTCGAGCCAGGCCCGCGCCTTTAAAGGCACAAGGTGCATTGCGCCCACGGCCGGAAGGCCATTGACTTCCTGCCGCCCGGCTTGGACGAAGCGGTAGTAGTCGGTATCCATCAGGATCGCGGACAGACTCGACACGTCTTCTTCCATCGGAAGCGGGGTCAGATGGCTGCCTTCGGCTACATGCAGTACGTCCGGCTGCCGCGAAAACAACTCCAGCATGAAGGGGTAGCTTTCGTTGGCGGGCTTGTGGAAGCGGTAGAACAGTTTCTGGCCGGTTGATTTCTCCTGTGCCTGGTAATGCCCCGTCCGCACAAACGCCCAGAACGCTTGGACGAACGCGGCGTCCAGCGCTTCCACGCACAGCACGATATCGAGGTCTTTGGTGGCCCGGAAGGGAAGCCCGGCGTTGGTCATGGCAATGTCGCAGGCGGCACCGCCGATAAGCACGTAACAGTGGGCGAAATTCCGAAAATGCACGCGGAAGATATCCAGTCCCTTTACCATCGGAGTTTCCCCATCATTTCTTCCAGGGCCGCTTGTGTGCGTTCGTCGGCGTCAGTTTTCAGCGACAAGTACAACGACAACGGATCAACGATGCCACGCTCGGCGAAGAGGGCTGGTGGATAGCACCAAACTTCGATCTCGCTGGCATCCGGGTCCTGTGCCGGTACTTCAAGGGGCTTGTGCCGCTGACATAGCGATTTCCAATCCTCGCGGCTCAAGGCGTAGGTGGTATATACCGGCGGGGCAAGCATGGAGTATTCGGCCAGCGCCGTGAGTCCGGCGCGGATGCCACCAGCCCCGCCTTCGTCGTGCCGGATGAACAATCGCGTGTTCACGGGGCTGCGCAAAAACGGCTGCGCCTTGGTCCAGATTTCCTGTTTGCTTCCGGCGAAACGCAGGCAACGTCTCCGGCCATGGGTCGCAACCTCGCCCAGGTTGGCATCCTCCAACTCATCAATGGCGCGGGTCATCGTCATCGCCGAGTATTCCAGCCGTTGCGCCGTCTCCAGTGGAATGAAAACTTGCTCGCCCTCCTGGAGCAGTGCGTGGATAACCACGGCCTGTGTCGCAGGGCTGAACGTGGTCGGTACCGCGCGAAGCCGACGGAAATGTTCCCGCAGTTCAATCGCCAGCATGGGCAGGTACATCTGGTTGCCCGGCACGATGAAGGGGACCTGCTGCTCAATCAGCCGCTTGCGGTTGTAGGCCGTCACCTGGGCGCGGACATATATTACCTCTGCGTCCTGCTTCGTCCGCAGCAGATCCATGTGCTTCCTGACGGCGGCGGGGGATTGTTCGGCGGGGTTGGCATCGACTGCGAGCAGGCCGTGCATCCCCAGCAAGTCGATCTTGGCAAAGCGGTACAGTTCCTTGAGGAAATGCGGCAAGCGTTCCCCACCTCGCCAGGGCGTTGTGGTCACGGCCACGCCAAGCGTATCGTGCAGGTAGCGTTCGAGTTGGTGGAGTTCTTTGGGCAGTCCTGGCTCCGCATCATCTAAAACGCATGTTAACATAGCAGATGTTACCGTGCATTTCAAATGTTATCGTCACGGGCACAGGCCAAGCCTTAGGCGAACCAGCATCAGAAATACGTACACTAGCCGCCACTCTTGGCCAACGTCTCGATCGCCAATTTGATAGGCTCCGGCCGCGATAGCCAGCGATCGCTGACCAGGGCCAAATCGGCATTCTGTCCAACTGTTGCGGATTTTGCTGCGGCTGTTTTGAAATCCCCCTGATTATCAAGTATTTTATGGGCTGTTCTACCCCGGTTGGGGGTAGTGTGGCGGGTATGCAATTTAGTGCATGTATCAGCAACGGCTTGCAAATTAAGGGATTTTTGGGTGGTGTCGGTTCCGGTCTGCATGGCGGTGCACATGGCTTTCGCCGGTCGCCGTGCCGGATTCTGCGTTGCGCCGTCCAGAGTGTTTCGGCTTGCGCCGCCGGAATTCCTTGAGGCCACCTTCGATTTCTGTGCCATACCAATGCGGGTTGTTGCGTTCCAGTTCATGATCCGGCGGATATTGAAGTTCCAGTTGCTTTCCCCAGCCCATGCACTCAATCACCGGGATATAAATAAAGGGATTTTTTCTGTGGGGTCGTTTGGTGCCGAAATGGGTCCGGCGTTCCTCGACCTCGTGAAATATGAACGCGGTCAGTCGCCCCTCCTTCATGGCCTTGTGGACGGCCGCGCGTGATACCCTGGCGAACATGCCAAACACGCCTGGCGAAACCAGGCCATCCGGGCATGCTTTAACCAGAGCATCGGGCCAGATGGCCCAATGCTCTGCGTTGGCTGCCGTGCGGTACATACGCGCACCCGGCCCTGGCCGGCCAAAAATCGGGAGCAACCTTTCGGGAACGTCAACGAGATAATTTGCAGCTTCAGTATTCATTAGCTCGTCCAGAACAGATGGTAGTTGTAATGCCAACCGACCTGTCGGCCATGTTGCAGGGTTAAAGCCTGGTGCGGCGGCCTTGATCGGACGAGCCGCATGACTCCCATAACTTTGGGCAGGGTGCGGCCAGCCTTTGTGGCAACGGCCCGCTTCCGCCCAAAATCAGCGCCGGAGCCAATTCCGCCATTTTTGCCGCCGGAATTGTGCCCACACGTGGCGGATGGGGTTCTTTGCCAAACACACCGCTCCCGCGCTTGCCACAATTTATGGCCATACCCTTTAGGCAAAGATTAACTTGGGAAATTTGCCCTTGGATTGTCTGTTTGGTACACTTATTCTCCGTGGGCTTGATCCGCCGAGAGGCTGTGAACCGCAGCCAGGGCACGCAAGGAGTTCGTCGTATGACGAAAACATCGCAGAACAACGCCTTTGAGAAATTCGTGAAGCGGCAGCAGGCGACGGTGCCGAGTTTTGATGCTGCTAAACGGCGAGCATGGTGGCTTGGTCGTCTGGCTGGCCTTTACAAGCAGATAGGGTCTTTTCTCAAGCCGTATGTCGATAGCAATCAAATGCGGCTCGGCAATACTGAAATCGACCTAAACGAGCACCTTATCGGGGCGTATAGGGCACCACGTCTAACTTTAACGATCGGTCGCCAGGAAGTATTATTCACCCCTGTCGGAACGATGATGATTGGGTGCAGTGGCCGCGTCGATGTTTTGGGGCCAGGCGTTCCATCCCGCCTTGTTTTGGTGGACAAAGGGACGAGGAGCGCTCGGTCGTCAATCCGCGTCTCGGTAAACATTGGGAGCCAACTCGCCCCGCCTCCGACACCGGAGCGACAAATTGAATGGGCTTGGAAAGTAGCATCTGCTCCTCCAGAGATGGCATACGTCGACCTCACGCAGGAGTCGCTCAAGCTGGTCATTATGAGAGCGGCTGATGTCTAAACGTGTCGCATTTTTGCGCAACTCCATCGCCGAACTCGACGTGGCTGCGTATCACGCTAAGTACCATAATGACGTGCTGGCATCCCTTCGGCTGTATTACTCGAAAGACAATCCGGGCTTTGACCGGCGGTTTTTGGGATCCTCGCAGGATGAGGTAAACAAGGAGCGGCTTGAAAGAGAGGAAGAGACCGATCTTCGCTCCTGCTTCGCAGTGCTCTCTGCACTAGAGGCCGCCTTTCGGATCGATTATTTGCAGCGACGCCAGGGAAAACGGGGCAAGAAAAACGAGGTATCAAGAGCCTTCCGTCAATCCCCTCAGGGCCGACACGGAAGGGTTCGTTTGGACGATATCCTTGAGGTTTGGCAGGTGGTCTATCCGAACTGGAAGTGCGTGGCGAGCGAACTCCGCAGCGCTTTCAAATTCAGACATTGGCTCGCGCATGGACGGTACTGGAAACCGAAGTTGGGGCGGAGATACGATTTCCAATATCTCTACCCCCTGGCGGTCGAGGTTCTGGAGGAATGGCCTCTATGCGGCCGGAATGACTAAGGGACCGCGAAAAGATAAATTCGTGTTTTATGGCGCTGAAGCTTTGTTTGGAATTTTGCCTGCCGACAGGGAAGAGAGCTGTAAGTCGCCGCCGCGGCGATGGAGCCATGGAACAATATGCATGGCATAACTGCCTCCGGGTGTAGCGCGGTGTGGGTTAGGGTTGGTTTGTGGGGGTCACGGGCTTATGATCCGCTCGATAAGTGTGGTGGTGCCGCAGTGAAGATTGCAGAGGCGGTGGTTTCGGCAGCCGGAGTTCCTCCGTCTTGTCCAAACCGACCTGATGGGGCATGTGCAAAGCATGGAAACACACGCCACGATCGCACCGGCTACCCGCCCTTTTTGTTCCTAAGGTGCTGGAGCACCCACTCCGCTGGCCATTTCGGTAGAAGACCGTTTCCGACCATAAAGTCTTTCATTCCATCCTCCAGGAAAACATAATCTGAAATTTGCGGAACTGTACAAGGCCCGTTGCGCGGCTGCCAATCCTTAGCGACCGCATCGTCATACGTGTGCTGGATGATGGCTCCCGTCTCGTCAGATTCAAAAAAGACATCACTGCCGGGGTGCTTGTTAATAATTTCTGGAAGGTGCCGAACCAGGTAATCGGCAGTCTTCCGTTCGGTTTGAGTATGTCCACATGTGTTCATGTATACGTCCTTTTTTAAATACACGGCCGAGCCTCGCGAGCCCGCGTTGCGAGATGCGAACGAGTGGCACCAGGAACCCACGGCCTCTAATATCATTTTACCAAATCAGGCCGACGAGGTTGGACCACAAGACATATTCACAGATGTGAAAATACAACGCCACCACAGCTTTGAGATTTCCCCGCTGGCGGTTGGCGGTTCACCACGAAAGCGACTGCTAAATGGGGCCATTTTCGCCCCCGCAATAAATGGGCGGGCTAACAATGGGGCGAGGGAGGGCGAACAGCCCCGCGCTACTGCCCTGGAAGCCTGTCCAAGTAATGCCAGGCAAAAGTCGTAACTTCATGTAGAATAATGACTTAAGTATTTTATTGTAAAAATAGGTAAGTCTTTGTGTTAAAAGGACGTACCACGTTTATTGCCGACTACTTGGACGGGCTCATAGACCTGCTCAACCTGGCCCTGCCAACTGAGCCGCGATCTCCCCGATCCCGTCAACAAACACCGCGAAGCTTCCAGATCGGCGACTGTCGATGTCAAGATGGGGGCCTATTGCGCGCGAACCACTGACAGTTTGATAGCACCCCTGGGTGAGCTTTTCCAACTCTTGGCAGGCGTTGGCCAGCGAATCCGGCCGCCGATACTTCGCCTTGGTCTGCTTCTGCGCGAGGTTGGGAATGTCCAGGCCCTTTCCAACGGCGGCCAAATCGGCCAGGTACCAACTTTCCAACTCGTGGCAGGCGATGCGAACCAGTGCGCTTCGCCCGGCCTGTTGGCATTTTTCGACCAGCGAGGCTTTAACCTCCTTGCAATTGCCCGAATCCTGATCACGCAGGATTACGAATCGAGCGCCAGATGATCGGTACCCTCGCAAGCGGCGAACCATCTGGCCTTCCAGGTCACTCTTGCCCTCGAAAACGATGTACCGCACGTTGATGTTTCCCGGCAACAGGCGTGGCAGAAGGCCCATAAGCATCGCGCGGGCGGATTGCTCTTCCAGCAGAAAGACCAGTTCGCTCATTGCGGGGCTGCCCCTTCGAAAAAGCTCTGCTTCCAAAGGTAACCCAGCTTATCACCGGCACTCACGTAATCCACGATTTGCTGGTCGGCGGAGGCACGTTTGACGAATGTATATCCTTGGTCCTTTACCAGCCAGAAAACCTCTTCAAGCCGGCATGCATTGAGAAAGTCCGGAGAATGTGTTGAGATAAAAACCTGCCCGCCTCGGCGCGCATAGTCCCGGAACTCCTCGGCTAGCTCCGCCAGTAGCGTTGGGTATAAATGGTTTTCGGGCTCCTCGACGCACAGCAGAGGATGTGGCTTAGGATCGTAAAGGATGATGAGGTACGCCAGCATCTTGATGGTTCCATCCGAAACGTGGCGAGCGAGAAAAGGGTCGGTGAAGGCTCCATCCATAAACCGTAATAGAACCCGCCCTTCTTCGGTGGTCTTTGCGTCCACTTGAGTAACGCCCGGAACGCGATGTTTGAGGCGATCAATAATCTTATCAAAAACATCCCGATGACGCTTGTAGAGAAACTCTGTCACCAAGGCCAAATTTTCTCCTTCCTTGGAGAGATGTTCGGCGTGGCCGGCCTCCTGCTCGGGCCTGGCCCGCTGGATATGAAAATCGGAGATATGCCAGTTGGATATAAGCTCACCCAAAGCCATCGCGGCCGGAAACTTTTTGAACTGCGCCAAACCCCGGATGGCAAGCGTATCGGGCGATTTAAGCGTTTGGGTTTCGCGGATGAGTTCACTTTCCGTCGTTACACTTTCAGGCTCATTGGTGACAGCGGTCCCTTCGCCGTTGGCAAAATCCAGAAAATGCCAGGGCTTCCCCCTGCTGCCGCGGCGGTACTTGAGCACTTCGCGCGCCACTGACGGCTTGCCGCCAACCTCATCAATCGCGAGCGAATAGGTTATTAAAGGCGAGCCCTCCTCCTGACGAAATTTCAATTCAATTTCGATCGGGCCAGAGGCGTTGCGGCTGCGTACTTCTTGAAAGCCGCGGCTGCCACCAAGACGGGTAAGAGCGATGGGCACATCGTCGGTAAGGGCATCCTTCAGGAAGCCAAACACACTAAGCAGCGTGGACTTGCCGGTGCCGTTGGCTCCAACCAGCACGCACATGCGTGGAATATTTTTAAGCTCAGCATTTTTGAATGCCTTGAAGTTCTTGAGCTTAAGAGATTCAAGTTTCATGGCCTGCGTTCCTTTCGATCCGTTAGAATACCCGAAGATTCCTGGAAATGTGAGCGCTCCGCTATCTTCTTGGTGCATGCCGAAGCCAGCGATGGTTCCGTTCAGGCGGATCCCCAATGAAAAACGGCGACTCCAAACCTGTTCATCTAGCCCATCCCGCTGCGGCCAGCGGGCGTTTCTATTTTAATCATTGACGGAATTGTATACGATAAGCGGGTCGCCGATCGACTTTGAGCCGCCAACATCCCCGCCTCGTCGGCACCGACGGCAATTAGCGTCAATTGTGCCGCAGCCGGCGGAAGGCGGAGGCCGGCCCCAGGGTTTTTTGCGGCCTTACATGCACTTTGCCAAGTGGTTACAATTGCCCCGGCTTGCCCGTGCGATCAAGCGACCCGCCAGGGGTCAAAACTTTTCTTCACCGGCATGGGCACCTTGAAGGACGTTTTTGATGCTTTACCAGGATCTCGGCCCATACAGCGATTGGGTGGCCGGCGCAAAAGCCGCCCATGCTCTTTTTCCGTCTTTGCCGCCGGGAACAACCGCCCGACGAATCGTGCGCCAAGTGTTGGATTTTTCCATCGGAGATGAAAAACCCCAGGCTCCCACGATTGATGCACAATGGCAAACGCCCCGCGTCATCGGTGAAGAGATCTCCTGGTCGGTGGGTTATGGCCCCCGCACCCGCGCCTGGCTGCTGCGGCCCCGCCACGCGCCCGGCCGGCGGTTGCCGGCGATCGTTGCCCTACATGATCATGGCGGATTCAAATACTACGGCAAGGAGAAAATTGCGGATGGCCCGGGCGGTCCGGCTCCATTTTTGCAGGCTTTTCGCCGCGTGTTCTACGGCGGACGGGCCTACGCCAATGCCTTGGCCGAACAGGGCTTTGTGGTGCTGGTGCCGGACGTGTTTCTCTGGGGAAGTCGGCGCTTCCCGCTTTCCGCCATGCCTCTGTGGATACGTGCCAAGGCCCTCCAGCACCACCGGAAAACCTTTCCCGTCACCCGGGCGGCAATTCGCACGTACAACCAGGCCGCCGCCGAACATGAACACGTGGTGGAAAAGTACTGCACGCTGCTGGGCACCACGTTGGCGGCGATGGTAAGTTATGAAGATCGCGTGGCGGTAAACTATCTGCGCTCGCGGGATGATGTCGCGGCGCAGCGCATCGGCTGTGTGGGGCTTTCGGGCGGTGGCTGCCGCGCGGCGCTGCTGCAGGCCACCTGCAACCACATTCATGCGACGGTTATTGTGGGCATGATGAGCCGCTACCAGCCGATGGTGGATACGCATGTAAAATACCATACGTGGATGTTCTGGCCGCCGGGCCTAAGTCGGGTGGGCGACTGGCCGGACTTAGCCGCCTGTCGGGCACCCTCTCCGTTGATGGTGCAATATGCTTCGCGTGATGAATTGTTTCCTCTCTCCGGAATGCGGGCGGCGCATCAGGTTCTGCGGCAGCATTACCGCAGCGCCGCAGCCGCCCAAAATTATGTGGGGCGGTTTTTCCCCGTACCCCACTGTTTTGACCCGCGGATGCAGGCGCTTGCTTTCGCCTGGCTGCGGTCACATTTGGGGTAAACGGCAACAGCCCACCATCGCACGGCCATGAGTCTGGTCAACGTCGTTTGCGACGAACCACAACCGCCATCCCATCTTACACCATGGCCAACGGTGCGCTTGGCGAACCGGCGCGATCGAGGTTGCGTCCCTGGCTGCCCAGAGTTCCCATCCCATGGAGTCCCATGGAGGCCAGACGTTCCGAAAATCCGCCTTGGCGGTTCATATAAGAAGTAGCCGTCCGCCGACATTATCACAGAGCCCCTCGACGACTTGAAGTGAAACCATCCTGAAAAAGATGTGGAGGCGCGGTGCCGGTGCTCCGGGCGATAGGCATACGCCGCCGCAGACATCACGCATGCGCCAGAACCGCCCTTCGCCACACCCGACACAGCGGCGGCGCATAATCACAGATCAGGCGCGCTGTCCCTGCTTCATGTGCGGGTCATTCCCGTACTCAATGTGGGAAACCGCACCTGGCGTGCGATCAATGCTCATGCCGGAATCCCAGCAGGACCGGCAATACCAGCAGGGTCAGCGGCATTTGCACCATGAGCCCGCTGATGATGGCAATGGCCAGCGGTTGTTGCATGGCCGCGCCGGGGCTTAGCACCAGCGCCAACGGCGACAGGGCAAGAATGGCGGCGATGGTGGTCATGGCGATAGGTCGCATCCGGTTTACGCCGGCCTGAATCAGCCGGCGCATGCCGTGCTCATGATCCCGCAGTTCGTGGTACTCCGAATAATAGAAAATAGTTACCTCTGTAACAATGCCCACTACCATCGTCATGCCCATCATGGAGGAAATATTGAGTTGGGTGTGGGTGAGCCACAGCCCGATGAATACACACGCCAACGTCAGCAGCGGAATAACCATCATGGCCAGCGCTGCGCCAAAGCTTTCATACAAAAACAGCAGCAGCAAAAACACCAACAGCACGCCGCCGAGCATGACCACCAGCAGCCCGCGAAAGGCGATTTGTTGCTGATGATAAAGTCCGCCAAGCCGGTAATACACGCCTTTGGGAAACAGCCCCGGGCGATTCAGGACTTTTTTTACCTGGGCCATGGTGGATCCCATATCCCGGCCGTGAATTCGCGCTGTTACCGCGATCATCCGCTTGAGGTTGATGTGATCGATTTCCTGCTCACCAGAGCGGATCTGGACCTGAGCGACCTGGCCTAGGGCGAATTGCCGGCCGTTTGGTGCCCGCAGTCGGAGCTTTTGCAGATCCGCGACGGTGCGCCGTTCATCGGCCGGTGCCCAAACCCTTACGCCGATCATCTGCGGCCCGCGCCGAATAGTGGTGGCCACCACGCCGTAAACGTACTCCCGGATGAATCGTGCGACGCGTTGTGGCGTCATGCCGTGAATCGCGGCCGCCACCGAGTTGATTTTGACATACAGCGAATCGCCGGCCAGCACCACGCCACTGCGGGCATCGGCCACGCCCGGCACGGTTTCAATGGCCGCGAGCACTTTGCGGGCCTGGCGGTCCAGAACGCTCTGGTGGTCGGAAAATATCTCCACGCGGATCGGCTGCGGTACCGCGGTCAGATCACCAATCTGGTCCTGCATGAGCTGTTCGGGATCAACGTAAAGGCCCGGCACCCGGTGGTGAATATCGCGCGCGATGCTGGCCATGACCGCCTCAATCGGCGGCCGCGGGAAGGGCTTGAGTTGCACGTAATAGTCGCCCTTGTACGACTCGGTCAGGCTGCCGCCGAGCTGCATGCCGGTGCGGCGCGAATAGGTGGCCACATAAGGGTTGGTCCGCAGGATTCGCCCCACCTGGCGAAGCAGTTGATCGGTTTGCGTGAGCGATCCACCGGATGGCGCGATGTAAAACATGCTAAACCCGCCCTCATCCATGTCCGGCATAAAGCCACTGCCGACATGCTGATAGGCCACATAGCCCAACGCCAGCACCGGGACTATCAACAACAGCACCAGCGCCGGCCGGGAAATCAGATGCCGCATCATCCATTCATAGCTGGAATGAATGGTGCGGGTCAGCCAGCCCGGCTTATGAGGTATGGCGTCTCTTTCATTGAGCATTTTCGTAGCCAGCACCGGCAACACCAGCCAGGATAGGAGAAATGACACCAGTAACGCCGCCGCCATGGTCAGCGACAGCGCCTTGAAAAATTCCCCCACCAGACTCGACCAGAACGCCAAAGGCGCAAAGATGATGATGGTCGAAGCGGAGGAACCCGCCAGCGGACGGGTGAATTCACCGCTGGCGCTGATGATCTTCTGGCGATAGGTTCCGCCGCTCTCACCAACCCGGCGCATAATGTGCTCGATCATCACGATGGCATCGTCGATAATCAAACCGACGGCCGCGGCCATCCCTCCGAGCGTCATAATGTTGAAGCTCATGTTAAATAAGTGCAGCAGCAACACCGTCGTGGTCAGGGCGGCGGGAACCACCAGGGTGGCCAGGATCGTAATTTTCCAGTTGCGCAAAAATACCAGCAGCACCAACACGGCCATCACCAGCCCCACCAGCACCGCGTCGCGGACACTGATCGCCGATTCCGTGAGAATGGAGCCTTGGTTGTACCAGAGGTTAACCACGGTACCAGAGGGCAATTTGTGTTGGATCCGGGCGATCACGGCGCGGGTCTGGCTGATGATTTTGACGGTGTTGCCGCTGGGTTGCTCGTAAACGTTAACCAGCACGGCAGGTTGGCCGTTGGCGGTGGCGCGTGTCCAGACCGGCGCGTACGATGCCTCCACGTGGGCCACGTCGCGCAGATGCACGATGCCGCCGCCAACGGCGGTGATCGCAATTCGACCGATTTGTTGCGCATCGTGAAACCGCGAATCCGCCACCACGAGATAGAGCTTGTCGTGATCCTCCATTTTTCCGACGGTTTTGAAGACATTGTTGGCCGCCACGGCGCGGGTGACGTCGTTGATGGTGAGCTTGTGGGCGGCCAGCTCGGCTGGGTTTATCACGACGTGAAATTCCCGGGTTTGTCCGCCTTCCACTCCCACTCTGGCCACCCCCTTGATCCCCAGCAGTAACGGCCGTATCTGGTACCGCGCAATACGCCGCAAACGCGACGGCGATATCCGCGAAGAGGTGAGGCTGTAGCTGATCACCTGATAATTCGTCGGGTTGCGCAGTCGGACCACGGCGGTGGTGCCGGCCGGCAGAGACGGCAACACATTGTTGACCGCCGACTGCACCAGCAGTAGCGATTGAACCATGTTTTTTCCCCAGCCGAATTCAGCGTAAATATCCGCGGTGCCGCGGCTGGTGGTCGACGTAACCCGCTGCACACCCAAAATTGCGCGAATGGCCTTTTCCACCGGATACGTTACCTGCACCGCGATGATCTTCGCCGTGCGGTCGCCGGAGTTGACGGTTATCTCAATTCGCGGCCAACTTGCCCGCGGAAACAGCGACACCGGCAGAATAAAAGCGGCCAGCGTGCCCGCCAAGGCCAGTACCACCATCACGAAAATCACCGAGCGGGTGTGCTGGTGAATCCATTCATTAAAGTTCATCATTTATTCCTCACCACGACGGTCATGCCATTGGTCAGAACCCCATTGCCCCTGATCACCACCGGCTCGCCGACACGCAAGTTAGGTGCCAGCACCTCCACCTCGCGGTCGTTAGACACTCCTTTTCGCACAAGGTGCTCAACGGCGTGCCTGCCTTTCACGGTAAACAGACATTCGCCTTCACGGCACGGCAGCACGGCCGAGTGTGGCACGATGAATCCGATGCTTGCGGCGATGGGTATCCTGCTGGAAGCGTAGTCGCCGATCAGCAGGTTCGCCGCCTGACGCGGTGTTACATACACGTTCACAAAGCCGCTGTGGGGATCAACCCGTCCGGCGATCATACGGATGGTTCCGATCTCATGGATGGCCGCGTCCTGGGTGGCGATGGAGAGCGTAAGGTTTTGCCCGACGCGCAGGTGCCGCACCTCTGGCGGCAGTACCTTTAATACCACCATGATCGCGCTTTGGGACAGTAAATTCACCAGCGGGGTCCCGCGTGGTTCCAGCGCGCCGGGAATCGCGGCCACCTCGGCCACGGTGGCCGTCTCCGGGGCCCGCAGCGTCGTCACGGTTCCCACTCCCAGGCGGCGCAGTTGGGCGAGTTTCAGGGAGGCGATGGCCAGGGCGTGGCGGGCGGTGGCCAGATCCGCGCGCGTGGCCAATTGAAGATGGAATTTGCTTTGAGTCAGGCGTAGCTGGGCCTGGGTAATCTGCACCTCGTTGGCCGCCTCGGCGAGCTTCAAACGCTCCGCCGGGCTGGCCTGAATTTGCAGCAAAGGCTGGCCCGCCTTGACTCTTTGATTCTCGATCACGAAGACCTTGAGCACACGTGATTCAAAAGCCACCGAAACGCTTTTTTCCAATCCACGATTCGCCGTCACTTTGCCGTAAACCCCGACGGCTCGGGTGATTTTTCCAAGGCGGATGGATACGGTTTGCACGCTGGCCACGGCGCTGGAATGCTTTGTGCCGCCGTCGCTGGCACCGCCGCGGGATGGCTTTCCCCATCTCGCCAAGGCGTAGCCGATGGCAATTCCCGCCGCCAGCGCCAGAACAGTAATCATAAAGCCGGTAAAACGTTTCATCGTGTTTCTCCATAGGCTGCGGCGGCAACCGGCCGCATAGGTGGTTTAGCCAGAGCATCGCCGGAAGCCAATTCCAAGGCGATGAGATTCCGGGCGAGTTGATAACGCAACTTTACCAGTTGGATCCGCGCCTGCTCCGCCTGCGCGACGGCGGCCGCATAAACCCCAATGTCCAGGTTCCGCGTCCGCAGGCCGCGCCGTTCGCGCTGGGCCAAGAGTTTGTATTGACGTGCACCGGACTGGGCTTGGCTGATGCGCCGCCGCAGCGCCCGGATGTTCACGGCTGCGGCACCGATATCCGCCCGGGCATCAAACACGCGCGCGATGTAATCGTCATAAATCGCCTGGCGCGTCGCCCGGGCCTGCGCGATCCGGCCCTGGTTACGGTCAAAAATGGGCAAGTTGATGGTCACGCCAAAGCCGGTGGTGTGGACATTATTAGCGTCGCTGGCCTGCACAAAGCCGATGCCGACCTTGGGAAACTGCCGCAGCACCGCGGCCCGCAACCGCTCCTGCTGGCTCTGGTAGCCCATGTGCAGGGCCAGCAAATCAAGCCGCCGCCGCTCCACCTTTTTTTCCAGTAGCACTACGCTGGGCAAGCGACAAGTGACCGGCAGCCGGACGGACGGACTTAAGGTGAAGGTCGTGCCCGCTGGCAGCCCCATGGCCTGGGCCAGAGCCACCTGGCTTTCCGCCAGAGACTGCTGGGATGCCAGCACCAGGGCCTGCGCCTGCTGGCTCGCGTGGAGCGCCAATCCAAGGTCAAAAAGCGTGACCAGACCCAGCTTGCTGGCGCGCCGCGCCACGGTGTAGACCTTGCCAAGCTCGCTCTGGGAACGCAGGGCCTCTCGCAATTGTGTCTTGGCGGCGGCCATGGCGTAAACTGCCAGTCGGGCCGCCTGAGCGATCTGCCATTCGCGCCATGCCACCACCAGATCCACCTGTTTCACCTGGTAACGCGCGGCACTGATGCGGGCTTGGCGATCAATCAGTTGGCGAATATTCCAGCTCACCCCCACCCCATAGGCATTAAAGGTATTGGTGCGGAAGCCGCCAGTGACAAAATTCGTGTCGGCGGAGAGTTGGGGATTGGTAAGAATGCCAGCTTGTAAAAGCTGGGCGGAGGCTTCGCCATGCAAGTCGCGGAAAGCTCGCAATGACGGATTGAGAATCAGCGCCAGCGCGGCTGCACGGTTCGGTGTCAGGCCCTGCGAGGGCGAGAGCATGGTTTTGGGCAATTGGATCAAGCTGGTTGCTTGTACCGCAACACGCAGTTTGTGCCACGACGGCGTGGCCAACGCCTGGGCCACAGTTCGCGAATTCAGTGGCTTGCTGTGGTATGATTGGCAGCCCGTCGTCAGCAGCAGCGTCAGCAGCAGCGGCAGAAGTCGGGGAAACGGGTATGCCGACGGCAACTTGCCGGGTGTTTTCTTCACTTTGCATCCTTTCTACAAATTCGCCTTGCGATTGAGGCGTAACGCCCGAATTGCGGATACTCTTGCGTTGGTGGAGGCGACCGGACACGCCATCATCCTGGCGTAGCGGGCCTGCCTGGGGCGAGAGTAATAACATCAAATGATCAGGGCGCAGTGCAACCAGGTGAGTGTGCTTTGGTTGCGATCTGGGAAAGAATGCCGGTTGTGGTGGTGAAAATGGTTATCGCAGGAGATGACCAAGGCCGATGGAAGTACGCGGTACTGAAGAAATGCCCCGGCCACAGGGTCGCGCGCGGGTGCGGTCAAGCCCGGCCGGAGAGCCACTGTCGGCGGCCTCGGCTGACAATGGCACGGGCGCGAAAGACGCGCTGCTGCGCCCACGTAACCCCGCATCCCCGCCTCGGCTTTTGCAGCCAAAGAAGCGCCGGCGCTGATGGCGGTGGCCCGCGACACTGCCATGCCCGTATCCGCTGCGCAGGTGCCGCGGTGCAATGACCACGTGCATGTCAGCAGGAGCAGCAACACCGTAATTCCAGCGGACGACTTCATAAACCAATTCTACGGTTCTAACATGGCAATGTCAAGCGGAGACACCGACTGCCTTGCCGCACGCCTTAAGCCGCTTGGCCGGTGCTGGTTTAAAATGACCTGGCCAACGGTGCTGCCCACAGATGTGAAATGTACGCCAATTCAGCTTTTATCTCCATTTCCACCAGCAACACCCAGGGGTGGTATCTGGCCGCCGCCGCTGGCCTAATGCGACCGCCGTATCATGCGGATCATTTTCAAATTGATCAGAATAAATTTCAGCAACTGCCACGGCACAAACGTGCGGAAGAAGCGCGTACTGGGCGTGGGTAACGGCGCCTGCTGATCGGTTTTGTTCACGCTCATGATGTCACTCCGGAATCATCCACCACATCGGCAAAGCCTTGGCCTTGTAGATAAACATGTAGTGGAGAATTTTTTTGATCCAATGGCCGGCGGACCCAATGTCGCCAAACGTAAACTTCAAATCCCGACCGTATTCCGGAAACCGCTCAAAATCCGGCACAATGGGGTACATGGTCATGGAAGCAGCCGTGCCCGACCACCAGTTCGCCCCCGCCGACGCCACACATGCCGCCCCCAACGCCGCCATGGAAGCGGTCTTCGGCTGGCGCTGGGTTCGCCCCAGCACCAGGTCCGCGATATTGTTGGCCACCACGCGGCCGATGATCGCCGACGGCATGCCCGTTCGCGGTGGGGCCGGCGAAATCGGCGTGCCCTTGGCGCTCACACGCGGACGGGTAATGGCGTGCGGCGGCGCAAAGGCAATACCCACCGCAAATATGTTGGCATACTTCGGATTGCGATAGGTTTTCGGCCAGTCCGCGGCCTTCCACTGGGCATAATCTTTTTTGGCGTAATCCGCATCCACCTTCATAAAGCCATTGGGCATAAACAGGTCCGCCGTGATGTCCTGCCCCGCCCGATCCAACGCCTTCATCCCGATGCCGGTGAATGGGGGCAGCAGCATGGCAAAATCAAAGGCCAGTTCATGGCTTTCCCCATCCAGGGTTTCATAAAACGCCTTGCCCGCCTCCACTTTCTGCACGTGTGCCCCGGTGATCCATTCCACCCCCCGTTCCACAAACAGCGATTCGGCAAACAATTTGCTGCTTACCACGTAACCCCCGCGTTTGAAGTGCATACCCCCGACCCCAAAATCCCCCAATTCCGGTTCATTGCTGATAAACACCACGCGGGCCTTATCCCGCACCTGGTGCCGCCGGAGTTCAAATTCCACATTCAACACAAACTCAAACGCCGCTCCTTCGCACGTACACATCCCGTGGCCCGTGCCGATGAGCAGGGTTTGTGTCCGGCCCTTTTTCATCTCTTCCACCGCCGCCAAAAATGCGCCCGCCGCCTTATCCGCATGTTCATACGTGCAGACCGATTGCGTAAAACCATCCGGACCAAGCCCCGGCGTGGCCGCAAAATTGAGCTTCGGGCCGGTCGCGTTAATCAGATAATCGTAGCCGATTTCCCGCCGCTGACCCGTCGCCTCTTCCCCCGTGTTTTCCACGATAACCCGCGGCGTACCCACCGCCCCGGTCCCTTCGGGATGAATTTCCACCGCCCGACCCTGCACGAAATCGATGTCCATTTTCGCATACACCGGCCGCAGCGGTACCACCACCTCGTTGCACGACATGGCCCCCACGCCTACCCATATATTCGATGGAATCCAGTTGTAAATATCTTTAGGCGATACCACAATAACCTGATGGGGCTGCGGCAGCCTCCGCCGCGCAAACAAAGCCGCCGTATGACCCGCAATTCCCGCACCCAGTATGACCACACGCGCCATGCCATTGACCTCTTCAGGCGAAAAGAATACCGCCGCACCGCCACATTATACGCCCCGGCCCGCGGAAAAGTCATATCCGCCCATGCCGGCTTAAAATCCGGCAACTTTCAGCCCCGGCAACCTTCAGCAAAACCCGCACGCTTCCCCATACCCGGCTGCATCCCGCCCGTGCCGGCAAACACTACCGCCTCCCCCCGCCCCCGGAACTTCTTATCCCCACCTATTGGGCACGATAGCCGCCCTCGTGGGCGATCTCCGCCAGTGCCTTGCGCGGCCCGGGCGACTCCTTTTCCGCCAGCGCCGGCGGAAGCCCGCCCGCATCCCCATACCGCCCGATCGCCACTGCGCACAGAGCCTCATAGCGGTCCGCCGGAACGCCCAGCGTTTCGTACGCCTTGTCTTGATGAAAGCCACCCATGGCATGGGCATAGAGTCCTAAACTCCGAGCTTGCAATGCCAGGCTCATCCAGGCCGCCCCGGCATCAAACATGTAGTGCCGGTTGGCCTTGCCGTTGTGCGCAAAATGCCGGCGGGCAAAAATCAGCACCAATACCGGAGCTTGATCCGCCCACACGCGATTTTGATCCATCAGCAGCGGCCGGAATTTGGCCAGGTCCGCAGCGCTCTGGGCAAACACAAATAACCATGGCTGCTCGTTAAAAGACGATGGTGCCCAGCGCGCCGCCTCCAAAACCGTTTGCACCTGGGCTCGTGTCAAAGGTTCCGGCGAAAAAGCCCGCGGCGACCACCGGTCCAAAAACTGCCGATCAACCGGAAAATCCGACACTCTGGCGACTGCTGGCATGACCAAACCCCTTGCAAATTCTAAAACCGCGGCAGCGGATGCCCCAGCACGCGGTAATAAACAACCAAAATCATGGCCGTCATGGCCGCCAGTTGCAGCATCGCCATCAACCAGCGGGCGGTGGCCCTGTAAAATTCAAGCGTCCGGTGGCCCGGCCAATCCAATTTAGTTCCACCAGCATTGAGGCCGGCAATCACCCCGCCCGCCGCCAGCACCACACCAATGCCCGCCGCGAGCACCTCCACCAATTCATTGACCTCTCGGTGCGGCAATCCCTGTAAAATAACCAAGCCCAAGCAGCCGGTGGCCGCCAGCACCAGCGCCAAGGCCGCCAGCAGGCCGGCATGAAAACGCCGCCGTTTCAGATCCGCTTGGCCCGGTATCATGGTTGCACCATCATTTTTGACCTCGCGGCCCGCGCCTAAGCATAACCGCCGCCCGCCTTAGGCCCATGGCAAGCCCGTCTTTCCGCAGCGGCGCGCGCCTCATAGCGGCTTTCGCGATGGGCCGCAATCGTATCGATCGGCAGCTTGTGGGCCTTGCGCCACTGCGCCAGCAGCGGTCGTACATCGGTTAAAAAAGCCTCGCGCACAATCGACTCGCTGGTTACCAGATCTTCCCGCCCCTGGGCCAGTGCCAGCGCTTTGCGGTCCACCAGACAGGCCTTGGCATAAAGCTGCTGGGCCATATCCACCGTTTGCAGCATCGCTTCAATCTTCGGCTTGAGGTTGTGGCTCTGATCCACCATGTACGCCAGGGCGGGGTCCTTGCCCGTGCGGAACCGATGGTTCTCTATTTCGTGGAAGATGCGGAACGTCTGGTATGGGTCAATGGACCCCATGGTCAGATCATCATCGGCATACTTGCGGTCATTGAAATGAAAGCCGCCCAACATGCCTTCGTCCAGCAGCCACGCCACAATCTGTTCGATATTCACCGATGGATAATGGTGTCCGGTGTCCACCAGCACCCGGGCCTGTTTCCCCGCCGCCTTGCACAGCAGCAGCGACATGCCCCAATCCGCGATATCGGTGGCGTAAAACGCTGGTTCAAACGGTTTGTATTCCAGCAGCATCGTCATTTTCGCCGGCATGGTGGCATGTACTGTTTTCAGGGCCTGCGCCACCCAGTGCTTGCGGGCGATAATGTCGCCCTGCCCCGGGTAATTCATGCCATCCCCCAGCCAGATCGAAAGCACATTGCTGCCCACCGCCTGACCGATACGTACCGATTCAATGATATGGTCCGTGGCCATTTTGCGTATGTCCGCCGAGCGGTTGGCAATGCTGCCCCATTTGTACTGCTGATCCTGAAAAACATTGGGGTTGATCGATCCCACCCGCACCCCGTGCCTGCGGGCCAGAGCCGCTACTTCGCGCGGCGATTGGTCTTTCTTGAAATCCCACAACACATGCACCGCCACCGTCGGGCAGCACCCGGTCAAAGCGTGTACATGGCCGGCATCGGCGAACTTCTCGTCAATGGTGGCCGCCGCCGCATCCTGAAAAAATTTCCCAAACCGCGTGCCCGTATCGGCGAATCCCCACGAGGGTATTTCTATCGAAAACCCATCCAGCCGCTTCAACACTTCATCCGTCTTGACCACCGTCTGATCTCCTGAAATTATCCAACGCCCTTGACCATCATATCCACCCGCCCCCGACTTACCATTCTATTCCGGCCCCAGGGTCGTAATCGTCACCGGCGAACATGGATATTGCCGCAATACTTCCTGAATGTCCGCCCCCGAAACCGCCTCCAATTCCCCCAGTTCCTCTTCCAGCCGACGATACTCATGCGTATACGTCCAGCGGGCGCAGATGGAACGCATCCGCCCCAGCGGCAATTCCCCGTGCAGCACCGCCGCGGTTTCAATTTTGTTTTTGCTGCGCAGCACTTCCGCCTCGGTCACACCATCTTGAATGACTTTCTTTATTTCCGCCAGCAGCACGTCCTCCACCTGATCCCGGCGCGCCGGGTCGCACGAGGCATACGCGAAAAAGCTTCCGGTTCGATCCAGCGGATAAAACGAAAAATCAGCTTCATCCGCCAGTCCCGGCTCCACCAAAGCCCAATACAGCCGCGATCCTTCGTGGTCGCCGATGACATCCGCCAACACCTGACACGCATGGCGCTGCTTGTCCTGCGCGCTGGGGCCGGGGCACATCAGCGCTATGTAATGCCGCTTGAGTTTCGCATCCACAATGTGGCGCCGGCGCGGCTGCGGCTGCGGCACGGTGTAATCCCGCCGAATGTCCAGATGCCGCCATGACGCCGCCGCCTTTTCGATCCATCCCACCAACCGGTCCCAGTCCACATTGCCGGCCGCCGCCAGCACCATATTGCCCGGACCATAATGCGCATCAAAATATTCCCGCATCTGCGGCTGCGCCAAGGCCGTGATGGATTCGCGGCTGCCCAGCACGCTTTGGCCCAGGGCGTGGCTGGCGAAATAATCCGCCATGACCGCCTCGAAGAGCACATGGGTGGGACGGTCCAGATACAGCGATATTTCCTCTAAAATAACCTTCTTTTCCATATCAAAATCTTCAATCCGCAGCGCCGGCCGCATCATATCCGCCAGTAGATCCAAGGCCCGCGGCAAAAACTCCGGCAGCACATGCGCCCAATAGCAGGTAACCTCGTTGGAGGTAAAAGCGTTGTTGCTCGCTCCCATGGCGTCAAATTCACGGTTAACATCCGCCGCCGACCGCCGTGGCGTACCCTTGAACATCATGTGCTCGAGAAAATGCGAAACGCCGGCCACCTCCGGCTGCTCATCCCTGGCTCCCGTTTTTACCATAAACCCCAACGCCGCGCTTTGTGCCTGCGGATTCACCTCGGCAATCACATCCAGACCATTGGGCAGCGTCACTTGTTTGAAACTCATCATGTATAACTCCCGGACTAACCAACATCATTTCCTCGGCCGCAACGACCGCTCAGGCCGGTACCGTAAGGGCATTAGGCCCAATGGTTACCAGCGTCACCGGGCCAAATGGATTCACCGCCAGATACTCGTTCAAATCCGCCAGTGCCACGCTTTCAATGCGGGCGCGCAATTCCTCGAGGGTCCGCGGCCGGCCATAGTGATAAAAATCATGCGCCAACGCCCCGGCCCGGGCGGCCGGGCTTTCCCCCTGCATGATGGTGCGGCTTTTCATGCCGATACGTGCCCTTTCCAGCTCCTCTTCCGTTACGCCCTGGCCCAGCCGCTGAAGTTCCACCATAAACGAATCCAGCGTGCGCTGGGCCCGATCCGGACCGGTACCCGCGTAACCCAGAATGGCCGCCTGCTCCTTGCTGCTTTGATAACCGGCATGCACGCTGTAGCACAAGCCCTGCTTTTCGCGTATTTCCGAAAACAGTCTGGCTCCCATGCCCCCGCTCAATACGCCCACCGCCATCTTAATCAGGATGCTCTGCCCATGCGATTCCGGCACCGAATCCATCGCCAGTCCTATTTGTACCTGATTGGTCGGCTGCGTGATGTGTAAGCTGCCGCGCGGTGCCGGCTTGGCCGCCGTCGCACGCCGCGGCGGGTTTTGCCACCCGCCGAAGTGCTTTTCCACCAGGTCCGTTACCTGCTGAAAATCGCAGTCGCCGGCCACCGTCAAGATTGCCCCCTGCGGCGTGAAGCGTGTTTGAAAATCCGCCCGCAGTTGATCCGCCGTCAGGGCCTGCAAGTGCTCGCGCTTACCTACCGTGGGCCGCCCCAGCGGATCCGGAAAGTGCTGGGCTTTTAACAAAATGCTTAGCTTCTGGGCCGGTTCATCTTCAATGGCATCCAACTGCTGTATCGCCAGATCCCGGGCCGGGCCAAAGCCCGACTCCGGCAATTGCGGCCGCTGTACAATTTCGGCATAAACCTCCAGCACCGCGGCCAGGTTGCGGCCCAGCATACTGGCCCCAAAGCGGATGAAAATGGTTTCCGCCCCGGCTCCACGCTGCACGCCCAGCCCATCGAGATATTCGGAAAGCTCACGCGAGTTGCGCTTGCCGGCCCCCCGCAAAATCCAATCCGAAAGCACATTGGCGCTGCCCAAACCCGTTGCCGGATCCAGCGCCGCACCCGCCGGAACCATCAAAATCATCGTCGCCGAGCGTACATTGGGCACCTTCTCCGTCAAAAGGGTAAGCCCATTGGCCAGCCGATGAACATGCTGATGCTGGGCCGTTGCCGAGGTGTCGGCGGTTTCCGCTTTTCCTGGGGTCGCACACATTCTCCTGGCACTCCTTAATGGTTCGCCGGCCCTGTTTTTCCGCCCGGTCGAACCCGCCGCCTTGCCCCGACCATGCCGCCCCTGCGGCCCGCCCGTCGGCGCAAGGTTTCCATGATAACGCAGCCTGGCAAGTTTTGTCTCGCCTCTCCACCCGCAACCCCACGCCCGCACCGAACCCGCGAAAACTTTCTAAGCCGGCCAGCCTGCTGGCCGCGCCGCGTTTAGCGCATCCGCAGCCGCCGTTACTCCCGACTCCCGACTCGCGGGCCGCAGCCCGCGCTGCCTAGCCCTTTCGCGCCTGGCTGCGGCGGGATGCGGCCCAACCGGTATGGCCAAGGTCGTGCAGCAGTCCCAATGCCGGCAGCAGCCACCACAAACCATTGAGCTCTCCGCCCGGAGCCCAGTTTTTAGCCAATTCATACCCCAGCGTGGTGGTTGGCAAAAAGAAAAAACCCAAAATCGGCCACAAATCGGTTTGGAAAGCTCGGTGATAAGTGCTGAATAAATAGAGTAGGATCAGAGTAATTCGCGGCCAGATAACGCCGATCAAGAGAATAAAACATCCCATGCCATACCGCCTTTCATTTACTCTCATCCCAAGGTGCCTATAACGTAAGTATAACAGGTTTCCGTGCCCGCGCGTGCCGGGAATTCAGCCAAAACCCGGATCGGTGGGTAAGATGCCATATCGGGTAGTTGCCGAAAGCCGCTTCAAGGAGAACCAACCAATGACCAGATTAAGCCAGCACTTCAGGTGGTCCAGGACTTTTATCATCACCGGCTTGCTGGTGGGGTTCATTTTGTCGGCCTTTTTCCTGGTCCGGCAAAATGCGCCGGCCCGCGGCCAAATCAACCTTGCGGTCGGTCATCCGCAAGCTCCGGACTTTCCCGCGGATTTCACCTGGATCAATACCCCGGTGCCGCTGAGTTTCCAGCATCAGTTGAAGGGACAGGTGGTTTTGCTGGATTTCTGGACTTATGGATGTATCAACTGTATCCATATTTTGCCCGGCCTGGATTTCTTGCAGCATCACTTTGCGGGCCAGCCGTTTATCATCATCGGCGTCCACAGCGCCAAGTTCACCAATGAAAGCACGGTGAACAATATCCGCCAGGCGGTGCTGCGCTACGGCATTGACCATCCCGTCGTCGTCGATGAACACATGCGCATCTGGAATGACTATGGTGTGGATAGCTGGCCCACCCTGGTGCTCGTGAGCGCGTCCGGGCACATCGTGGGGTCCGTGGCGGGCGAAGGCAACCGGCGGGTGCTGGAAAAAGCCATTGCCAAAACCCTGCAACGCGATAAAGCCAACGGTACCTTGGCCGCGGCCCCGCTGCAATTACCCCGCCAACATGCCATGCTCACCGCCAGTGGCCTTTTATTTCCGGGAAAGGTGCTCGCCGACGCGCGGGGCCGACGCCTTTTCATCGCCGATACCGATCATAATCGCATTGTCATCGCCGGTTGGCCCAACGCCATGGGCCACGCCCGGCTGATCGCGGTTATCGGCAATGGGCGGGCCGGTGCGATCGACGGGCCGGCCCACAACGCCGAGTTCCGCCAGCCCCAGGGCCTGGCCTTGGATGGTAACACCCTGTACGTGGCAGATACCAACAACCACCTGATCCGCGCGGTAAACCTCCATACGCTGCGGGTTTCCACCATTTTGGGTACAGGCAAGGAAACTTTTGATTTTACAGGCGGCGGCGTCGGAACGGCCCAGGGAATTAATTCACCCTGGGCCTTGGCCGCACGGGGCCACACCGTATATATTGCCATGGCCGGCGAACATCAGATCTGGAAAATGAATCTCCAAACCCGCCAGGCCAGCGCCTTTGCCGGCACCGGGGCGGAAGGATTGGTAAATGGCCCTTGCGCTACGGCGGAATTGGCCCAACCCTCCGGCCTGTGCCTGCACCATAACCACCTGTATTTTGCAGACAGCGAAAATAGCGCCATTCGCGTGATCAACCTGCAAACCCGGCGCGTTTCCACCCTGGTCGGCCACGGGCTTTTTACTTTTGGCGATCGTGATGGTCCCGCCCGCCAGGCGCTGCTGGAGCATCCGCTGGGCGTGGCGGTGCTGGGCCGCCGCCTTCTGGTGGCCGATACGTATAACCACAAGCTGCGCACCATCAACTTGCGCACGCACATGGTCCGCACCTTCCTGGGCACCGGCCGCCCCGGAACGGGTACGCCCGGCGGACCGCTGGAACTTTATGAACCGGGTGGGCTAAGTGTGGCCGATGGATGGATTTTTGTGGCGGATACCGACAATCAGCGCATCTTGATGATAAATGCCAAAACCAAAAGCTGGCATGAGTTGGCCATCATGGGCCTGACCGCGCCGCGTTCCCACCGGCCGCAGCAAAGATTTCACCGCATCGGGGCTATTGGCCAGCGGGCCGTTACTTTAACAGCTTCGTCGGCCATCACCTTGCAAATCCACCTGAAACTGCCCCCGCAAACCCATTTAACCCCAGGCATTCCTGTAACTCTGCGGATTACCGATGGATCACATCTTCTCACGGAACAATCTCTGGATCCCAAGGGACATGCCCGCATCAACTTTGTTTTCCGCCCCAGGCCGGAACAGATCAAGCTGTTGGCGGGTTCCTGGCATGTGGGCGTATTTTATACGTATTGTACCGATGGCCATGGATCCGTGTGCCAGCCGTCGCATTTGCGGTGGATTGTGCCGGTGACACTGGCGGCCCATGGTGCTCATGTCCTGCTTCTGCAGCCTTGAATCCGCCCGTCCGACCATGGAGCTATAAATCGGCTTGGCGCTGGAGATATCCTCCAGCTCGCGGCTTTATTTGGCCATGCGAACATTGTATGATGCAGAGCATGTTTCTGCGGCGGCGGCGTTAAAGCCATCAGAAATCAGGAGATGCGGCCATGATGATCACGAAAAATCCGAACCTGCGGATGGCAGCGGCGTTGGGCGTTTTGATTCCGATGTTGGCTGGTATTGGCGGGTGCGAACGCGAGCTTTTTACCCAAAAGGATGACGTGGCCAGCCAGCGATCCCTCTATTGGGGCGAGCAGCATAGTGTGTGGAATAACGCCCAGTCGCAACACCAACAAGATCAAATGCCCATTCCGATTGGCTCGGCCGTCAGCGGCTATTGACGTTATTAGTTCTTCCTGCCCGCGGAAAAAGCACGACGCTGTCGGGGCCGATAATGTACCGGTTTTTTGTCCGGCCAAGGCTTGGCGGTTCGTATACGCGAATTACAAAAATTTTTCAGCACTTTATTTTCCATCTGCCGATTTCTGACTATAGCTTTAAGTATGAAGATTGCAGGCGTGGCCGGGTGGCCGCAGAAGCCCGTAATCTTTATCGAGTCGGTCTGCCGCGCTTGAAGATCGCGGTAGACTTAAAGGGTGTAGCCTGAGAGCTCAAGCAGGTTTAGAGATAGACTTGGCCTCTTGGGAAATAATTTGAGCTTGTAGCAGCAATGAACGCGGCGACCGTGTGGTCTGCCTGCGAGGGGATGTTTTGTCGCTACCAGCCCCTATAGTTGCAAAATTGGCCGCTTTCAGCTTGTGGCTGATCGGCAGGTCATCAATGTTGTGTCCCGGTTCTTGTGGAACCAGTTTACTTGAAAGGGAGAATTTATGTTCTCAAGGAAACTCAGTTTGTCTTTGGCCGCGGCCGCCGCTTCCATCCTTGCGGCATCAGCCGCACAAGCCAGTTTCACCGCCACCATCACCAGCAGCGGTGGTGGTGGATCGCTGATGCTGACCGGCTCGTCGGCGGCACCCGCACTTCCCGGCACGTTGCAGATTGGACCGATCACCGAGACGGTGAATTCGTTTAGCATCAGCAACTTCACCGCCACCTCCAACAGCCCCAGTTCGACCAACGAAGCGGTGGAGGTAGGTTCGTCGATCCACATCACAAACACGACCAGCTCGGCGGAAACCTTGTCCATCAACCTTCTCGATGACGGTTTTACCGCCCCGACCGGTTCGAATCTTCAAGTTACCGCGCACGGCACGATTACTTGGACCCAGACCGATACCCAAAACTCCAAGGACGTGGTCACGGCGGAAAGCGTAGTCCAGGGCAATGCGGTACCCGGCACCCAGACCAGCAACACCCTCAACAGCGGTACCTCACTGCTCGATTTGTCCACCTATCTGCCTACGGCCAGTGCTGACTTGGGCGCTTTAGGCTCGCCTTATTCCCTGGGCAGCAATCTGACGGTTCAGCTCAATGGTAACGACGCGGTGAATGTGGTATGGTACAGTTCGGTGGCGGCGGTTCCGGAACCCACGGCACTAACATTGCTGGGCATGGGCGGCCTGGGCGCTTTATTGCTGGTTGGCCGCCGGAGAAAGGCTTAATTTCAGCCCGCCATCGCCGAGCCAACATTGGCCCAGCCGCGGCTCTGGATCAGTTGAAAGTTACGCAGGTGTGGTTCGCCCGGCGATCGTTGCCGGGCGAGCCTTTTTTTAGGCCCCCGCCGGCCGGCCACCATGGATGGTTTTGGGATCTTCGCTTTTACCACGCATACGCTTTGGGGGCTTCGCCGCCGGGGCCGGGCCATATCGCGTCGATGCGCTGCAGCGTTTCGGAAGTCAGTTTAATTTCCAAGGCCCGCATGGCTCCGGTCAGTTGTTCCATGGTGCGCGGGCCGATGATCGGGCTGGTGATAACCGGGTTGGCCAGCAGCCACGCCAAAGCCACATCCGCGGGCTTTTCGCCCAGCTCCGCGCACAGACCTTCCCATTTTTCCAACTGCGGCCTGATAGCGGCAATGCGCTTCTGCATGCCTTCCGCGGCCCGTCGGCCTTCTTTGGCCCCGCCCAACACACCCCCGAGCAGGCCGCCGTCCAGCGGACTCCACGGAATTACGCCCACCCCATAATGGCGACAGCACGGCAGCACTTCCAATTCAATACTGCGACAGGCCAGCGAATACTTGCTTTGCTCGCTGACCAGGCCCAGAAAATGCCGCCGCGACGCCACCTGGTTGGCGGTGGCGATATCCCAGGCCGCGAAATTGCTGGATCCAACGTAAATCACCTTACCCTGGGCGACCAGCAATTCCATGGCCTGCCAGATTTCATCCCAAGGCGTGGTGCGTTCGACATGATGCATCTGGTATAAATCAATATGATCCGTCTTTAAGCGCCGCAGACTTTCTTCCGCCGCCCGGCGAATGTGTACAGCGCTTAACCCACGGTCAAATTTAGCATTGCCCATTTCGCCATAAACTTTGGTGGCCAGAATCACCTGTTCGCGGCGACGGCCGCCCTGGGCGAACCATTGGCCGAGAATCTGCTCGGTAACGCCTTCCCCTTTTTTCCAGCCATAAACATCGGCGGTATCAAAAAAGTTCAGCCCCAGTTCCAGAGCTTTGTCCATGACGGCAAAGCTCTGGGCCTCGGTGGCGTGCGGACCGAAATTCATGGTCCCCAGGCATAATTGGCTCACCAGCAAACCGGTTCTTCCCAACGGCGCGTACTGCATAAAAAACTCCTTTATAGATGGATCGCCAAACTGTATTCACAACCATCAATGCAGATGATACCCGATGAAGACCGTGGAGGGAAGTCCATCGGCGGACGCGTAGTGCCACCCGGTGGATCAACCGCCAAGTGCCTCAATGGGGCCAGCCGTTTAAGAAGCCTGACGCGGGTTGACTAAAGCTGATTGGTGCGGCGGATGTATTCCATATAGGGTTGCAAATGGGCACCCGGGCACAGCGTGGAGACCAGTTCCTGGTGGGTATAGCAATGGTAAATGGGTATTTGATATAAATTGCGTAACACCCTTCCAAAATGGACAATCCGATGCAACTGCGCCGGCGTGGGCGTTTGAATCATAAAATTACCCACCGAAACCACGCCGATGTTGTGGGCATTCCAGATCCACCGGCCATGAATGGGACGGGTCGGAGCGTTTTTCCATTGCACGTAGCGGTCCAGCCAGTGCGGCGGGGCAAAACCATCGCGCACATGCTCCCCACGGTATTCCAGCTTGCGCAATTGCCACACGCGGCCCACGCGGTCGATCCCGAAGTGATAGCCTATGTCCTCAAACCCCTGGCTGCGCTGCCACTGGCGAATGGCTTCCCAATAGCGGGCGGTGCCTGCATAAGAATCGTCATAAAACGGGGTAGGATCGCCGGTGTGATGAAAGGTAATCAGCCGCACCCCGTTCATCGGCTGAATGGTGCGCATGTTCGGACCGATGGTCGTCCAGCCGACCCGCGGAATAATGCCTAGCGCCCCGACCGGGCGCAGCGGCTGGCGCACGGGGGGCCGATAGGCGCTCATGTGAAAATTCACGGGCGGGGCATAGCCCACATCCGCCGGACCACCCACCGAACCCGCATCCGCCGGCAGAATCCCATCCGGCAATTCCCCCACGGCGGAAGACACCCCCTTATTTTGCGTGGTGCAACCCGCCAAACCCATCGCCGCACCAGCCAATACCAATCCGGAAAGAAAATCGCGCCGGGTTACCGGGCCTAGGCGCGGTGCGCCTTTGGCCATGCCCGGCGTCCACAGGCTTATACCTTGCGTTGGCACCGCCCGGCCGGAAGCCCCGGCTTCAATTTCCGCGGCGTTATCGCCCACTTTTTTTAATGCCATCGTGTTTCAGCTCCTTGTATTGCGCCGTTTCATCGCAGGTGTTCTTCAAGTGTAACCTTCTTTAATGACCGAACCAAACGCCAGCCGACCGAAAGTAAACTTGCTCCATCCACTTTCGCCGGCCACGCGGCCACCAATTCTAAAGCACTCCGCACCGGCGTTGCCGGTCGTGCGGTTTCCAAGCCCTCATCGGTTGGTCTTGCAAAGGCGTGGGGCCAACGGCGTTCCAGGCTTACCCCAGCACAGTCGCGCTTTATATTCATACTCCGCCTGGGGCCGTGAGTTCAAAAAAGCCGCAATTTTGCAACCATCGGCCACAGCCCGCCTTTTCGCCGGGGCTTTGTGCTGAGTCGTAATGCCTGCGGCAATGACCCTCGGTGCCATCAAGCCCAGCACCCCGACCGCGCCAACTTCTGCGACGACCGATAAAAACGCCCGCTACCCCTTCATAAGCGCTGCACCAGGTTAGGCATTCCGTTGCCTGACTACCACCGCCCCGCCTTGATAAGTGGTTATCGGCATTTGGCAGGGCGGCAATTGAGAATCTAAAATGATTTTTTACCGCCCCCAACACACACCGTTGGCCGCCTTGGAAATTTTTTTGTTCGCGCCGTTGCGCGATTCGGTTCGGTCCGGTATACTCTCGGATTGCGGTCATCGGGCAAAATGAAAAATGAATGATGCTGATGCCAATTCTGAACTCGCCACCACTTGGCAAAACTCCGCGCCCATTCCCTATTGTTCCATGGTGGTGCCCATGTACAACGAGCAGGATTCCGTGGCCGAACTCTATGCCGGTCTAACCAAAAACCTCTCCTTGCTGGGGCGGCCCTATGAAATTATTTTTGTCGATGACGGCAGTCGTGATGAAACTTATTCGCGTCTGGCGGAAATTGCAGCCACGGATTCGCGGGTGCTGCTGATAAAACTGCGCCGGAATTTCGGCCAGACGCCGGCGCTGGCGGCGGGTTTTGACCATGCACGCGGCGAAATTATCCTGGCCATGGACGGTGATTTGCAACACGACCCCGTCGAAATACCAAAATTTGTGGCCAAACTGGAGGAAGGTTACGACGTGGTATCGGGCTGGCGGCAAAAGCGGGTGGACGGCTTTTTTCTGCGCCGCATTCCCAGCGCCACGGCCAATTGGCTGATCCGTAAAATCTCCGGGGTGGAGATTCACGATTTCGGCACCACCTTCAAGGCCTATCGCCGGGAAGTGATCGAACATCTGAATCTTTATGGCGATTCACACCGCTTTATTCCGGCCCTGGCCGCCATGGCCGGGGCGGAAATCACCGAGCTGCCCATCCGCAACATCAATGCCCCGTATCGGGCCTCCAATTATGGCATCGGGCGGACTTTCCGCGTGCTGCTGGACTTAATCACCATCAAATTTCTCAACAGCTACCTCACCCGTCCCCTGCATCTGTTTGGCAAAGTGGGGTTGGTGCAAATGGCGGCGGCGGTGCTGCTGGGCCTTTTTCTGCTGGTGGACAAACTCTCCGGCGAAAGCCTGATTCACCAGCACGGACCTTTGCTGATTCTGGCGGTGATGCTCTTTATGATGGCACTGCTTTTCTTTTCCACCGGCCTGCTGGCGGAATTGATCTCCCGCGTTTACTTTGAAGCCCAGCGCAAACCCGTTTACACTGTGCGCGAAATCCGTCGCGGTGCGCGGATGTGGCGGGGCCGGCCGGGTCGGCCGGATCCGCTGCCCCAATATAAGCCTTTCTATCAGGAGGCCGGTGCTGAAGCCCAAGACCCCACCCACAACCCCAACGCCTCTTAACGCCCAACTCCCCAGCGGTGCCGGCGAATTGTTTGAATCTGGTGCCGCCGGTATCAGCGATGCTTTGGCCCTGGTGCTGATTACCCTCTATGCCTTGCCGCTGTTTCTGGTTTGCCTGGGCACCGGTGAAGTCCGGGCCATGATGGAGTTATTCAATTTAGTTCCGGTACGCGAGGCGTTTCGCGACCACCACTGGCTCTTACCCACCCTGGGCGGTTTGCCCCGAATGGTTAAACCCCCGCTTCCGGTGTGGATACCCGCGGCCACCGCACGGCTTTTTGGCACCGACAACCTCTGGGTGGTGCGCCTGCCCTCGGTGCTGCTGGCAATTTTCACCTGCTGGGCAACCTACGCCATAGGCTGTGCCACTTCGCGTGACCGGAGGGTGGGTTTATTTGCGGCCATTGCTCTGGCGGGCATGGTGGTGTTTATCCGGCAGGCCCGCCTGGCTTCCTACGACATTTATGCCACCGCTTTTTGCACCATCGGTTTTTGGGCTTTGCTGCTGATGGTCCAGCGCCGGCGCTGGTGGCTTTGGGCCATGGTCGGCGGTGCGGCGCTGGGCTTGTCGGTGCTTAGCAAGGGGCCGGTTCCCCCCATGTATGTGCTGCTGCCTTTTGGCTTGTGGCTGCTGGCCTACCACCGGAAAAATTGGCGCGTGTGGGCGGGCCTGGGCGTGGCCCTGACGGCGTCGATTGTAGTATTTATGCCCTGGCTGGTCCTGGCCGCCCAGCGCTATGCGCTGGAATATCATGGCAACGCCTGGGCGATCTGGACGCGACAGTTTGTGCGTTATGCCGCAGCCTCCGGCCCACATTTCATGCAGACCAACTGGTATTATCTGGCGATGCTGGGGTGGGTGTATCCCTGGACTCCGGCCCTGGTGGCGGGGTTGCTGCTGCCGTTTCTACCCAGCCGCGGCGATCCACAACCCAGCACCTCCGAAAAACGCGGTCGCCTGCTGTTTTGGCTGGTGCTGGTGCTGGGGCTGCTGCTGCTGACGCTGCCGCATCAAAAAAAACAGCGCTACGCCCTCCAGCAGTTTCCGTTTGCGGCCCTGCTGATCGGGGCTCTCTGGCAGGAATTCTGCCGGTTGAAAAGCGACTGGCCGCTCGAACTTCCATCGCGAATTCTGCTCGCCGTGCAGGCCATTTTAACCGCTGGTGCCGGGCTGGTGATGGGGGCCTTAATTCCCTTGACCATGTTTTCCCATGCCGCTCCGGCCTGGGCTGAACATTACACGCTTATGGAATCCATCGCCATGCTCAAACCCGCCTTGCAAGTCCTGGGGTGGTGGGGCTGGCTGCTGACCTCCATTTTGCTGGTGTTGACCGGCGTGTGGCTGTGGCGGGATGAATTTTCTCGTCGCTTTGGCCGAGCTTTTTTGGCTTATGCCGTGGGCACCTGGATTTTGATGCTGACGGTTTACTGGGCCTATTTTGCCGGAGCGGGCTATCAGGTAAGCCCATACCGGATTGAAACCCGGCAACTGGTCGGTTTGGCTGATCGGCATACTATTTATACGCTCGCGCCGGATCAACCCTGGCTGGGGGTACTCTATTACGCCAATGAGATCATGCCAACCGTCAGCCCGGCTCGGCTGGAGGCCGTGGCCCGATCGCCGCGAAAAAATGTCTATGTCCTCACCCGCGATTATATGAAGCCTTATTCCACCATCCTCAACCATGTCGCAACCACTACCGGCCGAACCATCATCACCCTGGATCGCATTTTCGACGGACATGTGCATCAGGATCTCGTAACGCTCCAGCGCCCCTGATCCGCCGCAAGGCTCGGTGTTTATCTGATTGATAATTAGGGTTTTCCCCGATAGGAGAGAATTCATCGTGCCGCTACCATGCATTTTGATAAGGCAGGGGCAAAAGGTTGCCCTTGGTTGGAGTAAAAACGCATGGCTCAAGACGAATTAAAAAATCTGACTGTAGATCCGGCCCATGATATCTGGCAGCGACCGCGGGGCTTGGAACCCTTTTTTCATCCGCAGAACGTAGCCGTCATCGGTGCGACCGATAAGGCCGGCAGTGTGGGGCGGGCCTTGGTGCGCAATCTCATCGCCACGCCCTTTGGCGGTGCGGTATTGCCCGTGAATTTGAAACGCTCCAGCATTATGGGCATCAAGGCCTATCCCAGCGTGGCCGATTTGCCGGTACGGGCGGATCTGGCGGTCATCACCACCCCCGCCCAGATCGTTCCCGACTTGATCAGCGAATGCGGCCAGGCCGGAATTAAAAATGTGATTGTTATTTCCGCCGGTTTTAAGGAAAACGGCCCCGAGGGACTGGCCCTGGAGAGCCGCATGGTGGCCAATGCCCGCCAGCATCAGGTGCGCATCATCGGACCAAACTGCCTGGGAGTCATGATGCCCCCCACCGGGCTTAACGCCACTTTTGCCCATGCCATGGCGAAATCCGGTTCGGTCGGTTTTATCAGCCAAAGCGGGGCTTTGTGTACCGCGGTTCTGGACTGGAGCCTCCAGGAACAGGTCGGATTCAGCGCTTTTATCTCCATTGGTTCCATGGTCGATGTCGGCTGGGGAGATCTCATTGATTATCTCGGCGACGATCCTCTCACCCGCAGCATCGTCCTGTACATGGAAAGTATCGGCGACGCCCGGTCATTTTTGTCCGCCGCCCGTGAAGTGGCTATCTCCAAACCGATTATTGTCATCAAAGCAGGGCGCACCGCGGCGGCGGCGGCGGCGGCCGTTTCTCATACCGGTACCCTGGCCGGAGCCGACGATGCCATGGAAGCCGCTTTTCGCCGGGCCGGTGTTCTGCGGGTGGATTCCATCCAGGAATTGTTTTCCATGGCCGAGGTATTGGGAAAGCAGCCCCGCCCGACCGGCAAACGGCTGACCGTGGTCACCAACGCCGGTGGCCCGGGGGTATTGGCCACCGACGCACTGATTCTGGGCCAAGGCGAACTCGCCCCCTTGGCTCCCGAGACGCGCGATCAATTAAACGCCCTGCTGCCCGCCCATTGGAGCAAGGGAAACCCCATTGATATTCTCGGTGATGCCGATGCCAAACGGTATGCCGCAGCCATAAAAATCGCCGCATCCGACCCCAACAGCGACGGACTGCTCATCATTTTAACCCCCCAGGCCATGACCGATCCCACCGGAACCGCCGAGGCTCTGGTCGATGAGGTCAAAGGCGTGAAAAAGCCGGTACTGGCCAGTTGGATGGGGGGGGCCGAAGTTTCCGCCGGCGTACGTCGCCTTAGCGCCGCCGGCATACCCACCTTTGCCTACCCCGACCTGGCCGCCCGTACCTTTAACTTGATGTGGCGCTGGGCCTACAACCTCAAGGGAATTTACGAAACGCCCGCGCTGGCCGCGACCCCCGGCGATCCTTCCTGCGACTGTGCCCGTGTGGAAGAACTCATTGCCCAGGCCCGCCAGGCCGGCCGCACCACGCTTACCGAACCGGAAGCCAAGGAGCTGCTCTTTGCTTACGGCATACCCGTGGTGGCCACCCGCATCGCCACCACCCGTGATGCCGCCATCGCCGCCGCCACCGCCATCGGTTTTCCCGTGGTCGTAAAACTTTATTCCCATTCCATCACCCATAAAACCGAAGTCGATGGGGTGCGGCTGAACCTGAAATCCGCCGCGGATGTGGGCGCGGCCTTCGACCAGATCTATGCCTCCGTGGTGCGGCGGGTCGGCCCGGCCGCGTTTAACGGGGTCACCGTACAGCAGATGGTGGCCCATGACGGCTACGAAATCATCCTCGGCAGCACCGTCGATTTGCAGTTGGGGCCGATGATACTTTTTGGCACCGGCGGCCAGCTCGTGGAGGTATTCCGCGATCGCGCCCTGGCTTTGCCCCCCCTCAACACCACCCTGGCCCGTCGCATGATGGAACAAACCCGCATTTACACCGCGCTCAAGGGTGTACGTGGCCGCGATCCGGTGGATCTGGTGAAACTGGAAGAGGTCATTGTCCGCTTCAGCCAACTCATCGTGGAACATCTGGCCATCAAGGAAATCGACATCAACCCGCTGCTGGTCTCGAGCCGGGGCATCACGGCTCTGGATGCACGCATTGTGTTGCAGGATGTCAAAACCGCCGCCACGACTTTGCCGCGCACCGCCATTCGGCCCTATCCCAGTCAGTACATGACCCGTATCACCGCCCGCGATGAAAGTCCACTGATCGTGCGCCCGATTCGCCCGGAGGATGAACCTTTGATGGTCGAATTTCATCGCCACCTTTCCGACCAAAGCGTGCATCAGCGCTACATGGGAATGATCAGCTACGATAGCCGGGTGCTCCACGAACGCCTCATCCGGCGATGTTTCAATGATTATGACCGGGAAATCGCCCTGGTGATGGAGAAACCCTCCAGCGCCGGCCGCCCGGCGGTCATTCTGGGCGTGGCCCGCTTATCCCGCATTCCCCATACCACCGACGCCCGCTTTGCCCTGGTCATTGCCGATGAATATCAGCACCAGGGACTCGGCACCGAATTGCTGCGCCAATTGATTGCTGTGGCCCGCCAGGAAAAGCTTACCCACCTGGGTGCAGAAATCCTTTCTTCCAACAAAGAAATGCTTTCTCTCTGCCGACACGCGGGATTTGTTTTCAACGAAAAAGTCAAAGACGATCTGGTTTTGGCCAAGCTGGCCCTGGCACCATCGTAGCCCGCCCTTCCCCGGCACTTTGCGCCTTTCGGCCGGTGGCGTAGAATTGCCTCATGGCAGACAAGTACCGTATCGCCGAGGCCTCCATTTTTGCCAGCATCGCCATGATGCTGCTGAAGTTGATCTTCGGACTCCTCACCGGCAGTCTGGCCCTGCTTTCCGACGGGTTGCACTCCGCCCTGGATGTCACCGCTGCGGCCATCACCTGGGTCGCCTTGCATATCAGCGATCGACCCGCCGATGCCAGTCATAACTATGGCCACGGCAAGGTGGAAAGCCTGTCGGCATTTGGTGAATCCATTTTGCTTTTACTCACCGCGTTCTGGATCGGCTGGGCGGCCGTCAATTCCCTGCTTGGCCCGCCCGCCACGCCGGATACCCGATACTGGGCCAGTTATTGCGCCATGGGTGTGGTGGCCGCGGCCATGCTGACCGATGTGTGGCGAAGCCGTCTGCTCACCGCCGCGGCAAAAAAATATGAAAGCCAGGCCCTGCGCGCCGATGCCCTGCATTTCGGGGTGGATTTTCTCATTTCCTCGGTGGTATTGGCCAGTTTGGTGGCGGTGCGCATCGGCGGCACGCGCTGGGACCATGTGGATGCCGTCGGGGCAATTTTTGTGGCCGTCGTGATGGTCGGTGCCTCGTTGTCGCTGGCTCGCCAATCCATTGATATTTTAATGGATCATTCACCCGTCGGCCTGGAAGCCTCGCTGACCGCCTGCATGAAAGCCGTCCCCGGTGTGGTGGAGGTGCGCCGGGTGCGGGCCAGACAAAGCGGCAACCGTCGGTTTGTGGATGCCACCATCACCGTGGACCGGAAAATGAGTATGGAAGCCGGCCATCAAATTGCCACCAGTGTGGAAGTGGCGGTGGAACGCCAAGACCCAAGCATGGATATTACCGTGCATGTCGAGCCGGCTGCCGCCGACGGGCTGCCCGCCCCCAAAATTCCAACCTGACGCCACGCCAACCCGAAACCCTACCCATTCTATTATTTTTTTGCCCAAAAGCCGCAACCAACTCCTCCCGTCGGTGTGTAGCCATATAATTAAAGGCGGTTGCAGCCCCCGTTTGGCGGCCCACCGTAGCCTTGGGAACCTGTCCTGCAAGGATGAAAATTTATGAAGATAAAAGCCTTGATGAAATCGCTGCTGACATTCCCCGCGGCTGCTTGTTCCGGTAACGCCACAGGTACACTGGGAAATGCCGCTCGCCGGTATCGTCAACCGGGGCTATGCCTTGCCTTGGCCGTCGCCGCTATGCTGCCTGCCGGATGTGGAGCCTATTATTATGGCCGCTGGCATCGTGGCGGCGTTGTGGTCACCGCGCCGCAACCTCAGCCCGTTTATACGTACCAATACTATTATGATCCGGCATTACAGGCTTATTATTGTTACTATCCCGGCTCCGGATGGCAGTATTGTCCCGGCGTGCCCCCGCCCAATGCCGTGTACTGGTCCGGCCCGCCACCCGTCTATCTCCCACCCCCGCCACCCGGTGTCGCCGTGGTGACGCCGCCCTTGTCTATGGAGTTTTACTTCGATCCGGTGCGGCACGTCTATTATTGCCATGATCCTCATTTTGGCTGGCGGTATTACGCCGGTCGTCCCCCCCTTCATGCCCGCTTCTGGCGCGGCCCGCAGCCGCGACTGCTGCCGCATCCGCCGCGCGGTGCCCCCATCCACCGTGGACCTGGCCGCGGACCGTGGAATCGCGGCCCATGGCGGTAATGACGGCGCAGTCCCTAACGCCAACGCCTTGCCCCATGCGATCTACCCCGCGCGGATCAAGCTTGGCTGCGGCCATCTACCACGGCCAAGCACCATTGCACCCGCCCCGGCAACTCGCGGCAGTATTGAATTACATCTTCTTGCGCGGTAGTGTTCTTCCATGGTCACGGCCCGGGTATTGCGTCGTGCCGGGGTTGACTTTGGTACGCGCACCGCCAATGGACTGGCAGAAAGGTTATCATCATGGATCAGGCCCTCCGCGATTTGCTCAACAAAGCCCAAGCCCAATCTGGCAAAGATTCCGTTACATTCAAGGTTTCCTACAAGGATCCAAGCGGACCCACGGTGGAGGTTCCTCTGGACGGCCAAACCCACAAGCATGTGGTCAAGCCAATGATAGAACTTTACGGCCAAGGGGTGGAGGCCTCCACCTTGGTTCCGGATTCAGAGGAATATATGCCGCTGTGTGTGGCCATTGAGGAAGCCATCCTAAAGCGTGAACGCGAAACCCACGATCTCATGGATGCCCGCGTGTTGCTGGCCCTCGAACGCCTGGCCATAAAGCCGGAAGCCAATACCGAACCCGATGATGTGGCCACGGATATTCAAGCGGGTCTGCGCCTCTGTTTAAGCCTGAACGATTATTCCCGGCGGGACGTGCAGCGGGCCTTGCGCAAAATTGCTAAATCTGTTCAGCGGCATACGCGTGCCGATGGACCGTATGGTTATCTGCGATTCATAGCGAAATTTTTTTAACACTTCACGCTCATTTTTGGGCGCCTGACGCCTCGATCCGCTTCCGCCGGCTCCACCCCAGCCCTGTTCGCAGGACCGCGGCAAGCCATCCCGTTCGCATTTTTGCGCTTAAGGTGGCGGAGTCTACGTTTCGCAGGCTTTGCACAAATTTTCGCCGCCGCCCGGTCGCGGGGATATGGGCCAGAAAAAAGGCCGCCTTGCCGCACACGTAACCCCACCCGCTGCCCCGGATAATATGCCCCGCCAGTTGTGGCATCAAAGCCAGAATATGCCCCAGCAGGTATCGCCAAAGCAGTGGCCGGGGCATGCAGGAAAAAAAGACGATTTCCGCATTGCGCGCACTGTTAAACTTTTTACGAAACGAGGCTTGGCCATAAGTAACGCTGCCCAGATGGGTCACCGCCGCCTCTGGTTCATAGACACAATTCCATCCCGCCAATGCCAGCCGAAAACCCAGTTCCACATCTTCCTGGTAGGCTTGCAGTGGCTCATAGAGTTCACCGCCGACTTGGGCCAGCGCCGCCCGGCGATAAAACACCGTCGCCCCGCATCCCCAAAAGCACAAACGGGGCTGCATCATTGCCGCCTCCTCTACCAGACAACCCTCGCCAAACCGCAGGGGAATTCCAACCGTGGTATATTCTCCACCGGCAAATTCCACCATACCCGCCCGGCCCCCCACCATCATCCGCGTGGCCACCGAACCAAGCGTAGCGTCCTGAAAATGCCGCTTAACCGCCCGCAGCCATTGCTCATCGATTAGCACATCGTTGTTCACCAGGGCGATCCATGCGCCGCCGGCGGCCCGCAAACCCACATTGGCCGCCGCGGCAAAGCCCCGGCCACCGGCATTGCGAATCACGTGTACCGCCGGATGATGGGCCTTAAGCCAGTCCTCCGTACCATCCGTGGAATGATCATCCACCACCAGAATCTCGGTTTGCCTGGTCCATTGGGCACAGGCCAGCGCCACGTGCAGCGTGGGCAGGCATTGCTCGAGTAATGCCCGACCATTAAAACTGGGAATAACGACGCTAAGCTCCACCGCTTCGCGCGATAAACCCGTTCCCTGCTGGGCGCTTAATTTGAACATGTCAGTCGCCCGCAGTCCCAGGTCCAATGCTTATGGCCGGATGGCCATGCTTCTATGTTATCCATACCGCCGACCGCCGCGCTGTGTCTATCCACGAGAATCACTTCCGATGGCCCCATTTTTTTGCCCAAAGCGCCGGCCCCACAACATCGCCGACGCTTACACCTGGACCGCGGAGAAAATGAAGAATCTCATCGTCCTCCGGCCCGATCGCCACGAGTTTGGCACCGGCTTGGTCGCGTTTTGCGATAACCACCGTTTCTCTGCGCCTTGGCACGCCATCCATAACCGCAAGGCATCGCGCCTGGCACCCACGGACCGATATCGTCTTCACCGCAATCTCCGTTGACCATGACCATTGTACTATGGCCCCATCGCCCGGACAAAATGCCACAGAGTCGCGGACATAAATTGTGGCGGATTGTGGAGTGGTGTGTTGGGTGGAAGGCCCCATCTTTTAGGCGCGGCACGATGCCTGCGGCTAAAAGGGCAGAATCGGGCGCTTGCCACAAAATCCGGCCGCCGCACCGTCACCGCCCCATAATTCCAAACCAACGGCGCCCAAGCGGCGAACCATGGTATTATTAAAGGGAGCAGTTTGCCTGGACGAATCCGTCCGGGCACGCTTGGTTATCCTTATGGAAGAGGAATGCCGTGAAAAAAAACAGAAATTTTTGCGTCGGGCCTGAGTTATGGCTCTGGTCATTGGGCATTGGGGGCGTTGCGTCCGGGGCGGGGCTTCTGCTCGCCTGGGCAATCGGCAATCCCCACGCACTTTCCATGGCCGCCGCCCCTATTCCTCTGGTGCTGCTTTTTTGGTTGGGTCACCTGCCGCGGATGCCCAGCCTTGGCTCGCTTTACCCGCACAGCCTCAGGCACCCACCCCCAACAAGTTGGTGCATGGTTTTGGGAGGCGTGTTGGCCTTCGTCGCGGCAACCGTCGTCCTGCCGACCAATACCGGGCTGCCCGGCCGATTAGCGGCCGCCATGATGGCAGCGGCGTTTGCCCTCGTGGGTGCGACGCTGGCGCTGCCGAGGGTCCTTGCCCGGCAGGCACAGCGGCGGCCCCCAACCCCGAAATCGCCCCAAGAGGCGGAAATTCCGAAAGCCAGCGCGGCCGAGCCAGCCCCCGGAATAGCCAACAGCGGGCCGGATTTCAGCCGCCTCGGACAAGCCACCACCGCCGCCAACGCGCCTTGGGCGGCTCCCATTCCCGACTCGCAACGGATCCAGCGTGTGCTGGAATGGATTTCGGCACCGGAGAACCCCATCACCAACACCTCGGACGATCTCTTTGACGCCGCAGGAAAAGCGGCAAGACTGTTGGAGCTTCTGCGGCCCATGACGGACGAATCGTCGGCGGGCACGGTCCACCTAAACGGCCTACGCGGCACAGGCAAGTCCACGCTGTTGCGGCTCGCGGAGGAAGCCGGGCGCACCGCCGGGGCGGGCGGGCCTCCCGGGGGGGTGGAACTCCGCTTCTGCAGGGTGTCGCTCTGGGAATACGCGAGCACCCAAAGAGCATTAAGAGGTGCATTGGAGGAAGTCCTCGGCGCGGTCAGGGAGCGCGTCGACATCCTTCCCATGTTGGGCATGCCAGCGGGCGTGGCCAACGCCATTTTTGGACCGACACCATTCGCGAATCCGTTTCACGGCATCTCTGCATCGCCGCTTAATTTTTGGTTGCCGGCGCTTTCAGAACTTCTCATTCGCGCCCGCCTCCGCGTCATTGTCTGCATTGAGGACGACGACCGCGTGACCAGCGCCGAAAGACGGGCAACGCACGGTGAGACCCTCCAAGGGTTCCTCGACCGATTAAAAACACTTCCCGGGTTTGGCTACGTTATATGCACGTCGACCCAGACATGGTCCGAGCCCAGCCCGGCCGAAAAAGGGCCTCCGGAAACAGAAGAAATCAAAAAGTGGCTGGCCTACAACAAGAGGTGGGGCCACGCGGGCTTCAAACCCGCCGATGCTCCTGAACTGCATCCGGGCGAGATCCTTCAGCTTAGAGAGGAAGTCGGAGAAATTGTAACGCAACGGCGAACGCAATGGGCAACCGCTACCGGCTTTTTACCGGTGCCCCGCCTCTGCCAATATTCCCTCACGACAGGCCAGCACCTTGCCTACGGGGACCTGGAACCGATCATGCGTGTCTTCCGTAGCTGGATGGTTCGGCAGATCATCCCTGACGCCGCCGATCTGGACAGCGCAAACAATTATTGTGGCTTGGACCACCAGCAACGGGAAGAATATCTCAACTCATTTCTGACCGATGATTCGCGGGACGGCATCGCAATCTACATCACACCGCGCACACTTCGCAACGGGCTCCGCGAGGCGCACCGGCGTTGGACCAAAATCGCCGCCACCCTGGCCCGAGCAGGCCCACCCACGGTCCCGGCCCAACAGAGCTGGTCTGATTCGTGGGCTAAGGGCGGCGTCGATTTCGACAGCGTGCTGGCGGCGTGTTTGGTCGAGGCCTGTTATCCGGAACGGTGGGACCAATTCGTCCGGGCCTGCGGAAATAATATTTACAATACGAGTTTCCACCGCAATCACACACGGCAACTCAAGCAAGCGTACCCATCCGCGGTCCATGGGGGCCAAGCAACTCTGCCCGGTAACCTCGCTAGGCAGTTGGAAGAATGCTGCTGGTTTGGATTTTCCCGATCTATCCGGAATATGCTCCACAGGCAGGCCGGAGAGAGCGGCGGCAACGGTCGCCCCGGCGGCCTGGTCGGAAATGGTGCGGCAGCGAACTGGAACCTTTTTGCCCAAGCCTAAACCCGGACAGGCCCATTGATTCCGCTGCGGCAAAGGCCAGCCGCACCGCCGATGAGTATAATTGGACCGCCCAGAATTTGGGATGCACCTTTTCCGCGCAGCGGCGATTGGCATTTTCCGGCGCAACAGCGAGCGGAGGAACCGCACGAGGAGTTTTTCATCAGGCCACCCTGCGCCTACGCGGGGCCGCCCCACCGCCGGGGAATCAATGTCACGGTGACATTTCTACTTCTTGACAACACATTCCCCCCCAGCGCTGGTTTGCATCTCCTGCCCCATTGTTTATAATAAATGGTTTGGGGGAACCGGTAAGTTGCCCGTAGGATGACGGCGATTCCCGCAGGCAACGGATATCCCCGCATAGACGAAGGAGTTAAACTCGTATGCCCCATGTGATTGCCGAACCGTGTATTGGTACTAAAGACACTGCGTGTGTGGCGGTTTGTCCGGTCGATTGTATTCATCCACGCAAGGATGAAACGGAATTCGGTCCGGAAACCCAGTTGTATATCGACCCCGACACCTGCATCGATTGCGGGTTGTGTGTGGATGAATGTCCCGTGAAGGCTATTTTCCCCGTGGATGATGTGCCGGCGGAATGGAAAAAGTACATCGAGATCAATGCCGCCCATTACCAGAAAAAATAATCCCCTGTTATGAAAGGTGCCTATGCCCCCTCGCAGAACCAACAGCCGGACCTCTGGAAAATCCGGAAAACCAGCCCCTCGCAAACCGCGGTTTCAAGCGTTTTCACGTCCCCGCGTGCGCGTGGCTAAAACCAGCAGCCTGGGCAAGGTTTATGTGGATTATAAGGATGTGGAATCCTTAAAAAAGATGCTTTCTCTCAACGGAAAAATTCTTTCCCGCACCCGTAACGGCGCTGCCGCCTTCGAACAACGCATGATTACCGACGCCATCAAACGGGCCAGATTTCTCGGCCTGCTGCCTTATGTCGGGTCCACCATGCAGTAACGCCGGCCCGGCCCGGCCGTGAGGGCAACTCTGCGCAGGCTCCGACTTGATCTTCGCTTTGACGCTCGTTGATCGTCAGGGCGCGGCCCTACGGAGTGCCATCCTATTAACGCCGCACACCAACTTTCCGGTTTGCCGCTCCCTCGCACCTGCCGCCGCCTCGCGCTGCTGCTCTGGCCCATGCTCCTGGGTCTTACCCCCGGCCACAGCCACGCCGCTGCGCCCGCCCACCCCGATGGTCCAACCATCCGCTTGGCCTGTCCCATCGCGCCCAGGGCGGGACAATGGGCTTGCCTGCGCGTCTTGTTGCCGCCCACCAGCGGCCAACCCCGCCGCGTCAGCATCCGTGATGGCCGTGGCGGCCCGGCCATCGTCCGCACCCTTTCATCTCGCCGACAAGCCGCCCTCTTCCCCTTGCCCTTTTTACAGCCCAATGATTTATCCGCCGGTTCCTGGCCGGTGCGTTTGACCATCGCCACCCCGGCAGGCCAAACCTGGCGCGCAACCATTCCCGTCTTCCGGCCCCCTGTGGGCCACGGTTTAATCCCCATCGCCACCTTCCCGCAAACACGCCATTGGCTGGCGAACTTGGGCAACGCCTTTACGCCGCGGGTGCTCGCCGCCATGCCCATTTCCCAGCGGCAATTGCTGCACACCCCCGTTTTGGCTTTGGCGGCCTGCCGCTATCTTCTGCTAAACGCCCACACTCTGCGCAGCCTCCCCCTGAAGCGCGTTTTGGCTCTGCTTTCAGCCAACATCGTGCTGATCTATCACGGGGCCGTGCCGCCACGCCGGTTTCAATCCCGAATGTCTTCGGGACTCTGGAAGCCGCTGCAAGATTCTAAAGATTTTTGGATGACCCCCTCTCCATCGGGCTTAAGCCGCCAAGAGCTTCCCCTGGTGATCTGGAGACTCGGCCAAACCCATCTGCCGCCGCTGGCCGCACCCCACACCTGGACCATCCTGGTTTGGGCTTGTATTCCCGTTGGACTGATCCTGATTCTTCTCACGCGCCTGGCAAGCCCCCGTCCATGGCTCGGCCTGGGCCTGCTGGTGCTGATCTTTGCGCTATTTGCCGCTGCCGCCACGCTATGGCTAACGCCGCCTGAGCCGCAATTTCTAGCCCGTTGCCGCTGGACCAGCCAATGCGTGCCCGGAGAGCTTGCCCGCATAAGCCGGCTTGATCTGGCCGGCTCGCCCCGTGGCCAAACTTTGCACCTGACCCATAACGGGCCGCTCCCGCCACTGCCGTTAGTGGCCTCGGCCCGGCAGTGGTTCGCGCTGCACGCGCGCATCAACTTGCAGCGCCGCGGCGGTTCGCTGGAACTCTTCCTGCCGCCCGGTGCCGTACAACCGGTACTATGCACGTACGTGCAACTCCATCCGCCCCAGCCTCGCCGTCCATCGCCCGACCATTTCGCCTCCTGGCTAACCCACATGCGGGCCTTGCAATGGCATCCCCGCCGATGTGTCTTTATGGTTGCCGGCCGGATCTTTCCTCTCACCAATCCCACCCATGAAATGGCCTTTAATTTGTGGACCCAAAATGAGCCGCCCGCTGTGCGTGTGGCCTTGCGCTGCTGGTTTGCCCTGAATTTTTCGGCCAGCCACAATTATCTTCTGGAGGTTTCCCCCAAATTGCCGGCGTCATTGCGCGTCATCAATTTCCTCCCCACCGCAGCCCGGCACTAACTCCCACGCGCGTGTTTTAAGAACCAGCGAGAGCTTCTTCCCATCTCGCCAGCCGAGCACAGCCACCGGCTCCCATCACCCACCAAGTCAAGTTCTTAATGCCCGCCGGTTAGCAGATTCAGCCGCGTCTGCTGTTTTAACGCGGTGGCAATATCCTGCGGGCCGGCACCTTTCCACCAATGAATGGGGTAGCGCCGCCGCGCCTGCGGCGGCGGCCAGGTGGACACCAGGCGCTTTACAAACGCTCTATACGCATGATCCAGCGTGCTGATTTTTGGCGTCAGATAAGCCCGCATGAAAATAGGTCCGGCCCGCTGGTTCCAGCTCACCGTGCCCGCGGCAATGTCCTGCGCGGTCAGGCCGGCCTGCCGCAGCAAGCGCGTCAAGCGACCCCGCCGCGCCGCCTCCAGCAAACGCAGCAGCCGCGGACGATAGCGGCTGTGTTCCAGAAATAAAGACAGCGACCAAATCTGTCCGTAATAAGTGGCAATGCGCTGCGGCCCGCGCGTCACCACATAGCCCGCCTGGGTGGTGATGATTTTTTTCAGCGGCCATAATTGGCGGGCTGCGGCGGCCTGCTTTAGCGCATGCCACCGTGGATAATTAAGCCAGGGTTCAAACACCGGTTGGCCATCATGCCAGGCGATGGCCTCATTTTGCGACGCCAAACCTTCATCCAGCCAGGCCGGCAAATGATCCTTCAGCGAAGCATAGCTGAACTGGTGCCAGGCTTCGTGCGCGGCCACCGAAAACATCTCCGATGGGGTCAGGCGGTACAGCGCAAAAACCCGTTTCCGGGTATAACCACCGGCGATAATCCGCAGATAAATGGGGGCCAGCACCGGATGCGCCCGGCGCGTGTACATTGCCCACTGGGTTCTATCGGCAAATACGTATCCGTGCAGCGGCAGCGCCGGCGTCGCCCCCGGCACCAGACGCTTAAAGCGGGCGTAATCCGCCTCCAGCACCTGACCCAGCATCCTCCGCTCACGGGCATTGTGGATGGAGGTGAAAATAGCGTAATGGGCGGTCCGAATCAGTGATAAATGAGCCAAGGCCTGGGCCGCCTGCCGCCGCGCCCAATAGCCGCTGCAACCCGCCAGCGTGCCGGCTGTAAGCAGCGTGGCCACGACCAACAATATCCGGCATCCATTCCACACATCACTATCCAGCTTGGGTCGCATAGTTTCCTCATGGTCGTTCCGCCAGGTCAAACCCCGGGGCCAAATTGTAGGGCACATCCATCCTCTTGGCATCCATCCCCCGCGCCGCTTGCAACCAAACCCGCCCGCATCCGTTTGGCCCAGCAAGACCGTCCGAGGTGAAACCGGCCGTTGGGGACCGGCCTCGTTGACGCCTGCAATCTTAAAATTTCGGAGTGTTCAATCATGGGTATTCTATCCAGCCCCACCCTAGCGGTCGTATTGGCTCTGGCCTTGGGATTATCGGCCTCCGCTTCACTTAGCCGGGCCGCCGTAGATGCCGCACCAACCGGCGGCATCACCGGCAAAGTGGTCGATAGCGGGGGCCACGCGGTGGCCGGCGCTATCGTCCGGTTGATCAAGATACCCCGCAATGTGAGTCGGCATAAACCACTGGGTCGCGTACTCAAAGACATCCAGCCCGGCCAGACCATCTGGGCGGTTACCGGCATCACGCGCACCGCCGACGACGGCACCTTCACCGTCAATAACGCACCTGCTGGCAGGTATCGCATTCTGGCCATGCTGCGCGGGGTGGGTATGGGCAGGCTGCGCAAGATCATTCACGTTTCCAGCGGGGAATCGACCGATGTCGGCACCATCGTCATTCACCCGCGCCGAAATACCCGGCATTAACGCACCCGGCAAATCTGTTTCCGGGGTTTTCATCAATGCACTGTGCGGTTATAAAAGCCCCTTTGGGGAAATAAAACCATGGCCCGCAGTTGCGTGATTTTTGATTTTGACGGCGTCATCGCCGACACTGAAGCCCAGCACCTTATCGCCTACAACGAAGCCCTGCTGCGCCTCGCCGACAAGCTCGGCACTCGCGTGCGCATTGCCCCCGCCTCTTACTACCAGCGCTACATTGCCTTTGGCAATCGCGAAGGCTTTGCCTGTATCTTGCGCGATGCCGGACTAAATGCCTCCGAGCCGCTGCTCAACGAGCTGTGTGCCCTCAAAGACCATATCATGGACACCGAGCTTTCCCAGATCAGCGCCCCGCTGGCCGGCGTCACCAGTACCCTGGCCAGTCTCACCGGATGGCACGTGCCGCTGGCGATATGTTCCGGAGCCAGACGGGTGGAAATTCTCCGCATTCTGGCCGCTTTTCATTTACAAGACCTTTTTCAGGCCATCGTGGCCATCGAGGATGTCCGCCATGGCAAGCCCGATCCCGAAGGATACCGCCGGGCCTTTGACACCCTGCAATTGCAGGGCAATGGCGAATTGGATAAAGCTCGCAGCCTGGTGATTGAAGATACCGCCGGCGGTGCCGCAGCCGCCCACGATGCCGGCCTGCGCGTCCTCGGCGTGGCCACCTCCAGCCCGCTGGAAAAGGTAAAAACCTGGGCGGATTTTGCCCTGCCCGATTTGAGCCATCTGCAACCCGGGCAATTGCGGCTCTGGCTGCAACTGTAGACGAAACCTTCTGCGTTCCGCCGCTATGGCCCCGCGAATTGACCGACCTCCACGTCCTCATTGAATACCGCGCTGCCGCCGGCATCAACCGTGGATGCACGTGGGCGCAATCACCGCCGCCATTCTTCCGGTGCGGCCGGACTCCCGCCGATGCGAAAAGAATTCCTCTTTATCGCGATACGTACAATAATCGCCAAAATCCATTTGGGCCACCCCACGCCGGGCCAATTGCCGCCGCACCGCCAGGTTCAGGTCCACGCGATCCTGGCGGCCGGAATCATGCACAATCGCTTCCGCCAGATCCGCCTGCAGCAAGGCCGTGGTCACATCGCTGTTCACCATAAAAAAGTCTCGCCCTATCGCCGGCCCAATGGCGGCAATCACTTCGCCCGGTGCAATGCCCATCTGCTCCAGCTTGTCCATGGTGCTTGCGACCACATTGCCCGCCACCCCGCGCCAGCCGGCATGCACCGCCGCCACCACCCGTCCGCGGCCCGCCGCCAGCAGTATCGGCACACAATCGGCAATGCGCATGGTCGCCACCACATTCTCTCGGCTGCAAATAATGGCATCCGCCGCCAACGTGCCCTGAAAGTCCGGGGGGACTTCGTCGGTCCGCGTTAACCCCGGTCGTCCACGGGATGCTTCTTCCAGCACCGCCACGCCGCACCCATGCACCTGCCGCACCCACGCCCGCACCGCCACAGACAGACCCACGCCGGCCAGCAGTCGGCGGTAATTTTCGCCGATGTTGGCGGCGCTATCCTGGCAGTCGCTCTCCATCGGGTTGCCGAGGTTCAGCGAATCAAACGGCGGCCGCGAAACACCCCCGATCCGCGTAGAAAATGCGTGCTTCACACCCATTTCCAAAAGCCGGGGTGACTGGTAAACCACCACGCCATTAAAACATGTGCAACGAATCAGCATGGCAGATGATATCCTCGCCTCCGCGGAAGCGCCCTGCCGGTCCGCCGCAATACGCCCACCAGGCCGGGCACCGGTTCTCTCCCGATCAAGACCGCTTTTCCCCGCCCGCCACCAGTTCCAGCGATGCGGAATTCATACAGTACCGGCGATGCGTGGGGGCGGGACCATCGTGAAATACGTGCCCCAGATGAGCCGCGCACCGGGCGCAGCGCACTTCCGTACGTACCATCCCGTGGGCATCATCCACATGCTCCGTCACCGCCTCGACCGCGATGGGAGCATAGAAACTCGGCCAGCCCGTGCCCGAATTAAACTTGGTCTCGGAGGCGAATAAATCCTGCCCGCAGCACGCACAGCGATACGTTCCCGGTGTCTTGGTGTTCCAATATTTGCCCGTGAAAGGACTTTCAGTTCCGGCCTCGCGGGCGATGCGATATTGTTCCGGGGTAAGAATCGCCCGCCACTGGGCATCGCTGCGGCTTTGCCAATGGGTGCGGCCGCACGAAGATGACGCATCGGTCTTGCAGGCGGATGCCGCGGCCTGCGGCTTAGGATCAACGCTCATCGGGTAAACTCCTTTTAAGATGCCCACATTAAATCTGCTTGGCCGTGATGGGTGGCGCGACATGGCCGGGCTTTTTTCCATTTCCCAGATGACATAAATGGCTGATGCCGCGCAGTTCAAAATAACGCTGGTGATACTCTTCGGCCCGATAGAATCTCGCGGCGGGTTCAATGGCGGTCACCACCGCCGATGCGTACTGCCCGCCGGCTTCACGACGCTGCTTTTCCGCTTCCGCCAGTCCTTTTTGTTCCGCGTTGTGATAAAACACCACGCTGCGGTATTGGGTGCCATGGTCCGGCCCCTGAGAATTCAGCGTGGTCGGATCGTGATTTTCAAAAAATACCTCCAAAAGCCGCTGGTAGCTTACCTGCGCCGGATCGTAAAGCACCTGCACCACTTCGGCATGGCCGGTGCGGCCCGTACAAACCTCGCCATAGGTGGGCTTTTCCAAATGGCCACCTTCGTAACCGCAGGCCACATCAACCACCCCCGGCACTTGCCGAAAGGTGGCCTCCACCCCCCAAAAGCAACCCGCTCCAAAATCAGCCCGTTCGAAATCGGCCATGGTAAAAGCTCCGCTGCATAAAAGGGGTCAGGTACATTTTTGCCTTGGCCAACGATTACCTTTTGCGCCCCGCTACGGCAGAATCCGTCTTCTGCCGCTCGATCTGGGCGTAGGCATTGTGGTTGTGGATCGATTCAAAGTTTTCACTTTCGATGCTGTACCAGGTGATCCGCGGTTCTTTTTCCATCGCCAGGGCCAGATCGCGAATGATGTCTTCCACAAATTTCGGGTTCTCATAAGCCCGTTCGGTCACATATTTTTCATCCGGCCGTTTCAGCACCGCATACACCGGCGAACTCGCCGCCCCTTCCATAATCGCTACCAAATCTTCAATCCACAACAACCCCTTGAAACGCACCCGCGCCGTGATCTCGCAACGCTGGTTGTGGGCACCATACGCCGAAATTTCCTTGCTGCACGGACACAACGACGTCGCGGGAACCTTAACCCCTAAAATGAAGTCGTCGGCTCCGTTGCTGGTGCCTTCAAAAGAACATAAATAATCCATCAAGCCGCGGGCCCCGGTGACCGGCGCGGCCTTTTCGATGAAATACGGAAAGCTCATTTGAATGTGCGCATCGGTCGCCAGCAGACGGGTTTTCATCTCGTGGAGAATGGGGATAATCTGGGCTGGCGTAATGCTGCGGTGATGCCGATTGAGAATTTCCAGAAACCGGCTCATGTGCGTACCTTTTTTATGCTTCGGCAACGACACATACAAATTGATGCTGGCCACAGTAGATTGTTCCCCGCCGCCGCGCTCCTTGAGCGTGATCGGATAACGCACCGCGCGCACACCCACTTTATCAATGGCCACATTGCGCTGGTCCGATGCCCCTTGCACATCCGCCAGAGCAACATCTTGTTGGGCGCTTGTCGTGGTGCTGCCGGAACCGGCGTCCATCATAAAAATCCTCCAGCCTGGTGGGCCACGCCAAATCGCGGCCACCGGCAAATCGTAGGATTGTTCCAGCGGAAAGGCAAATAGCCGCCCCCCACCCATTAGTGCCGATAAACGGCCTTGGGATCAATTTCCGGCTTGGCGATAAATTCCAAAGCTTTGCCGCCGCCATTGGCCGTGGGCAACACCCGACGATAAAAGCAGGAACGATAACCATTATGACAGGCCACGCCCTGCTGGCGAACTTTCAGCACCAGCGCATCCTGGTCGCAATCCACCAGAATTTCCTGCACCTGCTGAACGTGGCCGCTTTCTTCCCCCTTCACCCAGAACTTGTTCCGCGAACGGCTCCAATAAGTAGCCTTGCCCGTTTCCATGGTTTTGCTCAACGCTTCACGGTTCATGAACGCCACCATCAATACCTGATGGGTATCGACATCAACGGTAACCACGGTAAAAAGGCCCTGCGCGTCAAGTTTCAAATCCAGTTCGTTGCCCAGTTCACGGGCGTTTTTCGATGTAGTCATGCATTTCTCCAGCAAATTTATGGCCTGCGGCCCTTCGGCTGACCCTGATCGCTTGGCAGGCCGGACCAGGTTGATGTGTTCGCCATCCGCGTATGCATAATACCGGTCCAACGGCTGCCCTGGCAAGTTTGGCTTTGGAAGTTCCGCCACGCTAACAACTGCCCAACAGGCCCCACCGCGCATTCTCCGGCTAGGCCCTCCAGTCGCGGTGTTATTCCACGGCACACCCGCGCGCCCGACCCCCGACTCGCCCGATACCGGCCTCGGGCCGGCGGTATCCCGATACAATCGGGACAGCCGGAACCGTCGCGCGAGCCGCAGCCGCGCTCCCAACGGCTGCGAAAAATCGCCCGGAAATAGCCCTTATCTTCCTAAACGCCGTAAATAAGCAAAGTATATTTTGCTTATCTGCGGTTTGGAGGTGGAATTCACAAATGATCGCGACCCGGCAAGAATTCCTTTCGGTTCTGCGGGAGAAAAAAGCCGGTGTCGGCAATGGTCATAACGATCCCGTATTTTGCGGCCCCCATGTTTGCGCAACAGCGATGCCGACAACGTGCGTTTGTAGTTGCCGGACAAATGCCGATGGCCTGAACCGGAGTTGATCAGTCCGACCGCTCGCAGCAACTTCCACGGTGCCCGCCGACGGGCAGGCATGGCGTGGTGATAACTTTGGATGGAGTGTTGCAGCACGCTGGAAACGCTTTGGCCCGTCATAGCGGAGATTTCCTCCACCATTGTGTACGCCTTGGGGGCAATTTCAGCGCTTATTCGCCGGGCCTTTTTCGCCGGTTGTTTCGTGCTGTTCATGCGGTCCTCGGTCCAAAATCACAGTCATACGATCTATGACATTTTCGTACCGCGGACAAGGCTTGCCTGGCACCCTGCGGCGATGGGCGATGCGTGAGATTGTGGGCTTGACACCGTCCCCGGCCGCGGTTATTGTACTTGCCAGCCTCGCCGAGAGGCGGTCGGACCACGGACCAGAATAGTGGGAGCTTTAAGGACGCGGCTTGCGTCAGGCGAAATGGGCTGCCACTTGCCCGCCAAACCCATTGGCGAAGCGTGTGGCCCGCATCGGAACACCTTCAACCGTTCCGGTGCGATGGTCGGATTTTTCCGGCAGTCTATCTTGCGGGAGCTTCTCCCGTGCCTGTTGTTGTTGCCGCTGAACCTTTTAAGCACAGAACCGTGTCTGGCCCCGTTTCGTGCCCTGCTGGCATGAATTGGCCGGGCGGCATACAGGAGTGCATCATGGCCCAAAAATTGCGTGGTAAGCGCTACAAAGAAAATGCCAAACTGCTGCCGAAGCAGCCGGTGACCGTCGAACAGGCCTTGCCGATCTTAAAGCAGTTCAAGAAAACCAAATTCGACGAAACGGTGAATGTTGTCGTGCATCTGGGCATCGACCCCAAACAGGCGGATCAAATGGTTCGCGGTTCGGTCAGCCTGCCCAAAGGCATCGGCAAAACCCGTCGCGTTATCGCTTTTGTGCAGGGCAACAATGTGGCTGCGGCCACCGCCGCCGGTGCCGTTGATGCCGGAGCCGATGATCTTATTAAGAAAGTCAACGACGGCTGGATGGAATTCGATGTGGCCATTGCCACGCCGGACCTGATGTCCAAGGTCAGCCGCCTGGGTAAAGTACTTGGCCCGCAGGGTAAAATGCCCAGCCCCAAGGCCGGAACAGTGACCACCGATGTCGCCACCGCCGTCCGCGAATATACCGCCGGCAAAGTGGAATTTCGTAATGATGCCGGCGGCAATGTGCATGCAGCCGTAGGCAAAGTCAGCTTTAGTGACGCCGATCTGGCCGCGAACGTCCATGCGTTTCTAAACACCATCCGCCGACTCAAGCCCCCGACCGCCAAAGGCCAATATGTCCGCAAAGTCACTTTGCACAGCACCATGAGCCCGGGTCTGCCCCTGGATGTGGCCCATCTAAATGTTGAGGAAACCACGGAACAACCAGCCTGAATCGGCTAAGGTACCATGCCCGTAGCGGGCCTTACTTTGAGGTAAACCATGAGCAAACGTGTAAAAAATCTGATCACCGCCGAATTGGAAAAACGTCTGCGCGGCCAAGATAGCGTGGTCATCGTGGATTATGCCGGCATCAGCGCCACCGACACCAACCATCTGCGCAGTAAATTGCGGGCCAAACAGGTTCGCATGACCGTTATCCCCAATACGGTTGGCAGCAAGGCCCTGGACAATGTCGGCCTTAAAGGGGCCAGCGGTCTGCTGATCGGCACCAACGCCCTGATCTACGGCGGCGAATCCATCGTCGATACGGTCAAGGAAATAGTCGCCCAGGCCAAGGATATCCAGAAACTCACCATCAAAGGTTCGCTGGTGGAAGGAAAATTGCTGGATAAAAAGTCCACCGAGGCCTTGGCCAAGATGCCCAACCGTCGCGAGCTTCTGGGGTTGATCACCAGTCAGATTTCCGGGCCGGGGCGAACCTTGGCCGGGCAACTCGCCGGACCGGGCCGCAAGATTGCCGGCCAGATCAAGGCGGTGGCGGAGAAAAAGGAAAAGGAAGCCCCGGCCGCGGCTTAAATAGCGGACCGAATTTTAATGTTGCGATTTGTTTTTCGCTGGTCATGAGCCTGCCTGGAGCAGTTAAAACGGGGCGTGTTGCCTTGGCTGATGGCCGCGAGCAGATAAGGAAAGGTTTTTACCATGGCAGAATTCGCTGCTGAAATCGTTGAACTTGGCGACAAAATCGTCGCCCTCTCGCTGCTGCAAGCCCGTGCGCTTAGCGAGTACCTGAAGGAAAAGCACGGTATTGAGGCCGCCGCCGGTGGTGTGATGATGGCCGCACCCGCCGCCGGAGCCGGTGCTGCCGGAGCCGCACCCGCGGCCGCCGAGAAAACCACATTTGATGTGATTCTCAAGAACGCCGGCGAAAAGAAAATTCAGGTCATCAAGGTCGTGCGTACCGCCACCAGCCTGGGGCTTAAGGAAGCCAAGGACCTGGTGGAGGCCGCTCCCAAGACCGTTAAGACCGGCGTGGAAAAGGCCGAGGCTGAAAAGCTCAAGAAAGAGCTGGAAGCCGAAGGCGCAACTGTCGAACTCCAGTAACCACTGGCAGGTTCGACTTCCTGTTTTCCGTTAATCCATGCAAACATCAGGCGGGGCCGCTGTTGCACAGCGCCCCGCCTTTTTGCTGCGCTTGCGGATTGATCCCCGCCCCATGCGAAAATTGCCAATCTCGCGCATAATAGGCGCACAGCCAATGCGGCGACCAACCGTGGCCTTGGCCTGTGGAACCACACATTGTTCCCAAAGGAGATTCATGCCTGTTTTTCGTATCGAAGTGCATTCCAAAGACCTTTCCAACGATCCCGCTGGTGCGGCCATCCTGGCGGAAATTCAGCAACTTCAGCGCGCCGCCCATACCACGGATGCCAATGGCCAAAATCCTGCCATCACCAGCGTGCATACCGCCCGCGTGTATCTGCTGGCGGGGGATGAGGCGGTTTTGACCCCCGCCAACCTGGAACACCTGGCGCACCATTTATTTGCCGATCCGGTAACGGAAAACCCGGTCATCGGTATCGGCGCTCATTCGCCGGGCGCAGGCGTGGAAGTTCATCTTAAGCCCGGGGTGATGGATCCCGTGGCCGCCAGTGCGGAAATGGCCATTGCGGATATGCTGGGCCTGCCGCGCACTAGCGCCCAGGAAAGCCCGCCCGTGCAGGTGCTCACCGGAAGACGTTACACCCTCACGCCGCCGCCGGGCGAGGAAGCGCTCAACCAAATTGCCCTGGCGGTACTGGCTAACGACAGCATAGAACAGATTCATCTGGCACCGTTTTTTCCGGCGGAATTTCCCGGCGCGCGGCCCTATCAATTTGCGAAGCTGGAGGTGCCCGTGCAGGGGCTTACCGATCAGGAACTCTTAAGCCTCTCGCGCCGGGGACATCTATTTCTGGATCTGGCCGAAATGCAGGCCATCCGCGATTATTTTGTATCCCTGGACCGCCCGCCCACCGATGTGGAACTGGAAACCATCGCCCAAAGCTGGAGCGAACACTGCGTTCATAAAACGCTCAAAAGCCGGGTGGAATTTATCCATCACCCCGCGCCCGACGCGGCCCACAACGGGCACGACCATCACACGGGTGGAGCGGAAAAAACTGTTTTTGACAATCTGGTGAAATCCACCATTTTTCGGGCTACCAGCGAACTGAATCTCCCCTGGACACTTAGCGTTTTCAAGGATAACGCCGGGGTTATTGCCTTGGATGAGGATTTCGCCCTGTGCATGAAAGTGGAAACCCACAACCGCCCGTCCGCCATCGAGCCTTATGGCGGGGCCGCCACCGGCATCGGCGGGTGCATCCGCGATGTCATCGGCACCGGCCTGGGAGCCAAACCCATTGCCTGCACCGATATTTTCTGTTTTGCCCATCCCACCACGCCGCCGCGGGAAGTGCCGCACGGCGTAATTCACCCCCGCCGCACCGCCCAGCGCGTGGTGGCCGGGGTGCGCGATTACGGCAATCGGATGGGCATTCCCACCGTCAACGGAGCCGTATTTTTCGATCAGCGTTACATTGGCAATCCGCTGGTGTTTTGCGGCACGCTGGGGCTTATGCCGCGGGAGTTTTCCGCCAAAGGTGCCGCCCAGCCCGGCGACCATATTATCGTCCTAGGCGGCCGGACCGGTCGCGACGGTATTCATGGTGCCACTTTTTCCAGCGATGTGCTGACCAACACCCACGCCGATGAATTCAGCCATGCGGTGCAGATCGGCAACGCCATCACGGAAAAAAAAGTGCTGGATGTGATTTTGCAGGCCCGCGACCATGCCGACGGACCGTTGTTCGGTGCCATTACCGACTGTGGCGCGGGTGGACTCTCCAGCGCCGTGGGCGAAATGGGCCAGCACACCGGTGCCACCGTACATCTGGAACGAGTGCCGCTCAAATATCAGGGCCTTTCTTACGCGGAAATCTGGATCAGCGAAGCCCAGGAGCGCATGGTGCTGGCGGTACCGCCGCGGCACGTACCTGCGCTATTGGCTTTGGCCGCCGCGGAAGATGTTCAGGCCACCGACATCGGTGAATTTGACGGCAGCAGCAAACTCTCGCTCTACTACCAGGGAAATTCAGTTGGCCTGCTGGATATGAGCTTTATTCATGATGGCCTGCCCACGCCCGTGCGTAAGGCCTGCTGGCAGCAGCCACTGCTCCACGACCCGGCCCTGGCCCCACCACGGGACTACGTAGCCACCATGGTGCGCCTGCTTTCTCATCCCACCATTGCCAGCAAGCACTGGATCATTCGCCAATACGATCATGAAGTGCAGGGTGCCACGGTCATCAAACCCCTGGTGGGCCTCCGCGGCGATGGCCCCGGCGACGCGGCGGTACTTCAGCCGCTGCCCGAGAGTCCGCGCGGGGTCGCGCTGGCGGTGGGTTGTCAGATGCGCTTTGGCGAAATCGATCCGTATCAGATGGCACTCAACAGCATGGATGAAGCCATCCGCAATATCGTCTGCGTGGGTGGCGATCCCGCCCACACCGCGCTACTGGATAATTTCTGCTGGCCCAAATGCACCGATCCCATGCACCTGGGGGCCTTGGTGCGCGCCTGTCAGGCCTGTTACGACGGAGCCAAGGCCTTCGGCACACCGTTTATTTCCGGCAAAGATTCTCTTTCCAACGAATTTATCACCGACCGCGGTGAACGCATCTGTATCCCCTATACATTATTGATCAGCGCTGTAAGCGTGCTGCCGTTTGTGGACCGGGCTTTGACCATGGATGCCAAGGAACCGGGAAACCTGCTGCTTTTGCTGGGCCGAACACGCCGTGAATTGGGCGGCTCGATGTACTGGCATATTCACGGCCATACCGGAGCGGGCGTGCCGCGCGTCGATTTAACCGTGGCTCCAGCCCTGCATCAGGCTCTGGCCAAGCTCATCCGCCAGGGGCTGGTGCGCAGTGCCCACGACCTTTCCGAGGGCGGCTTGGCCGTGGCCATGGCCGAGATGCTTTTTGCCGGCGGGCTGGGGGCGCAGGTGGATCTGGCGGGCGTGCCGCGTGAAGATGGGCTGACCGATGACGCCATTTTATTTTCCGAATCCGCCACGCGCTACCTGCTGGAGATAAGACCAGAGCATCTGGATGCGGTGGTAAAAGGCTTACGGCCCCATCCGTTTGGGGTCCTGGGTACCTTGACCGAATCGCCGCAGTTGAAAATACGTTCCATCGCCGGGCCGGCGTTGCTGGATGAACCGGTCGATACCTTCAAGCAGGCCTGGCTCAAGCCGCTGGATTGGTAAAGGACCCCTTTACCGCCTCGGTGGTCCGCGGTTATCCTGATGTTATGCTGCTGCTGAAAAAACATCTGGTGGCCCTGGTTCGCGCCGGCAAAAAACGCCAGACCATCCGCCTGTGGGATCGGCCCCATGTACGTGTCGGCCAGATCAGTTACACGCCCGGATTGGGTAAGCTCAAAATTACCGGCATTGAAGAATTGCCGCATCTGGATGCTTTGACCCAGCACGACGCCATCGCCGATGGCTTTGCCACACTCTCGGAGCTGCTAAGCGAAATTCATCAGTCTTATCCGGTAATCCCTCCCGGCAAGCGACTCTTTCGCGTCTGTTTTCAATGGCCCTGGCCGCCCAGCGCCCCGGTCACTTCGCCGACCTCCACCACCACCATTCCACCACCGTGTCCCGCAGAGTCCAGCAGGTCCGTTGCCGACCATCGGCCAACTCCAACCCCTGGGGCGGAGCCATCCGCCGCGCCACCCGCCCAGGCAACGGCTCGGTCCAGCGCGACATCTGCCGGTCTGGCCACAGCTTCCCAGCGCGACGCAGTGAAAAGGTGGGTGCTCAGCCGTATGGGTAACAATGCGGCTCCTGCATCAGAGCACAAATAAACGTACCAAGGCCAACGGTTACGGACCGGCCAAAAATAAATTCGTATTTTACGGCGCTGAAGCTTTGTCTGGATTTTGTTACCGCCGGCAAGACGCGACGGGCGCGCCTACCGTGGCCCTGGGTCTGTAGGGAGCGAGCAACGCCGCCAGCGGCCAAAAGAACCAGCCGATAAGTGTGCAGTTATTTTTGGCCGGTCCCTAACACCATCCTTGCCCATCAAGCCGGTATTCGATTAGAATGGCCTTCTCCGGATTGGCGGTGGTTATACAACGTGAACGGACTTTGATTACTCATGCATCCTCTTGAACCGCTGCGGCGAAATATCGAATCGGTCTTCTTCGGAAAAAAGGAAGCCATTGATCATTTAATGGTCGGCCTGCTCGGACGCGGCCACGTTTTAATCGAAGATGTTCCCGGGGTGGGAAAAACGGTTTTGGCCCGGGCCTTGGCCCGCAGCATCAGTTGTCAATTCAATCGCATTCAGTTAACCCCCGACCTGCTGCCGGCGGACATTGTCGGCGTGGCCATTTATAATCAGGAAAAACAGGCTTTTGATTTCAAACCCGGGCCTATTTTCGCCAACATCGTGCTGGCCGATGAAATCAACCGCACCACCCCGCGCACCCAAAGCAGTTTGCTCGAAGCGATGAACGACGGTTCGATTTCCGTGGATGGCCAGACCATGCCGTTGCCGCAGCCTTTTATGGTGGTGGCCACCCAGAATCCCTTTGAGTTTGAAGGTACGTACTTCCTGCCGGAAAATCAGTTGGACCGCTTCCTGTTGCGCATTGAGCTGGGCTATCCGCAACGCAATCAGGAACTGGCGATTTTGCGCGAGCAGCCTGGCCGGCGGCTGCTGGAACATCTGGATCCGGTGCTCTCCGCGGACGAAGTGCGGGCCTTGCAGGGGCAATCCGCGCTGGTCAAAATTGATCCGCTGCTGCTGGAATATATGATGGATATTGTGGAAGCAACCCGCAAACACGAAGCTCTGCATACCGGCATTTCGCCGCGGGGCAGTTTGGCCCTGATGCAGGCATCGCAGGCCATGGCCATGGTGAACCAGCGCGATTATGTCATTCCCGACGACATCAAACAGCTCGCCGTACCGGTATGCGCGCATCGGGTTATCAGCAAAAGCTACATGGCCAACGGCGATGTCAGCTCGGCCACGCGCATCATCCAGGAGATTATTCAAAATGTGCCCTGCCCGGTGTAAGCAGCACCGGCCGGTGCGGTTCGATCTGGTGATTGGGACTTTCCTTGCGAATCCGTAAAACTTATTACGAGCTTACCGCCATCGGCTTTGTCTTCGCCGGCGTAACCGCTTTTGTGTTGATCGCGGCGGTCAATTCCCAGACCAATGTGCTCTTCTGGGCCTTGGGTATTGTGCTCGGCAGTATCTTGGTTTCGGCCATCATGGGCAATGTGCTGCTCAAAAAGCTGGAAGTGGTTCGGGTGGTCGGCGACCATGCGGTGGTGGGCGAAGCGGCGGACGTGCAATACCGGCTGACCAACCACAAACGATTGTGGCCGTCGTGCGCAATCCGTATGACCGAAGCGCGCATGGTCGGACGTCTGCGCCGCGTACCGGAGGGGTATTGCCTGCATCTAGGCCCGCAGCAAAGCACCTTGGTGATGACGCACCTGGTTCCGGAAGGCCGCGGGTTGGTGGAACTAAGGGAATTGCGGATATGCTGCTCTTTTCCGTTTGGCTTTGTCAATCGGGCCATCCATTATCTGGCACCCCAGCGCATTGTGGTCTATCCGCGCATCGGTCTTTTGAACCGCCGACTTCTGGCCCAAACCCGCACTTTCTCGGCCGGTGGATCGGTGACTTCTTCGGCCCGCGGCGGCTTTGACGAATTTTACGGCCTGCGTGATTATCATCCCGGCGACTCCGTCCGATCCATTCACTGGCGGCGCACAGCCCGCACCGGCAAGATGGTGGTGCGGGAAATGACCATTGATACTCCGCCCACCATGATTGTGGTGCTCGACTTGCGAACCTGGCGCACGCTCACCGATGGCCGGGCCCAGTGCGAACGCGCCATTGAGTTGGCCGCAGCGCTGATCTGCGCGGGCCTGATGGACAATTTATCGGTGGGATTATCCGTGGCCGGGTATGCAGACATGACCCCGACCATTGTCAGGTCCGGCCGCGGCCAGCGCGATCCGCTGATGGAAACGCTGGGCCTGCTGAATCTGGACAAAGTCTCCCCCGCCGCCACGGTACAACCCGCGGGGCAGTCCGAATTTCTGCGCACCAGAGCGGAATACATGATTGTCAATTTAACTTCCGAACAGGATTTTCTGGATATGATTCCACCCGGCTGCCAGTACACGGTCCTGTCCATGGACGACCCGGAAAGCTCCAGTTGGCTGCGCTTCAACGCCCCGCTGGCACCGGCGCAAGACCCTCCGGCCAGCGGGTCTGCCGCGGCGGAAGTGCCGCCCGATTTGTCCAAAGCCAACGCCTAACCCGATGGCGGTACAGCCGAGCTGGAACTCGCGGCCAAAGTTACACCCCGCGGCGTTCATGGCCCATAGCCGGGCAAGTCCAACTTTAAGTGTGCAAAAGCAGTTCCGGCCCATTTTTTTCGGCCCAACCTATAACTAATAAACATAACATATATAGCCACCATATATTTTTATAATTGCTAGCCAAGGTCTATAGTAAAAGTGTGAGGTTGGTGTGAGGTTCGTATGAAGGATTCAATAATGAATAGCGCTGGCGCCAAACAAGACCTTCATCTATGTAACGGAAAATTGTGCCGGACGCGTGCTCCAGCAACTTCCAGGTCAGGTCCGTTTGGACAGTTTTTCTGAAAGGGGTTTCCATGTTATTGCACAACATCATAAAAATGTCGCCGACGATGGCCATAGCGGCCATACTGGTCGTAGCCGGAGGATGCAGCTCGCAACAACAATCCGCTGCGCTGCGGCCTGCCCAGGCTCAAGTGCAAACCCATGCGGCCAAAAATAACAGCGGCACGGTCAATTATTGCAAAAACGTGCATTGGGGCGATGAGTTTGCCGCCAATTGATGCGACATGACCGCAGCGGCAGGCGGAACATGCGCCAAGGTGGATGCAACCATAGTCACTGCTACCACCTTGGCACTTTGACCATATACTCGGTCCTTGCTAAGACGCCAGCGCTCAAGAGTTGTACACCGCCGTCGTTGGCACTGCTAAGGTTTGGCTACAAACCGCGCACCCAAACCTGTTGGACACCTGAACCCCAATCGCGGTTCCCGCACGCTCCCTAATCCGGCGGAAGCGTTGCCGCCACCCCACGCCAGACCTGCCCGGTTTTGATGTCCGTTAGCGTAACAGTACATATCGTACCAAGCGCGAAAACGCCCGGTAAGCCTATTTGCAACGATGCGATTATGGTTGACCCATTGGCCCGGCTCAAGTGTACCGACGAGATCGCGGGCGGAACCGGTGCCGGCGGCCCGTTGACGTCCGGGTTGTACCACAACCGCGCAGACCAGCGGATAACAACATGCAGATCCTTCGGACGAATGTGCGTTGGCAGCCGGTAGCGCACGCAAAATGCCCATTTGCACATACTGCCGACGGACGAAAGCGGCGGCGAAAGACTGGTGTCGCGGATAACCACTGCCAGCGGCTCAAATAACGGCCTGGGCAGAATTCGTGGGGCACCGCACGCCAGCGGACTCATGGCCTCCAGAGCTATTACCACCAGCGCTAGAAAAATTCTTCTTTTGATATCTGCCACTGCAACACCTATACATCTGCGCCTGCCGCCATGGCCGGGACAAAATAATGCTTCCGAGCTCGACACCGCAAACGATTATAACGAGTCGACGCTGCGGCCTGTACCCCGTGTGGTGGGAGGTCGTGAATCATCCGACCCTCACCCGCGGATCTGGCGACACGCTGCGGGCCCTGGCGGACGGCCTTAATTTCCCCAACCGGTGCGCTGGAACTTTCTGGCCGCCTGGGCGTCAAATAGAATGGTAAAAGATGGCATCAGGCGGCTTGGCATTTTTCCGGAGAACACCCATGGTGAACCGCATACCCGTTGAACGCCGGGCCAAAATTCGCTGGGGCGTGCTGGCGGTTTTTGTTGGCGGGTTGGTGCTCCTGGCCGGAGCCTATGTTGCGTCGTTGGCCATGCAGCACTGGCCGCCAAAGCCGGCCTATCCTACCAACAAGCACTTCACCCTGAATATGCCCGCAGCGCCATCACAAGCCACGCCCACCGGAAATCAACTATCGGCTTGGATTCGGGTGATTTTCCAAGGGCCGCCTGCCGGTGTGTCGGCCGCGCAAAACCACCTGATAGTGGCCGGTGATGCCGCGCTGCCCGCCCTGCGGCACGCCCTGGCCCAACCCACACTACCGCTGATTCGCCAACGGTTGCGGGCCGTCCTGGCCGCTATCGCCCAAGCGGATGCCCTGCGCGGCCCCTTGATAACGCTGGAGCTAAAAAATGCGACCCTGCAAACGGTCTTGACCAAACTATGTCTTCCGGTGGGAATCGGCCCGGATTTCTACCCCATGTTTGCAAGCCTGAGCCCGCCGCCACCCTATTTCCGGCATACCTTTCTCAGCATCAACGTGCAGCGCCAACCATTCTGGCAAGTCCTGCAGCGCATTGCCAAGCTCACCGGCGTTAGCCCCACCCCGGATGGCTTTGCCGGACCGGAACTGCATATCGGTGCCCAGCCGCCCATGGTTCCAGGTGTCTTTGGCACACCCATGCCGGTGGATATCCAAGGAGCCTTTGTGATTGCTCCACAGTGGCCCTGGTCAAACCCAATGACGCGGTTGATTAGGCAAGGTCGCGGCGGCCCTGGGGCGATGCACGTACTCATAAACACCGGTCCGCGGCTAACGCGGATTCCCGGTTCCACCCCAATCAAGAAAAGACTGCTTTTGCTGGTCAATGTCCTCTGGTGCCCCGCAGGCAACCGGCTTACTGATTTTGGCCCCCTCCAGATCACTCAGGCCGTGGATAATACCGGCCAATCACTGCTTCTTCCGGCCAAGCCGGACTTCCCGCGGCGAGCCAACTGGAACAGCGACTGGCGGGCTTCCGGACAAATGATTGCCTTCAACTGCCGAGTGTGGCTAAAACACCCGTCGCCCCCCGCCACAAGGCTCTCCACCTTGCGCGGTCGTTTTCCGGTGCGGCTATGTTTTGACCGCCAGGAATATCAACTCAAAAATATCCCCTCCGGTAAAGCGCGGTTATATTGGCACGGTTTGAAGATACAATTTGGCAAGCCGATCTTGGAATCGCCCGCCCCAGGCCAAACGGACCTCCACTGGTGGAAAGTGCGCGTACGCATGGACTCCGGCTTAGCGAGCCAACGCCAGCGCAGGCTGGCTGACCCTCTGGCGCAGCAGTTTGAGGAAATGTCCGCGGTTAAATTCTATTCCGCCAGCGGCAAATATCTCCCAACCAACCAGCCGGGCGGCTATTACCGTGCCAACTGGAAAGGTTTCTACGATTATGAAATCAGCGGCGGGAAGCCCGTCCGCGCCCGTATAGCGCTGTATCGCCAAACCAGGGTAAAATTTACCGTGCCGTTCGTTTTGAAAAACGTGCCGCTGCCGCGACAACGGTGACCCATAAGGAGAATCCAGATGCCAATAGCGCAAGCGAAAGGCCCTGCCGCGGTGTTGGTTGTGGCGTGTTTAACCGCTGCGGCATTGCCACTGGCGCGAGCCGCCGTCACCGTGGTGAAACCCGTCGTCCCGCCGCGCCCGATATCCATTATCATGCTGGCCAAGCCGCGGCCACCCGCCCCGGACGCAGTTAAAATCTCCGCATGGATTCATGATTTGGCTCTCGGTAACGCCGCAGATCAAGCGCGCGCGAGACAGCTTCTCGTGGCTACCGGCGACGACGCCGTGCCAGCGATTAAAAAGGCGCTCCATAAGCCACCCACCGCCTCGGCGCGCCAACGCCTGCGCGCCGCACTCGACGCCATCTACACCGCCGATGCCCTGCGCGGCCCGCTGGTGTCGGTGCGGGCGAGAAACGCTTCGCTGAAAAGCATCATTGGCGTGCTGTGCGACGAGGTAGGCATGTATCCCTATTTTCCTCCCCATCCCACCTGGGCCGCCCAACGCCTGAAGATCCACATACAACAGCAGCCGTTCTGGAGGGTTTTGCTGCGTATCGCCAAGGCCACGGGAGTTGGCCCGACAGACGCGCAGTACGGCCCGTCCCCCGGATTTTTCTTCGACCGGCACGGGATTTTCACACGTAAATCGGTGGTGGCTATTCATGGTGCCTTCGCCATGGCCATCCGATCCGCCCGACAAATAACGGTTTATGGAAGCCAGCAAACCAGCGGCCAGGGCCATCGTGAGCTAATAGTTAAATACTCCGGCCTCCACGTGCCCACGCCGCACGTGTTGTTTGAAGCGTCACCACTTATGGTTCGCCTGGCTCTGGACGACCAACACAGAATTTTAGCGGCACCCTCCTCCATCAACTCTTCGACCTACGGCACCCAAGTTATAAACTCTCCAATATTTGGCTTTCCGTGGCAGGTCACCTTGGGACGGCCATCCACCGAGGCCAAATTCATTGTCCTGTTGCAAACGCGCCTTAGAGTGACGGTGGCCACCGATCCGCAGGTGAAAGGGTGCCGCGATCTGGCCACGGGCAAAGCATCCATCCACTTTGGCGGCGTAGTTATTAAGTTCAGCCGACCCACGTTGGCTGGCACCACATGGAAGCAAGTAATGAATACCTCCGTGCAGGTCAAGACGGCTAAATCACGCCGCATGGCCGCGATGATAGCCCGACTAGCCACTATCTTCCCCAGCCCGTTTCATTTTCGCAGTTCCCATGGGCGGCTACTGGTCAACACGGGTGGTAGCGGATACGGTAATCTGGGGCACTACCAAAGCACATTTTATTTTAGCAATGGCAAACCCAACACCGTGGAAGTAAAACTTTATCGGCACCTCACCATCATCACCATTCCATTTAAATTCAAACATATCTTGCTGCGGCGTTAGTGGTCAACACGTAAGGAGAAACCCAATGCGAATTGCGGATTTACAACCCGGGGCCACCATTGTCGCTGTGGCATGCCTGCTTGCCGCTTGGCCGACGGTGCGAGCTTCCGGAGCCACGCAGCCTCGCGCTGTGCCAGCCATGGCTGCGGCTTCCCGACCACCAGCCATTATCATGTTGCCGCGGCCTCAAGCGACGTTAACGCCCAAGCAAATCGCCGGCTGGATACGCCGGCTCAGCAGCCCACACGCCGCCATCCGTCGCCAAGCCAAACAGCACTTGATCGCCGCCGGCACTGCCGCCGTAGCTCCGCTTAAAACAGCGTTGGTGGGTTGGACTACACCCCAGATGCGTTGGGATATGCGAGACGTGCTCAGTGCCATCGCCCAAGCTAACACCATCCGTGGACCCTTGGTAACCCTAAAGCTCGTCCACGCTCCGCTGCGTATCATCCTCCAACGGCTGTGTCTGCAGGCGGGCCTGACGGCGCAGTTTGCCGGCACCCAACTGCAATGGACCACCCGGCGATTAAGCATCCACGTGCAGCGCCAGCCGTTTTGGAAAGTGATTCAGCGGATTGCCTATGTGATGGGCGCAAGCCCTTGTGGCAACGATTTTTACGTCCCTGCAGGATTATTGAACTTTTGTCGGCACGGCACCTTGGCCAAACGTACCCCCGTCTACTGTAAAGGCGCGTTGCTGCTGGCGGTACAATCATCCTCCGGCGGAGAAACCGCAACCTTCAGCGCACCCGCCGGCCAACGCACCAGCGGCGGCTTTAGCGTCGGTGTGATGGGGCTTTGGGCACCGGGAGGCACGGCCGTTGAGCAAGTCGGACCGGTCCAGCTTACGCAAGCCCTGGATAACCGCGGGAAATCGCTACTGGCATCGACTGTATCGCAATACTGCTATCAGAGCAATTCCCACGACGAGTTTTCGTTTGCACCGCGGCTCCATTGGCCTTCGCCACACGCCACCAAGCTAGCGGTGCTGGCAGGGGAAATCCAAATGGCGCTGGACATAGCTCCGCGGATCCGACGCGTTTCCAACCTGGAATCCGGCAAGGCCACGCTGAACCTGCATGGCCTGCACGTCGCCATCGGCAAGCCCACGGATGTGGTGGTTGATCCGCTTAATCCGCGCATCAGTCGCTGCCACATTCGCGTCTCGGTTTGGGCTACCGCCGACGCACTGCAATCGCCGACGACCGCAGGAATACTCCACGCGCTGCCTTTTGGAGAATCCCTTATTTTCGGCCCTGACATCGGCGGAGTCGTGGGCTTCAACGGCTCCGGCGGCCGCAGACTTTCCTGCCGCGTTGGCCGGCAATTCAAGGGGCCTAACTGGAGCTATATCATTCACGTCCGCGGCGGGTTGCCCGTGACGGCGTGGGTTAAGGTTCCCGCCCGTTTTATTCACGTGCGCGTGCCGTTTGTGTTCCACAACGTCCTGCTTCCCAAGGGTTGTGGCGGCGCTTTGAAGGGGGCTGCGGTACCCAAACCGGTTCATCCTCCCCGTCCCGGACCAGCCAGCCTGATAATGCCAACCCACACCCTCAAGAACCCCGGACCTTCCGCCGCCGCTGATACCATCGCCCAATGGGTTGGCCAACTCAACAGTGCCAATGCCCAGCGCCGGATTGCAGCTCGTCGGTACTTGATCAGCCTGGGCACGGCGGCTATTCCCGCCCTTCGCCAGGCCATACGCATGGCCCGCAACCGAGCATTTCGCGCCCGGCTGGTCTCCACCGTCGATGGCATCGCAACCGCCAACATCCTGCGTGGCCCGCTGGTGACGCTGCAATTGCCACACCCCACCGTCCAAAGAGTGATCCGCCGATTGTGCTTGCAGGCCGGCCTCATCGCGCACGTCGGCCAACTGCCGCCAATGCTGCTGGCCACGTGCAACGTCCGACGACAGCCATTTTGGCGGGTACTCCGGCGGATATCACATCTGACCCACATCGGCCCCACGGGCAATCCGTATAATAACTACCAGCTTACGTTCGGCTCTGACAATCTCTTTGGTGCTCATGTTCCCATTCAAATGCACGGAGCCGGGGTCGTGGCAATAGCATCCATTCGCAGATATCAGCACCTGTGGCTGGTTCACGTGGATCCGGCCAACAAAAAGCGGGCGTTTCAGGCTTACTTTTTTGCCCTTTGGGCACCGACGAAAAACCAGATTCTGGAGCAAGTCGGCCCCTTGCAGGCCACCGAAACCCTCGCCGACGCCCATGGCAAGGTGTTGCTGACCGCCGCCGTCAAAAACGCCCAAAACGCCTACCCGCAGACGCCGGCAGATGCGGTGTTTCCGCTGAAGCTCGCGCTGCATTGGCCACCGCCGCAGACCGCAGTTATGGCCCTGCGTGGAGCAGTACGCGTTTATCTATCCAGCGACATCCAAACACTGCACATCAACAATCTGGGCTTCGGCCACGCCGCAATTCAGGATCAGGGCATGAATATCGTCTTCGGCACGTTCAAAAAAATTCCCGGCGGATGGCAAATACCCCTGCACATCAGCTCAATCCAAGGTTTCTTTTACCACGGAAAAACCAACCATTGGCTGGCTCTGGACCAGATTCCCATTGAACAGCGCTTTACCAACGACCTTTTTGCCGGCCGGGAACTACGGCTGTACAGCGCCCACGGCCACTTTTTACATATCATCGCCCATGCCGGCGGCCCAGTGCTCAGCCGCGGCTGGGGCTATTACCGGTATACCATCAATGTTGCCGGCGGCAAGCCCGCCCGCGCCAACATCCGCTTTTTTACGCGCACTTTGCTGGTCAAATTGCCTTTTAATTTCCGCCACCTGCCGGTACCACGGTAAGGTCGACTTTTGCCGATTTCGGAGGAACCCCAAGGCGTGATTGCACAGGCCATTGAAGATGGCCCGGAAGTTCTGCACACCCGTACAAAACACGGGATGTGCAAAAACTCGCCCTGCAATCGCGAATTCCAGAGGATGCGACCATTTACGCCTCTGAAAAACGGCAAAAGTCGAGTTTAGGGAGATCACCAAACCAATCCCGCTTCAGACCAGCCGCCTTACACTCTACCCGGGCCGGCACCCCGGGCGCTGGCCCCAACGGCTTCCAGGACCTACTCCATCGCCAGTGTGCCCACGATTTCCCGCAAAGAACCCTTCCCCCTGCGCCGCAGGTAACCGCCCAAACCCTCCACAATCTGCTGCGGAATGGATGGATCAATAAACAAGGCTGTTCCCACGGCCACCGCCGATGCCCCCGCCAAAATAAACTCCGCCGCATCCTGCCAGGTTTGAATACCGCCCATGCCAATCAATGGAATGTTGTGGGCCTTGGCCACCGCGCTGTATACCCGATGGACCATATACACTGCAATCGGCTTTATTGCCGGGCCGCTTAAACCACCGGTGCCGTTGGCCAATACCGGTCGCCCCTTTTCAATATCCACCACCATCGCCGTGAATGTATTGACCAGCGATAAACAATCCGCCCCGGCCTCCACTGCAGCGCGGGCGGTCAGGGCGATATCGGTAACATTCGGCGAAAGTTTCACGATAAGCGTGCAGCGCTTTACGCGCCGCCGCACCTGTGCCACCAGCTCCGCCAGGCGCACCGGATCCGTCCCGAAAGAAAGGCCACTTTTCACATTCGGACAACTGACATTAAGCTCAATTCCCGCCACGACCGGCACTTGTTGATCCAGCGTTTCCGCCACATCGCCATAATCGTCCAGGCTCCAACCAGGAACATTCACGATCACCGGTACCCCCATTTTCTCCAGAATGGGAATCTTTTCCGCCAAGAACCGTTCCAAGCCGATATTGGCCAGGCCAATGGCGTTAAGCATTCCGGCACGGGTTTCGACCACCCGGTAACTTTCGTTGCCGGGCCGCGGCAGTTTACTGATGGATTTGGTGACAAATGCGCCGAGTTTGGATAAGTCGGCAAAGCCGGCATATTCATCCGCATAGCCGCACGTGCCGGAGGCCGTCATGACCGGGTTGGCCATCCGCAAGTTCTTAAGGTTTACCGAGAGATCGGGGTTCGGGGCGGTGGCGGGTGCACTGGATTCGATGGTTGTAGTTGACATATAGCTAGTTTGCCAAGGAAACACTCCAAAGTAAAGGACCGCGGCCCGTAAGTCCTGCTTTCGCCTGCGCGCGGACCCTGCGGCCTGCCTGCGCGGGCTGCCGGAGCGTTTGGAGTTCGCCTTAGCCCCTGGGCAACAAGCCCTATAATACATCATAAATTGCCATGGCATCGGCGATTTCAACATTTTCCCACATTTTTTCGCTGTTTTACTTTCCATCTTCCAATTTCTGACTATGGTTGAAGTGTCATCTGAAAGTTACGGTCCTGACAATGGCCCGGAACAAATTCCGATGGCCGCCGGGGCTTTGCAGGCTCTGGCTGGAAAAAAGAGAGCCAAAGTGCCTAGGGAAGACTCAAGAGTA
>JAJYZF010000109.1 GCA_021800165.1 Planctomycetota bacterium | reverse complement strand
TACTTCCATACCGCTCGCCTAACCTCGGACCGGCCTCCGCAGCAGGCCCTGGCATCGAACAAAATTATCTCGACGCTTTCACCCACGCGAATTTCCCGGACAATATTGGATAGCCATCGGGAGAAATGCCGGAGTTCCCGGTAGAGGTAGTGGAACACCGCCGCCATGGATACTTTTGTCCACATTGTCAAAAAGTCCATTACGCACCGCTCCCACCGGAAATTCAGAATAGCGGCTTGGTCGGTCCGGTGGAGTGCAACGCGGACGCAGCTAGTTTACCCCAGAACGGCCACCAAGTTATCGTGGGCCGTTGGGGTCGCGGGGTGGGTTGGTGGGTGGTTTTCGTGAGGCGAGCGGGGGCGGACCGGCGGGCTGGGCTCGCAAGGTGGCCGCGCGCAGGGACGCAGGCCGACGGTCGCGGAGTTGACAGCGCCCGGCTTGCCGTTTAGACGGCTATCTAGGGACCGCCACCTATTAAAACGGAAAGGCAGACCGGCCAACCAGCCGGCGGCTTCGTCAGAAGCAGGTGAGAGTTGAACAGGCGAAGAGTAGAGCAGAAGCGATTGGTACTCATTCTTGTGGCGTGGTTATTGGCATAGGTTGTGTCTCCTGGGGTGGAAAGGTTAGATTTTCTTCGCTGAGAAAATGGCTCTTTTGTGGCAGCACCTATGGTTGTGGCGAATGAAACATCTCCAGAGACCAAATTGGCCGGGATGTCTCGCCGCCGTGGAACCTTCGTTGCCTCGCTTTCCTTCGTGGTTCAAAGAGACGTGGATAACGTTATTCCCCTGTGCCGGAGTTTATCCCGGCTTCTATCGGCACGGTGAATAATACCTCACCCCAACTCCTAGATCCCAGCTCCTAGCGCCTAATTCCTGCGGGCCGCGGCCCGCGCCATTACCCACCCCCATACCCCGCCTATCACTCCTCAATGGAACTCCCGATGGAAGGCTCATTCCCGATGGCTATCGGGACGCAGCCGAGCCTCGTTCCGCCTGACCGCAGGCCCCAAACCGCCTGCGATCACTGACAAGTAAATACGCCCGTCGCCGCAACGTCCGCGGCGAAAACAGCACCGCATTCATTGCGCTCAACTGTTCTCCCTCCCACGTTGAGGCAGGATGCCGAAATCCCGATGCCACACGAGCGATCCATCGGGGTTCTCGCGGCCTGCAGGCCGCGCGGCTCCGTCGAAGCCACAGGCCACGCACCACACCAAAATAAGCAATTCGACCCATGCCCATGCTGCGCCCACAACAAGAAAAAAAGCCTCCTCGACCACGAAAATTAAAAATGTTTGGCCATCTTGGCCATCTTACCCCAAAACCCCAACAAAACCGCCCATTTTTCAACCTGTCCAAGATGTCCAACACCAATTACCTTGGCCATCTTACCCGTCCCCGTCCTCTCGTTGAGGCATGGATGCCGATATCCCGACGGGGCAGGAGCCGCGCATCGGGACCAACCGCTGAAAGCTGAAAGCTGACCGCTTCCCAGCGTCCCCTGCGGTAAAAAGTCGTCGTCCTTCCCCGTTCTTCGCGCCTTCGTGTCTCCGTGTTTAACCCGTCGTCGTAAGCCTCTGACCGTTGATAGCTGATCGTTGACCGCTTCACAATTCTCATTGCGCCGTGTTTCTTCTGTCTCCGCCCGGCCTGCCATCGCCAAGGCAAGTGCCCGGGATGGCCGCAAAAACTCGGAGTGCCGGGTGACGACGGGGCGGGTATAATCCCCAAGCAATGATGACGATTGTCGCCGAAATTAATGCCAGCCTCACCACCCCAACCATCGTCATACGTGGTATCACCAAAACCTATCGGCAGGGAAGACGGAAAATTCAGGCCTTGCTGGGCATAGATTTAACCGTCGATCCGGGCGAATTTGTGGCAATTATGGGTGCCAGCGGCTCGGGCAAATCCACCCTGCTGCACCTGTGCGGTGGAATGGATATCGCGGATACGGGTTCCATGGTGGTAGCAGGACAGAACTTAACAACCTTGTCCGAGCGTGCTCTGACGGCTTATCGGCGGCGGACGGTAGGGGTGATATTTCAGCAATTTAACCTGATGCCGTCGCTGGATGTACGAGAAAATATTCTCTTGCCGGCCCAGTTGGCCGGCACCTGCAATGCCGCCGTGCTGGCCCGCATGGAAGAACTGGTGGAGATTCTGGGCCTGAAAGAGCGGGTGCGACATCGGCCGGATGCCCTTTCCGGGGGAGAACAACAACGTGTAGCCATTGCCCGGGCCCTGATTATGAATCCGCAGGTGCTGCTGGCGGACGAACCGACGGGGAACCTCGATTCGCTCAACGCGGCCATCTTCTGGAAATTGCTGCGACGGGTGCTGGAAACGATGCCCATGACCGTGCTGGTGGTAACGCACGAACCCGCGGCCGCCGCCCAGGCCGGGCGCGTGGTGGTGCTGCGCGATGGTCGTAAAACTGGTGAATTCCTTGTGGAATCTGGTGATGATGCTGGTATCCTTGCAACTCGCTATCAGGCATTGGCGTCATAAGCCGTTGCGGCCAACGCTTTGCGCGTTGTTGGTGCTCATCGGCACGGCGCTGGTATTGCTTGCGGATGCCGGTCTTACGTCCGCCCTTTTGTCGCTGACGCATGATCTGCAACGCTTTGAAGGCACCACCCAAGTGCGGGTAGGCCCGCGTGTCCGAGCGTTTGATACCGCGTTACCACCCGGTTTACTCCCGCAAATCCGTGCGTTACCGCAGGTGGCATACGCCGGAGGCAGCACTTTCGGCTTCGTGGATGTGGTCATTCATGGACGGGTGACGCCGGTGCGTGGGCGTGGGGTGTCGCTGGCTACAGCCTGGAAATTTCATCCGGAAAATTTTGCCGCCGGCGGACCGGCCAGATCCGTCGATCAGGTGGTGCTGGATGCCCGATTGGCCCGGGGTTTTGGACTCAAGACCGGAGCGGTGATGCAGGTGCGTAAGGCCGATGGTAAAATCGTGCATCTGCGGGTGGCGGGGGTTATCACGCCCAGTCCCGTGCAGCGGTTTCTCCAGCCGCCTGCGGTGACATTGGCTCGCCGGGAGTTGGGTTATTTGGCCGGTACCACGGCGCACTTGCGGCAAATTGAAATTCACCTCCACCACGGGGTGAATATTGCGGGTTTTATAAAAATGCTGCGGCGGCGGATTGGTCCGGCCGTGGCGGTTCATGCGGCGCAGCAAGGTCCGGCGGCCTTAGCGCATATTCAAACGGCTTTTTCCCGGGCGTTGCTGTTGGGGGCGGTGCTGGCGGGATTGAGCGGGGCAGTGCTGATTGCGGTGATGATGGGGGTGGGAATTCAGGGGCGGGTGCGGGAGTTTGGGCAATTGCGGTGTATAGGCGCGTCGCGCGGCCAAGTTTTGCAAACGGTGCTGCTGGAAGCAGCCTTGCCGGGCATGCTTGGTACCACGGCCGGGCTGCTGGTGGGATGGGGGGCATCGCTATGGCTGCTGAAGCATTTTTCGCAAGTTTTTACGGTGTGTAAAATCGGTTCGCCGGCCCTGGCGACCGCGGCGCTAACCGGCTTGGTCGCCACTGCACTTGGGGCGTTGGTGCCGGTGTTTTTGGCGTGGCGTATCGGACCGATGCGGGCAGTGGTTATTGCGGGGCACCAGGTTTCGCTTCGTCGTATCTGGGCCGTGGCGGGGGTGGGGGTACTAGCACTCGGACTGCAGATTGGCTTATGGCAAATTCCTGATCCGGTATCGCGGTTTAACGCTTATGTGCTGGCTGGCGGGCCGCTGATTTTTCTTGGTTTTATCCTGCTGGCACCCTTATTGACGGTGATGCTGGAAAGACCTCTGGGTGGATTGCTCGCCCGGCTGTGGTGGATTCGGCCGGAATTGCTCAAAGGGGCCTGGTCGCGGCGGCCTTGGCGCAGCGCTGCCATGGTGGTGGCGTTGTTGATGGGGATTGCATTTTTTACGGTGATGCGTTCCCGGGCCGCGGGGCTGATGGCCTCGTGGGAATTTCCGCCGGGAATGCCGGATGTCTTTGTTTTTAGCCCTTTTAAGCCTCTGCCGGCAGGCCGGCTCAAGAAACTCGATAAGGCCATACCCGGGGTGGCGGCGGCAAGCAGTGTGACGGCATTTTGGGTACAGGGTATCGTAGGCAAGGGTAGGACTGGCTCAATTTTATTTGTAGCGATTCAGCCGCGTTCCTTTCGCCGTGTGGTGCGGGTGAAATTACTGGATTCCCGGCCCGGACAGACAGCCCGGGCCTTTGCGGACCTGGCGAATGGGCGTGGAGTACTTATTGCCGCCCAGGCTCGGCGAAAATTCAATCTGGCGACCGGGCGAACGATTACCCTTGGCACGCTGATGGGACCGGTGCGGTTTAAGGTGGCAGGAATTGCCCAAGTGCCGGAAATCACCATTGCCAACCGCTTTCTGCACGCCGGCAGAATTTTTCGCAAGGTGGCATCCATGGCCGTGGTGGGCAGCCAGCAAGAGGCGCGGCGGTATTTTGGTGTTGTTGGTCTGAACACGGTGATGGTGGATGTAAAGCCCGGTTTTAAGGGCATGGCGGTGATGCTGGCGGTAAAAAAGTTTTTAGCCAAGCCGCAACACGCAAGCCTGCTGGGTTCGCTGTTGGCCTTGCCGGAAGCGCAGCTCCATGGTATCTCGATTGGCCAACTGAAGCGCAATCTCAACGCGATCATTGAACGGGTCATGGAGGCTTTGTCCATCGCGGGTCTGGGTGTACTTGTCGCAGCCAGCGTCGGAGTGGCCTTGTTGCTGATGGCCTCGGTACGGGTGCGGCGGCAGGAGTTGGGAATATTGCGGGCCTTGGGGGCGGGGCGGTGGCAGTTATGCCGGATGATCCTGGCCGAAACCAGCCTGTTGATTATTGCTGCGTGTATTTTGGGAACAGGCCAGGGGATTTACCTTGCGTTTATGGGGACGTGTATAGACCATCTCATTGCGGGTTTTAATTCGCGGTTGGTGGTGGCGTGGGGAGCGGTCGGCGTTTGTTGTCTGGCCACGGCGTTGTTGGCGCTGTTGGCGGCATGGTGGCCGGCAAGTCGGGCCACCTACGAAGCGGCGCGGGCGTTGATTGCCTCGGGACGCGAGTGACGCTGCGTTCGACCGGGGTTCTTCAAAGGCGGTAGCAACGCGGGCCGGTTTTATAGGGCGTTTGTTGACGCGCGTGTAAATGGCATTAGTATCTACGCTGACGTCGGTGCCGCGGCCCCGGTAAAAAGGTTGTATTGCGCCCATGAGTGACCGAGAAAAATTCAGCACCGACGAACTGGCCATTGTATTAAGCCATTATGACATCGGGGTGATAGAAACAATCAAAGAATTTCCGCGTGGCTCTCGCAAGGCCCCCAAACTCTTGGTGCAGACTCGGCAGGGTGAATATCTTTTGAAGCGGCGGGCCAAGGGAAAGGACGATCCATTCAAGGTTGCCTTTTGCCATGCCCTGCAGTTGTACCTGGCCCAAAAGCAGTTTCCATTGCCGCATCTGGTTGGCACCCGCAAGGAAAATAATTCCATGCTGCAATGTCTGGGCAATGTATACGAGCTTTTCGAGTACATCCGCGGAGCCGGGTATGACAACTCGCCGGAAGCCACCTACGATTCGGGTCGTATTTTGGCCCTGTATCATAAATTGCTGCGCGATTACACCCCCGAATACGAGCCACCCACCGGCAGTTATCATTACAATCGGCAGATTGGAGGCAGCCTGGATCAAATACCGGAGGTTTTCAGCCGGGGCGGGCGCACCACTCCCGCGGATAAAAAACAGGTTTCGGACACGCTCATTGGTTTGCGCGAGGCGTATCTGGTGGCGGCGGAGAAGGCCAACACGCTGGGCTTGCCGGAGTGGCCCTTGCAGATCGTTCACTGTGACTGGCATCCGGGCAACATGTTATTCCGGAATCAGCGGGTGGTGGCGGTCATCGACTACGATTCGGCCCGATTGCAGCAACGCGTGATCGACCTGGCCAATGGCGCATTACAATTTTCGATTTTGGGCGGCGGCGATGATCCGGCCAAATGGCCCAACCATGTGGACGAAGTACGATTTTCCAAATTTATCCGGGGCTACGATACCGTGGATATGATCAGTGTGGCCGAACTGAAGGCTATTCCCTGGCTGATGATCGAGGCCATGGTGGCGGAAAGCGCGTTTCATGTGGCCGCCACCGGGTCGTTTGGTCGTATTGAAGGGTATGGGTTTTTGCAGATGATCGAGCGAAAAGTCGGTTGGGTGCTCGAAAATGCGGAAAGACTTGTCAAGCTGGCTTCCCATGAGTAGTATGTAGAGGGTGCATTGGCTTGTGAGGGGGGTGGACACTGACATCCACGGAGGTGCGTATGAATGTTTTAGTTCCACAGACCGGACTGCGGGCGGATTACACAAAAATCTGTGAGCGGATGAAGCAATTGCGGGTGCAGGTGTGCGGTCGTCGCGGACAATCTAAATTTGCGTATCTCCTGGGTATTTCACCATCCACCTACAATTATTATGAAAAAGGCCGTGTGCCATCCGTGGAAATTCTGGATTTGGCCTCTAAAATAAGTGGTGCGCCGCTGATGTGGTTGATCCGGGGTGAACCGGATAGTTTTAATGTGCTGGACCTCAAGGTGATCTTGGGGGAACTTCCGGCGAAGCCCAAATCGCCCAAGCCTGCTGCGGAGCCGCAAGGCGAGGCATCTGCCCCGTCGGCATAATGGCTCAAAACGCATCTGGATAACGCGGTTGCATGCGGTGCGTCATGTTCCAGAGATTTATTTTTGCTCACCGCCGCTATCGCGGTGGTCGGGGTCGTCGGCGGGCCTTTCTGGTGCGGGGCCTGCTGATGATCTGGTGCTGTCTGGGGCTGGCGGTTGGTCCGGCCCGCGCTCAAGTTTCTTCCGCCGTGCATGCCACGTTGGCCACCCGGCCCACCCCTCTGCAGGCCGGTTCGTCGGCGGTACTTTATGTCCAAATTCACGTAGCGCCCGGCTATCATATTCAAAGTGCCCATCCGTATGATCATTTTCTCGTGGCTACGCGGGCGGTGCCGTTGCCGGTGCCGGGCATTTCGTTCGGCGCGGTGCAGTATCCGCCGGGCCAAGATATTCCCGCTTCCACCGCTATTACCGCCTTGGGAAAGCTTTCCGTGTATGAAGGGGCGGTGAAAATAAAAATTCCCATGCGTCTGGCTGCCAATGTCAATGCGCGGCAAACCCTGCGCGTTCACCTGATCACGCAGGCTTGTGATACCAATTCCTGCTTTCTGCCGACAACATTGCGGCTCCATTTGGCGGTGCATATTGCCTCTGCCGGGCACAAACCCACACCGGCTGCCGTGGCGCCAAACGCTGGCGCTTTGCCCGCAGGCCATCCTCCGGCAACCTACTCGGTGCTGGGTGGAAAATCCCCCACGGCGGTGTGGTTGTTGGTAATCTTTGCCTTGCTGGGCGGGGTGATACTCAATGTAATGCCATGCGTGCTGCCCGTGATACCGCTGAAGGTGCTTTCGCTGATGAATCAGGCTCATGGCGACAAGCGCATCGCCATGCGTCATGGCTTGGTCTTTGGACTCGGCATTGTGAGTCTGTTTGTGGTCATGGGCGGCGCGATAGGCGTGTACCAATGGGTCACGGGCGGAATTTTTTTGTATGGAACCCAATTTCAAAATCCCATTTTCATGCTCGCCATAGGCTTGGTGCTGGTGGCGTTTGGCCTTTCAACTCTGGGTGTATGGACTATTCAAACACCCGCGTCCGTCAATAGGCTGCCGGCCCCGGGAACCGGCTATGTGGCCTCATTTTCCACGGGGTTGCTGGCGACCATTCTGGCCACCCCGTGCAGCGCTCCCTTTCTGGGTAGCGTGCTGGCTTGGGCTCTGTTGCAGCCATCCTGGGTGGTGGTGCTGTTTTTCGCCCTGATCGGGGTGGGGATGGCGGCACCGTATGTGGTGCTCGCGGCCATGCCCGCTTGGATTGTCTGGGTACCGCGCGCGGGCCGATGGTCGGATATTCTCAAAAATATTCTTGGGTTTGTGATCTTGACGGTGGCGGTCTTTATTTTTTCCGCCATGCCAGGCCGCGGCGAAATTTTAGCGGCGATTAACCTCTCGCTGCTGGTCGGTGTGGTGTGTTGGGTATGGGGTCAGGTGGTCACCTCAAATACACCGCCCGGTCGGGCTATGGCGATCCGGGGCGGCGCGGTGGGTATGGCGTTGCTGCTGGGGATAGGGTTGTGGCATTGGTATGTGCCGGCGGTACCGGCCCACCAACAGCGTGTCGGCACGCTACCCGGACGGCTCTCCGACGATCATCCCATTGCCGTGAATAAATGGGAAAGTTTTAGTAAGGAGCGTCTGCACGCGGCCTTGCGTGCGAATCATCCCGTGCTGGTGGACTTTACGGCAAGCTGGTGTATCAATTGCCGCGCCGTCAAGGCTTTTGTCCTGGATTCGCCGACGGTTCGCCGAGCGGCGAAACGTGCCGGGATGGTGCTGTTAAGCGCCGACCTGACGCAGGCCAATCCGCCGGCGCAGTCGCTGTTGTTGAAATTGGGTGGCCGATCCATCCCATTTCTGGCGATATTTTCACCCGCCCATCCCTATCGTCCGCGGATCCTAAGGGATTTGTACACCATTGACGACGTGTTGAAAGCTCTGCGCGCTGCGGCGGATAAAAACTAAGATCCGTTCATTGCGAGGTTCCACGCGTTTGGTGCTACCCGCTTTCCTGGCCGCCTGTACTTTTCAGGTAAGGCTTCAATACGTATTGGAATGCAACCGGATAAGAAAATATACAACCGCCGCGGGCGGTTGGAAGATTTGTACCCGCGTTGCCGCGTTGGCGGCCAGATTCCGCAATGGTTGCACTTCAACCCAAGTTCAGACGACGCCTGGACCGCCGGCCGCAGCCTGCCCGGTCCCTTAGCGCTGCGCCCCGTCAAAACACGCCGCGGCGATTATTTGGTGAGGGCCGGAACGACCGCGTCCAGAGCGCTCTTGAAATCGCGCTTGGGAGCCAGACCTACAAAGCGTTTCGCGATCTTGCCTTTTTCGAACAGAATAATGGTGGGTATCGCACTGATGTTGAACTTCATCGCGGTGTCGCGATTAGCATCGGTGTCCAGCTTGCCGACCTTTACGCGGCCTTTGTATTCCGTGGCTAATTCGTCAATCGTGGGTGCCAGCATCCGGCATGGCCCACACCATTCCGCCCAAAAATCCACCAGCACGGGCTGGTTGCTATTAAGCACTTCCTGTTGAAAATTTGCGTCCGAAAAATGCAATACGTCTGGTCCGGCCATCTTTAGCTCCTTATTTTAATTCAGGTTGCCTTTCAACCCTTGCCAACTTTAGAATCGTAGGCCCCCGGTTCTCCAGTGTCAATCATTACCGTGTGGTCACTGCGTAATCTTGACCTTACCATATACCAAAAACTTCATCTTTGTGGAAAATCTACAAAAGCTTTCAGCCTGCCGCAACCATTTCATGGACCAACCGTATGGCTTAAACAGAGCGGTTCATACCAGTGCCAAGGCTGGACTGCTAGAATATGACGGTGGTGATTTCAAGATAGGAGTCGGACTATGTTTGCATTACCCAGTCGAGTGAGTCGGAAGTTGATGGTGGCTTCTCTGATTGCCGTGGGCAGTGTCCTGTTTTTAGCCCCGGCTAAGCCCGTACAGGCCCGTGTTGGTTTTGCAATTGGAATTGGCGTGGGGCTGCCCACGTATGTTCCACCGCCGGTGGTCTATTGTCCGCCGCCCGTGGTCTATGCGCCGCCACCGGTTTATACGCCGCCGGCCCCCGTCTACGCACCCCCGAGCGCCCCCGTTTCTTACACTCCGCAGCCCGTCTACACTCCGCCGCCGGTTTACACTCCACCGGTGTATTACGCCCCGGCCCCAGTGTACGTGCCGCCACCGGTTTATTGTCCACCTGTGGTGGTCTTCCATCCATGGTTTTATCATCCCTATTACCATCCCTATTTTTACCATCCGTACTGCGGTCCGGTGTTGCGGTTTGGATTTAGGTTCGGCCACCGCTGGTAAGGAATAGTTCCGAAATAACTTCCCGATTTGGCAATGGATTATTATGATAAGGAAGTACGGACAGGATGTTCGCAGTGTATGTTTGAATAAAGGATTCGGCCATGGAAGGCTACGGAATTCAAGT
>JAJYZF010000035.1 GCA_021800165.1 Planctomycetota bacterium | reverse complement strand
CCACGCCCTACACCAGCACGCGGGATCGCCGCGTTCCTCGGCCGTATGTAGACTTTTCACACTCTGGCGGGAATGTCTCATCGGTGGTAGCGCCGAGTACGGATTGATAATCCAATATGAAGAATACGAACGTGTGGGACGCTTTCGGCTAAGCTGGGTTTTGCTCGGGTGTCGGCAAACCTGTGTGGCCAAAAACCTGCCGATCGGTTCTAGATTCTTGCCACCTCCCTGCCGGATGTGATCTTGCCGCAAGGTCGCCCGGGAGCAACCAGCCACACGGCAGCGGCACTACCCATGGGAGCTAAGGTGGAAATGATTCACCCTTCCCTGCCGCACGCTCCGCACCCACACTGTACGCCAAGTCAAGTCGCGTCGGCAGCACCGGTTCCGGCCACGGCAGGCGCAGAGGTTGCAGGCTCCGGCGGAGCCTCCGTCGGCACAGATTCAAACCGCAGAGAATCGCCGTTGCGGTCGATTTTCACCTTGCTGACCTGTTTATATTCGCCGCGCAAAATTGCCTCGGATAGTGGGTCTTCCACGTATTGCTCGATGGCACGACGGAGAGGCCGGGCGCCAAAGTCCGGGTTATATCCCTTTTCAATGAGGAAATCGTGGGCGGCGGTGGTGGTTTCCAGACCCACTCCCTGTTCCACCAGGCGTTTGGTGACCTTCCGGATTTCGATATCGATGATACGGTAGAGATCTTCCTTGCTTAACGGACGGAAGATGATGGTCTCATCCAGCCGGTTGATAAATTCCGGTCGGAAAAACTTTTCAACCTCGCGCAACAGGCCTTTTTTCATCCCTTCAAAGTCCTGCTCGCTGTCGCGTTTGCCATAGCCGAAGCCCTGGATTCCGCCGCTCTTGATCAGGTCCGCCCCGATGTTGCTGGTCATAATCAGGATGGTGTTCTTGAAATCCACCTTGCGGCCAACGTTATCCGTAAGATGCCCTTCTTCCATAATCTGCAAAAGCATATTAAACACGTCCGGATGGGCTTTCTCAATTTCATCGAGCAGCACCACCGCGTAGGGTCGCCGACGGATGCGTTCGGTCAACTGCCCGCCTTCTTCATAACCGACATAGCCCGGGGGCGCGCCGACAAGCCGGCTGACATTGTGCTTTTCCATGTACTCAGACATATCAATCTGAATAAGCGAAGCCTCATTGCCGAACAAAAATTCCGCAATGGCTTTGGATAACAGGGTTTTGCCCACGCCGGACGGCCCTAAAAACAGGAACGTGCCCATGGGCCGGGCCGGATCCTTCAAACCGGACCGCGCGCGGCGGATGGACCGCGAAATGGATTTAATGGCCTCATCCTGGCTGATCACCCGCTTGTGGAGTTCACTTTCCAGCTCCAAAAGACGCGAAGCCTCGGCTTTTTCAAGACGGGTCAGCGGAACCCCGGTCATTTTGCTCACCACTTCCGCGACCATCTCCTCATCCACCACGCCATCGACAACCTTGGCCTGCTCACGCCATTTCTTCTGGGCTTCTTCCTTGTTGCGGCGCAGTGCCTCCGCCTGGTCGCGCAGCTCCGCCGCACGCTCATAATCGGCGTTTTTTACGGCCTCCTCTTTGTCCAGAGTCAGGCGTTCAATCTGCTCGTCAATTTCCGTAAGATTCGGCGGCTTGGTCATGCTTTTCAGCCGTACCCGGGCCCCCGCCTCGTCAATGATGTCAATGGCCTTGTCCGGCAGGCAGCGCCCGGTGATGTAGCGGGTGGAAAGCTCCACCGCTCCACGCAAAGCTCCATCGGTAATCTGGACGCGGTGGTGGGCTTCGTAGCGGTCCCGCAGGCCACGCAGAATATCCAGCGTTTCGTCTTTGCTCGGTGGTTCGACAATAATCGTCTGGAATCGCCTTTCCAGAGCACTGTCTTTTTCCACGTATTTGCGGTATTCATCCAGTGTGGTGGCCCCAATGCACTGAATTTCACCGCGGGCCAGCGAAGGCTTAAGCACATTGCTCGCATCAATGGCACCTTCCGCTCCACCCGCCCCGACCAATGTGTGCAGCTCATCAATAAAGAGCACCACATTTTTGGCCCGGCGCACTTCGTTCATCACCGCTTTGATGCGTTCTTCAAACTGCCCGCGGTATTTGGTGCCCGCCACCATCATCGCCAGGTCCAGCACCACAATGCGTTTTTCAAACAAAATTTCCGGAACATCGTTGGCCACAATCTTCTGCGCCAGGCCTTCCACAATGGCCGTTTTACCGACACCCGCTTCGCCCAGCAGCACCGGATTGTTTTTGGTGCGACGGCACAAAATCTGAATCACCCGTTCGATTTCATTGGATCGACCAATGACCGGGTCCAACGCTCCTTCACGGGCCAGTTCGGTCAGATCCCGCCCGAACGAATCCAGCGCCGGCGTCCGCGATTTGGTCTTAGCCTCCTTATTTTCAGGGTTGGCTTCACTTTCGACTCCGGCACCCAACAGGTTAAGTACTTCTTCCCGCACTTCCTCCAGTTTCAGCCCCAGATTCATCAGTACCTGCGCCGCAACACCATCGCGCTCCCGGAGCAGACCCAGAAGCAGATGCTCCGTACCAACATAGTTGTGGCCCAGATTGCGGGCTTCTTCAATCGCGTATTCAATGACTTTTTTGGCCCGTGGCGTCTGCGGAAGTTTACCCATGGTGACCATATCCGGTCCGCTTTTGACCAGTTTCTCCACTTCCAGGCGCACCTTGCGCAGGTCAATATCCAGATTTTTCAGCACCGTCGCACCTACGCCCGACCCTTCCTTCACCAGTCCGAGCAAAATGTGTTCGGTACCAATGTATTCATGGTTAAAGCGCTGCGCCTCCTGGTTGGCCAGGGCCATGACCTTGCGGGCACGATCTGTAAATCTCTCGTACATCCAACGCTCCTAAAAGCGGTTTCACACCACCGGATCTTTTCCCGTGGCGGTTTATTCTAGGCCGACCCGATTCCAATAATCAAGCCGCGCGTCCACGCCCATGCGACACGCCCATACTGTTTATCGGTCAGAAGAAGCTTAAAATTCACCGCTGCCCGCACAAAACAGTTTTGGGCCGATGCACACACCGGCACACCAACTATTATACCCGCAACACCGCGCCGCAGCGACGCTGCAAAGCGGCCACGGCACGCTGAATCTGCAAGTCCACCTCCGGTGACCGCAGCGTGGCCACAGGATTGCGAAAAACCAGCGCCAAGGTAACGCTTTTACGTCCAGCGCCAACCTGTTTACCCCGAAACACGCCCACAAACTCTATACTCTCGAGAAATTCCAGCGCTAACTCCGCCAGCAGATCCCGCAGGGTTCCCCAACGCACCGCCTCATCCACCACCACCGATAGATCGCGCCGCACCGAGGGAAACCTCGCCATGGCGCGGGCACTCGGCACTGGCTCAAATAAGTCCAACAACGCGGACCAGCGCACTTGGAGTCCGGCGGCGGCATGTTTCAGATCGTAATGCGCCTGCACCCGCGGGCCAAACACGCCCACACTGCCCAGCACCGCTGCGCCGCGCCCGTCCACCCCTACTTGCACCTCACCCGCAGCGCCCCGGGCAAACGCGATAAAATCCTGCGGCTGCACCCGCAACACCGCCCGCCGATTTAACTTTTGCACCAGCAACTCCAGTGCCCCGGTCAACTGGGCCACGGTATCGCCGACCATGGCCAATTGTGGTTCCTCATAAGGCTTGTCCGCGGGTTTGCCCCTCTCCTGAAAATAAATGCCCGCTACCTCAAATAAAAATGCGTTCAACTGGCCATTGGTTTCGTTATGCCGCCGCGAACGCAACAATCCCGGAAATATACTGGGCCGCAGTGTGTTGCTCACCTTACGGACCGCATCGCTCACACGCAGTGGCTCACCCGTGGCCGGGTCCAGAAACATTTGTGCTTCCACCGCGTCCACAAAACTAAACGTGATCGCCTCGCTGGCGCCGGCACCGGCCAACGTGGCTTTCATCATCCGCCCGGCTTCCTCCGCGCGGTCCAGTAGTCGCACCGCATGAGAAACTTTTTGTTCCACCGGAATCCGGCCGTAACCCCACACCCGGCAAATTTCTTCAATCAAATCAATTTCCCGCGACACATCCAACCGATGGGAAGGCACCCGACAGACGAAATCCGGGCCGTCCGAACGCGGCGAAAATTCCAATCGGGTCAGAATTTTATGGATCTGCTCCGGCGGAATATCAACTCCCACAATGCGCTTGACCTGCCCCGTGCGCAGGCGAATTTCCCGGCTGCCATCTTCCACCTTCCCAACCGCACAGACCCCACGGGCCAAATCTCCGCCGGCGACTTCCAGGATCAACTGCGCCGCGCGGCCCGAAGCCCATTCCGTGGCCGCGGGATCGATACCGCGTTCAAACCGATAGGATGATTCACTGCTCAAGGTCAAAGCCCGGGCGGTTTGGCGGATGGTTAATGGATCAAACCGCGCCGATTCCAGCAGCACGTTCACTGTGGCCTCGGTAACGCCCGAATCTTTACCCCCCATAATACCCGCCACCGCCACCGGCGATTGCTCATCGGCAATGACCAACATGGATGGCTCAAGCACACGGGTTTGGCCGTCAATGGTCACCAGCTTTTCACCGGCTTTGGCCCGTCGTACCACAATTTGCCGCCTCTGCAATCGATCCAGGTCAAAGGCGTGCAGCGGTTGGCCCGTTTCCAAGAGCACATAATTGGTTACATCCACGACATTGTTAACGCTGCGCTGCCCCACAGATTCCAAAGCCTGTTGCAGCCAGGCCGGCGATGGTCCGACGCGCACATTGTTGATCACTCGGGCTACATAACGCATGCAGCCGGCGGCATCCGCTATACGCACCTGGATCAGTTGTTCCACCGGGCGGCTGGATTCCTTGAATTCCATCTTCGGCCGCAATAATTTTCGGTCCAACAGCGCCGCCAACTCGCGGGCCATGCCCAGGTGACACAGACAGTCGCTGCGATTGCTGGTCACCTCCACATCCAACAGTGGACCGTGCTGCGTCTCCACCACCGATTCCACCGGCAATCCCGCATTGAGCAAAGCTTCCCGGGCCTCTTGCGGCGCAACGCCCTTATCGAGATACCGAGCGATCCAGTCCAGGGAAATTTTCATGCCAACCTTCCAGCCTTGAAGTTCCACCGGAGAAAGTGCTCCGGCTCTTTTCCGCCAAGATTACAGAAGGCCGCGCCGCCGGGCAAGTGGCCGATAAGCGTACGCCGCTGGTTGGCCGAAAGTCTGCTAGCGGCCATGGGCGGCGATTTGTGCGAGAATCTCATCAGAGCCGCGGCTTTGCAGCATTTCCAGCAGCGGCCGAACCATGGCGTTTAACCCTGCCGCGGAAGGTTTCTTCGTCAGCAGAGTCCCCCGCGCGATATGCCGGCCGTCGGGAGTGGCCAGCAGCGCTCGCACGATCCATCCCGCTTGCGCTACCCCATCCACGACTCCGCGCTGTTGGGCGCACACGCCGATCGGAGCCATGCAGTTACCGGCCAGAGCCTGCACAATCTTGCGTTCAAAGTCCAAGGCCCAGAAGGTGGGGCGGTGGTGAATGGATTTGGCCAAGGTGCAAACCAATTCATCATCCCACCTCGCTTCAATGGCCAGCGTGCCTTGGCCGGCGGCTGGGATGAATTCTTCGCAGGATAAAATCAGGCCCTCCGGCGGTAGCATGTCCGCACGCATCAGCCCTGCCTGCGCCAGAAGCGTACCAGCCACAACGCCATCGCGGACTTTCTTCAATCGTGTGTCTATATTACCCCGCAGCGGCACCACGCGAATATCGGGCCGCCGAGCCAGTACCTGCACCTGGCGCCGTGGCGATGATGTGCCGACCACCGAACCGGGCGGCAGGTCCGCCAAGGCCAAGCCGGCATGGCCAATCCACACATCGTTGGGAGGTTGGCGGGGGGGAGTGGCGGCAATGACCAGACCGGGTGGAATTTCGGTGGGCATATCCTTGGCGGAATGGACGGCCAGATCAATGCGGCCTGCCAGCAGCTCATTTTCAATTTCCTTGATGAACAGCCCCTTGCCGCCGGATTGGGCCAGCGGAGTATCGACGGCTTTATCCCCGGATGTGGTGATGATGACCAGTTCGATTTTCCGCCCGCCCAGAAATGGCTCCAGCAAGGCGATAACCTGCCGGGCCTGGGTTGTGGCCAGCAGGCTGCCGCGGGAACCAAGTTTCAGTACAGGGCGATTCATGGTCTATGGTGGATTGTATCCGAGTACGGCCGGGTTTCCACAGGGCGGGAAAGTTGTGCCGACGACACGGGCCTGATGGCGGCGTAGGTTGCGGCCTTCGCCTGGGCGTCTGGAGTATCACGGCAATGGTGACCGAAACATTCTTGGCCCTGCCCGAAAAAGACCGGGAAGGAACAAAAAGCTATGGATCATTAAAGATTGATTTTGCGTCGCATCTGAAAATCTGGCCATCCTTTTAAATTTTTCATTTGACTTTTGATTTACCTCAACCTATTATGGTCCGCGACGCTCGCATCCCGCAAAGATTTGCGGGGCGGCGCGTGGGCATGGCGTTTGCCGTGCCGCAAGATAGCTCCTGGTGGCAATGGCTGGCTGCCAGGTGTTCTCGCCAGTTGAAGCGAGGGATAGGTTGCCTCCCCAATTGTTACCAGCGCTTAGAGATATTCTGGAGTAAATCATGAGTGAAAATGTTTGTTCAACCGAGACCTCGCGGCGTAAAACCCGTCGCATTTTAGCTGGCGTACTCGCCGGGGTATTCGTGAGCTTTGCGCCGTGCGTGGGTGCCGCTCCCGCAGCACACCATCTGGCGGCCAAGCCTTCGCGCCGCAATCAAGTTCAGTTGATATACCAGCACACCGCCCGTGTCGGTGTCAGCGGCCCAGCGCTTGGCCAGGAGGCTCTTACCAGTGCCATAGCTCAGAGTACCGGGGTCTGTGTGGATCCCCATCATGCCAACGTGCTGCTCATCAATCTTAATGTCGCGATGTCCAGCATGGTTAACGCCGTCCCACCCATCTTCTTGAGCCATTCCGTTGCCGATGTGGTGCATGGGGAACATCAGACCACCACGGCTCTGATGCCCGCCATTGGTATTCTAGCAATGAATTTATCGCGTTAAGGACTCGGCTTAATCTTCCCACTGGGCGTTGGAATAAACATTTTGTACGTCGTCGTTGTCCTCCAGGGCGTCGATCAGGGCTTGTATCTTCGCCGCCGCTTCGCCGGTGACCGCAATGGTTTGGCTGGGAATTTTTACCAATTCCGCCGACACGATGGGCACGTTGGCACCGGCTACCGCCTTGCGAACTTTCTCCAGATCAGCCATCTGGGTTTGGATGACATAACCTTCCGGCGAGGTTTGCACATCCTGCGCACCCGCTTCAAGCGCCAGTTCAATCAACGTGTCTTCGGCTACGGCCGCCTTATCAATGGCAATAATTCCCTGCACCGAGAACATCCACCCCACGGAGTTCGCCGCTCCCACTGCCCCGCCGTTTTTGTCGAAAATCATGCGAATTTCCCCGGCCGTCCGGTTGCGGTTGTCGGTAAGGGCATCCACCAAAATAGCCACTCCTCCTGAGCCATAACCTTCGTAAATAACGCTTTCGTAGTTAGCGCCGCCCAGTTCGCCCGTGCCGCGTTTGACCGCTTTTTCAATCGTATCATTGGGCATATTGGCGGCGCGGGCTTTGTCCATGGCGTAACGCAAAGCCAGATTGTCATCCGGATTTCCGCCACGCTTGGCGGCGATGATGATCAGTCGGGCCAGCTTGCTCCACACTTTGCCGCGCCGGGCATCAACGACCGCCTTTTTATGTTTGATCGACTTCCAATGGGAATGTCCGGCCATACCAGAAACCTCTTCTTATAAAAAGCCAGTCCCTTAGCGCATCTGTAGGGGCGCTTCACCATCGCGGTCCGGCTTGCTGCTGGTGCATCCGACTGCACCCGGTGCAAGGTGGGTATCATAAGCGAGTAGATGATTTTGTGCAGCCCAGGCCCGCACTATGTCACATCAGGGAAGCATCCTGCGAACATCGCCGCCCACGGAGGCGTCAAGTCGAAAAAAAACTCCACCCTCGCGGCACCAGCGTCAATTGACGGAGCTGCGCCAGACCAGCGCATGGGCATGGTTCTCTCCGGCGGTGGGGCCGGACCGCCTCCGGCCCGGCAGATGTTCAATGATGTTTCGGATATTGCCCGGCGGGTGCATGGACGCCAATGTGGCCGTGCCGCTGGCACCCTTGGCAATCCACCAGCGGATAACAGCGATCTGCCCCGGAGTAAGCTGGCGGCGACTGCGCGGCGGCATGTGATGTCGCTGCCACAGTGGACGAGCTATCAATCGATACAGCAAACTTCGGTCCGGATTGCCGGCAATGACCACCGGCCGGCCCCGGCTGCCATGCCGCAACCACCAGTAGGAATCCAGGCGTAAGTGACCCTTCTGTTTATCGCGTCCATGACAACGAATGCAATTCTGGGTAAAAATCGGCTGTACGTAATGCCCATAAAAGCTGGCTTGGGTATCCAAGATCGGCCGAAGCATTGGGCGTTGCAACATCCAGCCGCCGGTCTGACCGGCCGCGGAGGTCAGGGGACGCGCTCTCACTCCGCCGGTAGCGTGCTCGCCGGAACGCCCCGTCTGCCGTTTGCCCAACAGCGGCTTGAGCAGCGGCGGCGCATATTTGCTTAGATACCGCCCTCCAAAAGTGAGTGCTCCACCAAAGTGCGCGGCCACGGCCATGATGACCAAAGCGGGCAGCAGCACGGAATAGTAGACGATCCCAACGTTCTTTCGCCATAACCAGATGCCCAGAAGCGCCACACTCAGCACCGCCACGCTGGTTCCCAGCCAGCGATGCCAGAACAGAATATGGTGGTTGTAGCCGCCGCCGCTGGCCAGCAACCAGCCACACGTCGCCGTCACCAGAGCCGCTGGTGAGAGAATCACCAGAATAAACCCACGAGCCGCACTGATATGCCGGTATCTATTGAACCGGGCCACCAATTCCATCAAGCCAAGCAGTACCAGAAAGCCGATGGGCAGATGCACCAGCAGCGGATGAAAATGGCCCAGGAATTTAACCCAATTCGTGGCCGCAAGAATCTCGGTCGGCATCATGTCTGATTTCCTTCAGTAATGGAGACGATTTTGCAGGATTCCCGTCTGAAGATGCGCGCTCCGGGGCGGTAGACACGCGCTGCAGCCGCCCTGCGGCATTAAAACGGCAGAGCCACCTCTTCCTTGCAGCGGCCTCAGCCATACAACGCATTGTACGGCGGGATGTTGCAAAGATCACGAGCTTGGCGTGGCGGCCGTTGTGGGCGTAGCCAAGCTGGATTGAACAACGGCCTGCGTCGCGGCCGGAATATCCGCGATGTCTTCCGGTGGTTGGCCGTCCACGTGCCGACGAATCAGCAGATAAATCGCGGAATTGGCACAGAAGAAATATGAAATGGTGTACGCGCCAATCAGGCTGATCGTTAAAAACAGCCAAAAGTAAAGGGCTTGGGCACCCAGAAATTCCGACCCGCTCATAGCCCACCAGTTGATGTGCGGACTAAGATGTCCAAAAACCGGGGCGGGCCAGATGGTATCCAGCTTACCCTCTCCCGAATACCATCCATGCACATGCCCAAACAAATTCATGCCCCAGCCGAGAAACAGATGGGTGGCCGCCAGCAGTAAAAACAGGGCAAAGCTTACAAACAAATTGGTGATAACGCCGTAAACCAGACCCAACAGAGAATAAAAAGCCAGTCGCCACGGCGCCGCATAGACATAGCTGAAGCTGCGACTGATGGCATCAAAAGAATCCGAGTCTTCCGCGGCAATGGTTGGATACATCAGCATAAAACCGCCCAAAAGCCCCAGCAGCATCAGCATGACCAAAAAACCACCCAGCAGGAACAAAACGAAAAACACGCCGATAAAAATTTCTCCCAGGAATGGAATAGCTCCCGGCAACGCCAGCAAAGTTAAAACTAGGCCGGTCCCGAGGATCGTGAGAAAAGGCAGCAGCGGGGTCAGAATAAACGTGAAAAGTTTGCGCCGGGCGAAACGCCAGAGCACGGGCCAATCGGCGGGCCGGCCTGCCGATGTTAGCATGGCCCGGCGGCTGATGACCGCTCCGGCCAGGGCAATGGCGATCAGCGAGATGACCAGGAACGCTCCAATGCTAAGTACGTATGCGCCGCGATGCAGCCACAAAGACAGCCCTGTTTCGCCGGGCATCCGATAAAGCGGGGGTGCGCCGGCCACCAGCCAGACCGGGCCGGCCCACACCATGTCCGCGATGGATCCCACCACGGAAGGTGAGGTGAGCATGGACCTGCGCTGCGCGGGCAGTAAATTACCGGTGATCGCCAGGTTGGAAGCGAATCCGGCGGTACCACGGTTGCCGGCCGGTACAATCGTCAGCGGACGGAGTGTGTTCGCGCAGAGGACGGAAAACCGGCGGGTTTCGTAACGCAGAAAACCGGCAAAGATGCCCGTGCCCACGGTTTGTCGCAGCACCCGCATTTTACTTTGCAATCGCCCGGTGGCGATGCGGCGTTCCGCCGCGGACATCCGGGGCGCAGCTTGCAACCGGGAAAAGTAGTTTTTTTCATAGGCGCTGCATAACCGGGCATAGGCCAGCCGTGGCGACGTGGGCAGGGTTTTGTAATCGGCCAGGCTGAAAGGCTCTCCGCATGTTTCCATCAGTTCGCTAAGTTGCGCCACCCGCGCATTGCGGTTGGATTGCAGCAATTGTCGGTAATAGCTCTGCGGCGCAGATACATACGCGGTGATTTCGCCGGGCAACACCTGCGGCCCCCACACGAGATCTAAGAGTCGGCCGCTGGTGTAGATAATGGTGATCGCCGCCAGCGCCGCCAGTAGGCAGGTGGGCTGTATGGCTTGCCGAAAAGACCTGAAAATACGGCTGAATTCAAAAATCGATTCCCATTGTGCAAACCGCAAAACGTATTGTCGCGGCGGCGGCTGATCGTTGATCGCGGGGGGGCGAGAAGGCACGGATGACATGGATGGCTCCTGCAAGATAGTCGTCGGCGGTCAGGCTCCGGGGCTGGTGGCCCATTGGAGTTTATTGGCCAGCAATTGCCAGTGCGATAAGGCCGGGTTTTCCACCAGCTTCAGCGATTGTTCCGCCCGCCGAATCTGAACATAATGATCCAGTCGCAATGGCTCCAGCAACTGCCCGTCAAAACACACCCGCGTGCCCTCGTTGACGCGCACCGGCTCAATGCAAACCACCGCATCATCGGCAATGACCACGGGGCGAAACGAAAGCGAATGAGCGCAGATGGGCGTGATGACCATGGCCGACACATCCGGGGAAAGTAAAGGCCCATTGGCCGAAAGGTTGTAGCCGGTGGAACCGGATGGTGTGGAAACAATCAGGCCATCGCCGCGAAAAGTGGTGGTGTCATGGCCGTCGATGCGCACCTTCATCTCAATCATGCGAAACGGTGCCCCGGAATTAATGACAATGTCGTTCAGGGCGACGTGCTCAAAAAGCGGAGCTTGGGACGTCGGCTGGGAATGGTTGGGGCTGCCGCCAAACGACTCATAGATTCCGCCGCGGATCATCATACGGGTGGTCAGGGGCATTCGATTATCAACAATAGCGGCAATATGTGATCTGAAATCTTCCATGGAGAATGCCGCCAGATATCCAAGTTTGCCGAAATTGATACCCAGCACCGGGGCACCTTGCCCCAGCAGTATGCGCGCGGTTTGCAAAATGGTGCCGTCCCCGCCCAAGGTCACCACCACGTCCGGTTGAAAGTCCGCCAGGCTTTGGGCACCCGCCACCGGGAAAAAACGAGTTTGCGTATGGGGCACCTGGCGGGGAACCCAAGCCGCAAGTTCCTGCGCCGCACCGGCGGCATCGGGTTTATTCATATTGGCGATCAGGGCCATACGCATGACGGAAAGGATACCGCCAGGTAGGCATTGCGGCCAGTATGTCTCTGTTACCGCGGCTTTCCGGCGGCCCTGAGCCTGCTTCTTTGGAACCGGGCGCTCTAGACGCTACAATAGGGCAAGCCCGCAGGGGGCGTTGGTGTCCATACGGTTAGCAAAATTTAGCAGGGGTATATAATGCTGGACCAGCAACGGGTAGAACGGTTTAGAAGTATGATTCTGGCCGACCCAGAAAATGAGCTGGGTTATTTTTCACTCGGGCGAACCTATGTGGACGGCGCTGCCTTTAAGGAAGCCGTGCCGGTGCTGTTGCAAGCCATCAAGCTAAATCCCGAGCTCTCGCAGGGCTATGTTCTCTTGGCCTTGGCGCAGCGCGGTGTGGGTGATACGGAAGGTGCCACAAATACCCTCACCCAGGGCTATAAAATTGCCCAGGAAAAAGGAGATCTAATGCCCCGCAATCAGATGGCGGATATGCTTAAGGAGATGGGGGCCGACATACCCGCCGAAAAGGCCGCGCAACTGACCCCGGAACTCGCCGCCGCGGGTAATATCCAATGCCGTCGTTGCGGGCGTGTGACGACCAAAATGGCGGAAAGACCGTTTGGCGGATCGCTGGGTGAACAAATTTACCAGAGTGTTTGTCATGCCTGTTTTCAATTATGGATCCGCCAGGGTACCAAGGTGATCAACGAATTGCGGCTGAACTTAACGGAGCCGGCCGCCCAGGAAATTTATGACCAGCACATGAAACAGTTTCTCGGGTTGGATGAAGCGCGGTGATAGCCCGTCGTGGACAGCCCGAAACCTGACGCGGAATAATTCGTTTTAAGCAAGAGGTGACCAATGGAAATGCAACTGCTGACCAAAGAAGAAAAACAGAAACTTCAGGAACACCTGAAAACGATGATCGATACGCGTCCATCCATCGCCGCACGCATTGCCGAGGCCCGTGAAAAAGGGGATCTCAAGGAAAATGCCGATTATCACGCCGCACGCGAAGAGTTGGCCCTGCTGGAGGCCCGCATCAAAGATCTGGAATTGCGCTTGCGTTTTGCTTCCGTGGTGGATCCCAACGATATTCCGGCGGATATGGTATTTCTGGGCAGCACGGTAAAGGTCCGCGATTTGAAAACCAGGGAGACCGAAGTATTCCGGCTGGTTGGCGAGATCGGCAAAGGCTCTTTTGATGCGGATTCCGACGTGATGGAAGTTTCCGCCAAGAGTCCCTTGGGTGAAGCGCTGATGCGGGCCCGGGTCGGACAGACTGTGCGCGTCAATGTGCCGCGCGGTGAAATCCGCTACGAGATTCTTCTGGTCAGTTAGCGTTCCCACACCGCCGCCGGGAGTGCGGTTTGGGAACGGGCGGAGCAACGGGCAGGGCCTTTGGATGGATACGGTTGATAACATAGCGTTATCCGAAGTTCAAGCGATGGTCCACGATGCCCTTGAACCCCAGGATGGCCCCGCCATTGGCCCGCAGGATTTCTCGCTGACCGGCCTTGCCGATGGTGTGGAAATTAATTCCGCCGACCTGGTGGATCACGATCTGGAAGAGCACGTTCTGGCCAAATGGCCGGATGTTCTGGGCCTGCCGCCGGAGGGGTTTGACGATCTGGCCGCAACCAGCGCTGGTCAGCGTATTGTGGTGATTCACCGACGTGATGGAGTGGCCTACTCCACGCTTTTTTCGATTTTTGCCGCCCTGATTTTTGATGGCCTCCTTTTGGGAGGGCTCTACTTTTTAAACCATCTGCAATGGGCCAAGCCGATGCCGGTAACCCGAGCCATCGGCGTCACCGACCACCACGACAGCACGGCCATTGGCGGCATGGTGCTCTCCAGTGTCCACCGCCGAACCCAGCCAACGGATCCGCTTAAAAACTGGCGCATGTCGGCCCTGCCGCCCCCGCAGTTGTTTTCTCTTACCGGGCGCTCCCGGCAATCGTCTGGCTCTCTGTTGACCGGTACGCTGGATATTCCACAGAAGCATCTGGTGATCGGTGTGCCCCAAGGCCCCAATACTTGGGTCCAGCCACGCCTCCCCAAGATTCCGCACATGCTTCCCCGCCCCAGGGAGCATCGCGACACCAACGCACCCCGTGTCGCAGTTCGTCCAAGATCACGTGGTCCGCGCAGCCGCGGGCCTCTCCATCCGGGTGCCCAGGATGGTGGCGTAACGTTTAATTTCATGAAAAATCCTTCCAAATTTCCCGGAGCGGACGGCTCCGGCAGGGGACGCGGCGGTTGGTCCGCGGATAGCCAAGCCACCCCAAAACAAGATCCGCTGCCGGAATTGCCGTTAAAATACATGCTGGCCGGCACCAAGGTACAAATTGTGGTCCGGGTTTTGGTGCTGCCGAATGGCCGGGTCAGAAAAGTGACTATTGTAAAATCATCAGGTCATCCAACCATCGACCACTTATTCATGGGTGCCATTCTCAATCATTGGAAGTTTGTGCCGGCCCGCAAGAACAATATTCCCATCCGCAGCTACTGGCAGGAGAGCATTAACGTTAGTGCCGGCTAAGTGGCCGGCCCGTGTTGAAGTGATTGGTGGGTCTCTGCGAAAATCCATCCCGCAATTTGATGTCGCCAAAAAGCTCGCCGGACGACCGATCGAGCGCGTGATGTTGCACCGCGGACTGGCGGGCAAAACATTCCGGCAAATGGGGCGGTTAACGCTTACGGCCATGATCTGGCCGCGGTTTGTGGCCCCCTTTCGCTGCCAGGTCGACCGTTACCGGATGCCCATCCAGGGATTGCCGGCCGCATTTGAAAACTACCGCATCGCCCACCTCAGCGATCTGCACACCGGCACCACACGCCAGCGGTTTCTGCGGCGATTGGCGGAAAAAGTCTCCGCGGAAAAACCGGATCTGATCGTGGTCACCGGTGACTGGATTGATTATCACCCCAAGTCCTTGGATAAACTGGCCGAGCTTTTACCCCTGCTGCGGGCCACGGATGGTGTGATCGGTATTTTTGGCAATCACGATTACCATGAGTATTCCTGGCGGCACGTAGGTGCCAGATCCGCCCACCGCAGCATTCACCAACGGTTGCGGCGCATGTTACAACAGCACAGCGTACACCTTTTAGTGGATGAGGCCCGGCCGGTCGAGCGGTCTGGCGCGTTTCTCTGGTTCGTCGGACTTGATGAGATGTGGGTTGGTCAATCCAACCCTCGGCGGGCTTTTGCCGGCGTACCGCAGGGGGCACCTTGCATCTGCCTGCAGCACAATCCGGATGGTTATCCGCGGCTTAAAAATTATCCCTGGCAATGGATGCTCTGCGGACATTCCCACGGTGGACAAGTGGTGTTACCCATGATCGGCCCGCTCTTTTTGCCTATGGAAAACCGCCAGTGGATTCAGGGGCTTTTTTGCTTTCCTGAGGATGGGCCTGTTGAAAAACGCATGTTCGTGAACCGGGGCTTGGGCTATAGTACACCCCTGCGTATGTTGGCTGCTCCGCAAATCGTATTTTTCTCGCTTTGCCAAGCCCCTGGCAATGCTACGGCTGTCCAGCCGGCATCGGTGGGACTACAATGAGAATGTGTTGACGAAAACCAGAACAACTTGGCCGCGTGCCTTGGCCCTTATTGAAACCAGAGCCCAGCGTGTCGATGTCGCTGCCGCTTGGCCGGCCGACAATATGGCCGATCTGAAACGGTGCGGTGCCTTGACCTGGGCCATTCCCCGCGCCTTTGGCGGTACCGGCATGGATGCCGTGCTGTTGCACCGGCGCTATGAAGATCTGGCCCGGCGCTGTCTGACCACCGCTTTAATTTTGACCCAGCGTGATTCAGCCGTGGGCTTTTTACTCTCCGCCTCCGATGCTCCAATTTCCGCCCAACTCCTGCGGTCCATGGCCCGGGGCACCGTATTTGCCACCATCGGCATCGCCCAATTGACCACCTCCAGCCGACATCTGCCCCCGGCGGTGGTAGCCCGCCGCACTTCCGGCGGTTTTCGTGTTTCCGGTCGAATACCCTGGGTTACCGGGGCCGCGCAGGCCGATCGCATCATCGTGGGAGCGGCCACCAGCGATGGCCGCCAAATACTCTTTGCCCTGCGCGCCCGCCAACCTCGCGTGGTGGCGGAAATCCGCAAGGATATGGTGGCCCTCAACGCATCGTGCACCGGAGCGGTGCATCTGCGGCACGTATTTGTGCCCGATGCCGATGTACTCATGCCGCCCTGCAACAATGCCTTGGAACTCCGCAGCCGACGGCGGCCTTTCGGTTTAAGTACGTGTGTGCTGCCGTTGGGGGTGGCGGCCGGAGCGCTAAGCATGGCCGAGGATCTGGCCAAGACCAGGTTTCACACCTGTCGCGGTGCCATCACCGATTTACGCCGGGAATATACCCGTTTGGCCGCACAAGTATACAAAGTGGGAGCAAATTCGCGGCTGCTGCAAAAGCCGGGAATTGGCGCACAATTAAGGGCGGCCGGCAATGACTTGGCGGCACGCAGCTCGCTGGCCGCCTTGGAACTCTCCAAGGGCCATGGATTCATGTGTGCAAGTCCGGCCCAGCGGCGGGCCAGGGAATCGCTGTTTTTCTACGTGTGGTCCAGCCCGACTCTCGTCATCGAACAAACCCTGGCTTTATTGGCCGGCCGACGCCGATGAATCAGTACCGCCCCGTGGGCCAGTCCTCCCGTCCCGATCAGCGCTCCGCTGCGCGGCCCACCAATCTCGTTCTCCGGCCAGGACATCATTTCTTGCATGTCGGGCGTGGAGTCCACACGGAATCCATGAGCACCTCCGCTTAGCGCACGGCTACGGCTGCCGGTTGAAGAATCGATGGTTGAGGCGTAGTGGCGGGTGCCGCCAGGCGTTTGTCGGTGCGTAAAAGATCGGCAAATTCCGCCGCTGGCAAAGGTTTGCTGAAGAAATATCCTTGCATGGACTGGCAACCCAGCAATCTCAACAGCGTCACCTGTTCCCCTTTTTCCACACCTTCCGCCACGGTCCGCAGTTGCAGGTTATCCGCCAGATCAATAATTGTGTCGACCACGGCTAAATCTTTCGGATCGTCCATCATGCCACGCACAAACGAGATATCAATTTTCAGAGTATCGATCGGGAATCGGGTCAGGTAACTTAAGCTGGAATAGCCAATGCCGAAATCATCGAGCGAAAAGCGAATCCCGGTCTTTTTGATCTCCACCATGCGATTGCACAGCACATCGGTTTGGGCCATCAGGGTGCCTTCGGTAATTTCCAGTTCCAGCAGCGTCGGGTCGATGGCGGACTCTTTGAGAACACGGCGCACGGTGTCCGGCAAACTTGGTTCGCGGCATTGCAGCGCGGAAAGATTCACGGCCACCGGGACCACGGGCAGACCGGCATCTTGCCACAGCCGAATCTGGTGGCATGCGGTTTTAAGAATCCATTCGCCCAGCACGGGCATCAGGCCTTTGTCTTCCGCCAACGGAATAAACTTAGCGGGCGAAATCAACCCGCGCGTCGGATGCTGCCAGCGCAGCAGAGCCTCCGCCCCGATAATGCGCCCGGACGTGAGATCCACCTGCGGCTGATAGTGCATCGAGAGTTCATCCCGCGCCAAAGCCAGCCGCAGATCATTTTCCATCCACAAGTTCTCCACTGCGGCGGCATGCATCTCCGGTGAATGAATAGCCATGCAGTTCCGTCCATCTTTCTTGGCCCGGTAGAGGGCTTCATCCGCGTTGCGCAGCAGATCACTGCAATCCGCCCCATCACGCGGAAACAGACTCACGCCCATACTGCATGTGACATGGAACGTGTGCCCGGAAATGACGAACGGCACATTCATGGCCTCCAGAATCTTTTCCGCCACCCGGTTCACTTCTGCTTCGGATGGCACGGCCGGTAAAAGCACCACAAATTCATCGCCCCCGAGGCGGGCCACTGTGTCCGCCTCACGCAGGCTCGACTTGATGCGCTGGGCCGCCATCTTCAGCAGATCATCGCCGCTGTCATGGCCTAAAGTATCATTGACATTTTTGAAGTTATCCAGATCCAGAAAAATCACCCCGACCATCTGGTCGTGCCGACGAGCATGGCGGATGGTTTGTCCCAGCCGGTCGTTAAGCAACATGCGATTGGGCAGATCGGTCAGGGCATCATGATAGGCCAGGTAGCGGATACGGTCTTCCGCCAGCTTGCGTTCGCTGATGTCGCGGAAAATACCCAGTAGCAGCGGGTTTCCCTGAAACACCACGCGGGATTCGGTCAATTCCACCGGAAAAGTGCTGTTATCCTTGCGCAAAGCCATCACGGTGGTATTGATATTCTGCCCACTCTCCAGTACGCCTTTCTGACGCAGCATACATTCCTGCCGAATGTCACTGGGAAACAGCATTGCGCCCCGGCACTCCAGCATTTCCGACCGCGTATAGCCGAACTGTTCCGCGGCCCGCCGATTCAGATCAATAATCCGCCCGGTGTCGTCCATCAAAAGAATGGCGTCACCGGCACTTTCCATAATCAGATGATACCGCAATTCTGAATCGCGCAGGGCCTGTTCGGTGCTCCGGCGGTGCTTTTCACGTTCCATATCGTCCAGCGCAAAAGAAATCGCGTGCGACATTTCAATGAGCAGTCCGCTGACCTGCGAATCAAAAAAGTTCTCAGCTAACGCATAAACCGCCAATACCGCCGCAATTCTTCCGTTCCGCCGCAACGGGAAGATTCCTGCCGAATTCAGGCCCATGGTCCCAAACGTGGCCGCCATATCCGCGTCGGACAGGGCCTTGAGGTGATTGCTCACCACCGGCTCATCCATGGTAAAGGCCCGCATGATGGGGTTCGAGGGGTAAATCAGCTCGGGGTGCGAAGTATCCAGAAAATCACGCAGGTGTTCCTGGAACTCGCCGTGCGCTGCGCTGATGGCAATCTCACCACTGGTCAGATCCTTTTCGGCAATCAGGGCCAGGGCAAAGCCACCATACTTGACCGCGATTTCACAAATTTGCGTAAAAAGCTTGTCCGGTTCACAGTGGCGGGCGATAAGTTCATTGGTCTGGCTAAGCGCCGCATAGAGGTTGTTGGCCCGGCGCAGATTTCGCTCCGCGTCACGCTGATCAGCCATCGCCGCTTTCATGGAACGGTAGAGGGCCAGAAATAAAAGCAGTACACTCACCGCCAGAATTACCGTGATGATCAGCGAAACCACAAAACGCCACCACAAATGGGTCACGCGGTCCGCCGCCCTCTGGGTCAGATTGCGGGCACAGGCTCCGTACACACGACGCGCATGCAGGGCGGCAAGCCCCAATTGTCGCAGCACCGCTTCTCGTTGGTGTTGGGGGGCAACCCGGTAGCTTGCATCCCGCAATCGCTTACGTATTGACCGAATGTTGACCACCAACTGGTCCAGGCTTTTGGTGAAATTATGCGGCGGCGTGCTCTGGAGGGACAAAGCATGTACCAGATCGCTGCGTGTGGTGAATACCGCCGCATCCAGCCGATCCATCAACTCGCGCAGTTGGTGCTTCCAAGCCGGTGCGGCGGCCTGCCCGGGCGGCAGGCCAAGAATCAAATCTTGCATGGCCGTCAGCCGCACCAGAATTGCCGGAATTTGCATACGCAGGACATCAATTTGATACAACGTGGCGGGGCTACCCTGGGTTATCACCTGGGCGCTGTCGGCACTGCGCACAATGGTGGTCCACAAGTTGGTTCGCAGTGCCGCGTAGCGCGCCCGCATGGTTGATTTCGGCAGCCGATTTTGATTGGCGGTTATATTCTTCCAGTCATGCGTGAAGATATTCCAACGGGCCTGCACGTGCAGTGGAGCCGACAGCTTTTGATTGATGGGATTGAAATGTTGGATTCTACGGTTGATCCGCCCGGCAATCCGGCCCAGGCGAAGTGTAGCGGCCTTATCACCGCCGCGGGCCTGCAACAGAGTCCGTTCATGCAGTTGCAACAGCTCCATCAAGGGCATTAAAGGCCGCACGTAAGTCGCCCAACTCACTTCCAGCCTGGCTGCGCTTATTTGACCCGCTTGCGCAAAGTAGTATTGCGTGGCCGGTACGGCAATGGCCAAGGCTATGCCGCATCCGACCAGAAGCACAGCCCGGGATTGAATCAGGCGGTGTTGGAGACCTCTAATCCATTTTCGCATGTATTCCCAAACCTCACCTGATTTATCGGCACATAGGCCGGCAAACCTGAATCTCAAGCCCCGGCGGGCTTCGTGTCGGCGGGCGGACCACGATCGAATCATCACTGAAGCGGAACTGCCGTTATTATCGGGCCCCAAGCCGCCGATTCACCGTTTGCGGTGTGCCCGATGGATCCCCCTCCCGGTGGCGCTCAAGGGATGCCAATCGCGTATCGTGAAATGAACCTGATCTACATGCGGGCGAGAGGAGTCGAACCTCCACATCTTGCGATACCAGAACCTGAATCTGGCGCGTCTGCCAATTCCGCCACGCCCGCGCGGCTGCAAGTCGGCATATTAGTCGCAATCCACCTGAAAATCCACCAGCCGCGGTGGTCTCAACTCGCCCGTGTCATAGGATCGAAAAAGGCGCCGTCCGAATCGTCCGGATCAATGGATGCGGTCTTTATACTGGCCTTCCTTTGGAGAATGGCATAGAGCGCCGGCAGGATGAACAGTGTCGTGGCCGTGGCGAAGACCAAACCCCCAATCACCGCTCGGCCGATCGGCGCGGATTGCGGCCCGCTTTCGCCCAGACCCAGCGCCATCGGCATCATGCCGGCAATCATGGCAATGCTGGTCATCAAAATGGGGCGCAGCCGGCTCGCTGCGCCCTCCGCGCCGGCTGCCGCCGACGTCATGCCGCCCCGGCGATAACGCTCCGCAAAAGTTACCAGTAATATGGAATTGGCCACGGCAATGCCCACCGCCATAATCGCACCCATGAACGACTGTATATTGAGCGTCGTCCCCGTGAGGTACAATGCCAGCACCACTCCGGCCAACACTGCCGGCATGGTCAAAATCACGGCCACGGCCAGCTTGAAACTTTGAAAATTTGCGGTCAACATCAAAAAAATGACCACAATGGCCACCAACAAGCCCACGCCCAAGCCCGCCAGTATCTGTTCCATAATCGGGATCTGGCCCGCGATTAATACCGTGGCAGCGCGCGGCGGCCTGCCGGCTCCGGCGATAACCTGGCGCACGGCCGTGGCTACGCCCCCGAGATTGTTGGAATCCACGTTGGCGACAATCGAAATTTCCCGTTGCATGTTCACCCGATCAAACTCTTCCACCGAGGTCGTGCGATGAACGCGAGCCAGGTTACGCAGCAACACCCCCTTGCCGCCCAGCGATCCCACCAGAATATTTTCTATCGCTTGCAGTGAGTTCATGCGTTCCAAGGGTACCTCCACCTGCATGCGATAAGAGATTCCGGTGGCGGGATCCGCCCAGAAAATGGGCGTTACGTACCGACTCGAAGCCGTGGCCTCCAGCACCGAATCCATAATCTTGCGCGCTGTCAGCCCGAATAAGCCCGCCCGGGCCCGCGCTATATCCAAACGCAGCGTGGGATAATCCACCGCCTGCTCAATTTGCACATCCTTCAGGGCGGCAATGCCCAACAGTTTTGCTTTGACTTTGCGGGCAAAGGCCAGGTCGGCCGACAGATGCGGTCCGCTGACATTGACCTGCACCGGATTCTGGGCCCCAAAGCTCATCACCCGGTTGATGATATCGCTGGGATCAAACGAAAAACGCACCCCCGGTTCCAACGCCGCCAGTTTTAGCCGCAGGGCCGCTTCCGCCTTCGGGATGTCCACCCTTGCTTGATCGTGAAGCTGTACGTCAATGACCGCATCCTCCGGACCTGCGGTCCACAGGTAAATCGGACCAATCGGATTATCCGGCGGTTGCAGCCCCACGTATGAAAGCGTCAACTTGACGTTCTTCGGGCCTACCTCCTTAGCAATGGCCTGCAGGCATTGGCGCGTGATTTTCGCGGTGGTCTCGATATTCGTGCCCGTCGGCGCCCGCAGCCGCACTTCAAACTGACCATTGTAAACACTCGGGAAAATCTGCGTTCCAATTCGGGGTGCCAAGGCGATGATCATGGCGCCGCACAGCACAAAATAAACCACCAGCAGCACCACCCGCCAGGCTAACAGACCTTCCACGACCCTTTTATAGCCCCGCTGAAAATCCGCAAAGGAAAACCGGCGGGGTTTGGGTGGGTGTCTTTTTTGCTCGCCCAACAGCCAGATCGAAAGCATGGGGACCAACGTGCTGGAAAGAATATACGATGCCGCCATTGCAAACCCGACGGATAGCGAAAGGGGGATAAACAGCGCCCGGGGTGCCCCGGCCATAAAGAAGGCGGGTATGAACACCGCCACAATGCACAAGACGGCCAGCAAACGCGGCCCATCCGTTTCCAGCGTGGAATCCAGTGCCGCGCGGGCCACCGTCTTGCCTCGCTCCAGGTGGGTGTGCATATTCTCAATGGTTACCGTTGCGGTATCCACCAGTATTCCCACCGCCAGGGCCAGACCACCCAGCGTCATCAGGTTCACCGTTTCGCCAAACAACCACAGGGCGGTGATTGCAAAAAGCAGCGAAACCGGAATCGTCACCAGTACAATCACCGTGCTGCGCCAATCGCCCAGAAACAGCAGCACCATCAACCCCGTCAGCACGGCTCCCCACGCCGCCTCGCTAAGCAGGTTGGCGATGGATCGCGTCACGTACGGGGATTGATCAAACGCCAAGGTTATCTTGACATCCGGCGGCATCATGGATTGAAACACCGGCAAGTTGGCCTTGATCGTATTGACAACCGCCAAGGTCGAGGCTCCTCCCAGCTTGGTCACCGGCATGTAAATCGTATTGCGACCGTTGACCATGGCGTACCCAACGGTGATGTCGGAAGCATCTTCCACCGTGGCCACATCACGCAGATAAACGGTCCGTGTGGTGTCATATTTCAGCGGAATATCCAGCAGATTGGCGATATGGCCTACCACCGCGTTGGCCGTAACCAAGGGCGTCTGACCGCCGATCGACGCATTGCCGGACGGCACAATCACGTTGGCGGCCTTCACCGCGGCCACAATCTGGTCCGGGGTCAGGGCGTAAGCCTGCAGCCGTCCCGGCTTGAGATTGATGACGATGGACCGTTTGCTGGCACCGAACGGATCCGGCGCGGAAACCCCCGGCAGCGTGGCAAACAGTGGTCGCACCCGAAACTGCACCAGATCCTGCAACTGGGCCAGGGTTCGCGTGCGACTGCTGAAAACCAAATCACCCACCGGCAGGCTGCCGGTGCTGAAACGCATGATAAACGGGGGAACCGTGCCCGGCGGCATATAGGCCTTGGCGCGGTTGGCGTACGAAATCGTTTGCGCCAGCGCCTGGGCCATGTTCGTGCCCGGATGAAATTGCAGCCGCACCAGCGTAAAGCCCTGAATGGATCTGGTCTCGATGCTTTCGATACCAGATACGTATAAAAAATTGGATTCATAGTACCGCGCAATATAACCTTCCATCTGCGAAGGACTCATGCCCGCATAGGGCTGCGCCACATAGATGATCGGTACCCCCAAATCCGGAAAAATGTCACGCGGCATCTCTTTGATCGCCAGAACGCTTACCAGCAGAACACTTAAGATCAACACCAGGATGGTCACCGGACGACGCAGTGCCAGCCGCACCAGATTCAACATAAATATTACACCTTGTTGGGCCACCAACCCGGCCCGGATGGGCCTTTTCCGGGCCAACCTGGCCGCCGGAACTCATGGTGGATATTCCGCCTGGCGCGCTCCCTTTAACCACCCTGCGCTGGCGGCCCGGTCGCCGGCTGCGTTGCCGCTGGTGATGCCCGCATCACCGGCAATACCACCGATCCCAAAATAGATTTGGCGCTGACCAGACCCACCGCCCGCACAATGTCGATCTGCGATTGGTTAAAGTGGGCAATCGCCCGGGCGTAGTCACGCTTGGCCTGCGCAATCTGACTTTCCGCTACCAGCACTTCCAAAGAGGTCACTGTGCCCGCCTTGTAATTGACCTTGATAATGTTGAGCGCATATTGCGCAGAACGCACCTGATCAGCGGCAATCGGAATCAGCCGGGAATTCGTCCGGCTGTCCTGCATCGCCCGCACCACCTGCGCCTCCACCTCCGCTAAACGCTTGTTGGCCCGGATCGCGGCGATCCGGTCATTGGCCTTGGCGGTTAGAATATCACCGAAGGTGCTCAGCCCAAGCTGCCAGCCTCCACCCGCCTGAAAATTCTGGAACCCATGCATGCTGTAGTTGGAACTCACCGCCGGTCCTTTGGCCGGCACATTGTAGTAGCGGCCAGCAATGCCACCCACCGCATACCCTGTAGTCAAACTAGGCCCTAAGTCTCCCCATGCGACAGCACCGCCATCCGCCCTGACGGCCTTGACTAATTCCCGGACCTGCTGCAGATCGGGCCGGTATTTTACGGCCAGAGCAATCAACGCACCGATGGAAATCGATCCACGTACCAGTCGATTTGCCCGCAGCGCATGCACACTTGGTACCAGTGTGACGGTGGGATCCAGATTCAGGCTTTGCGCCAGTCTGGTGGAATTATGGTACAGCCGATTCAGCGCCAAAAGAATATCCTGCTGTCGACTCGCCACTTCGGCCTCCGCGCTGGCGACATCCGCCGGAATCGCCGTCCCGGCCTTAAGCCGCAGCTTGGCAAAACGCAGCAGTTCTTCTGCTTCCGCCGCAGCATCGTGGGCCGCCACCACGTCCGCCTGCGATTGTACCAGTTGATAATACTCCACCGCCGCGGTGGCCATCGTTCGCTGCACCACCGCCGCACTCCGGGCCTGCGAAGCATTGAGCCTCTTTTTCGCCGCAATGATGTTGTAGATCACACGTCCCGGATTCACCACCCATTGCACCGCCGCCAAGGGCGTGAGCGAGCGAAAATCCGCTGTTACGATGTTGCCCGGTGTGGACCGGGCCACCCCGCTGTGATAATCAAAAATAGCCGTCGGCGCCAAGACCGGAAACGCTGCCCCCACACTTGATGCCAACGCTCCACGGGCCCGCCGCACCCGTTGCCGGGCGACCTGAATATCCAGGTTCTTCGCCTGGGCCACCCTCACCACCGCCGCCAGGTTGATCGCCAGCAGTTCCCGATACATTGCCGGTACCTTCGTACGGTCAATATGAAAAGTCGGCGACTGCGCCGCCGCCTTTGGCAGCAGCGAAACATCGGCATGGTCGCTGGTAACATGAAAATTAGGGGAACACGCCGCGATCAGCAATACGCTTAGCCCCAGCGATACCCTCGCCAAAAATGCCTTCATGATTCCGCCATTTCCGCTTTTGTTTTTAGTAGCTCAGACCGAGCCTCATCCGCTGCCAGCCGGTGCCCGGCATGGTTCCTTCTGATGACCACAGCGCCGATCAATTTAGCAATCGGCACGACTCTTGCGCCATCTCGCACATAGTCTTGCCCACGCGTGATCAGCTCATCGCCGGCTCTTAATCCGGAGATTATCTGTACCATCAGGCTGGTCGAAAGCCCGGTTTTTACGCGAACTTCCACTGCATGGTCATGCCGCACCAGCATGACAAAATAATGTCCACCCCGGGCGATCAACGCCGACACCGGCACAAGAATGCCCGCAGCTCGCTGCTCATACAATTTCACCTCCGCATACATGCCGCCGCGCAGCTCATTTTGCGGGTTATCCAGGTCTATTTCGCACCGTAACGTGCGCGTGGCCACGTCCAGGGCATCGGCGGTACGGGTGATCGTCCCCTTGAGGTGAACGTCGTCATAGCCGAACGGTGTTACCTCCGCCGGCGTGCCGACATGCACAAAACGCACATCCTGCTCCGGCACATCAACAAATACCCGAATTTTAGTTTGACTGACAATTTGGAACAGTGGCTTAAGCGATTTGGCCCGCGCTGCGGATTGCACAAAATCTCCGGGATCAATGCCCCGCACGGTTATCACGCCGTCAAACGGAGCAATAATTTGATCGTAAGCCAGAAGAGCCTGAATCTTTTCCATTTTGGCGCGGGCCACCATCACATTGGCACGAGAGAGGGTTAAAGCCGATTGCCCGCTTTGAATTTGCGCTTCGGCCGCCGCTATCTTCGCCCGGGCCACATCCACCCCCGCCTGGGCCACGGTAAGTTGACTGGTGGCCTGCTCAAAGGCCTGTTGGCTGATGGCGTCCCCCTTAAAAAGCTGCTTGGAACTGGCATAAATGGCCTGTTGCAGGGTTAAAGCGGCCTGGGCACTGGTCAGGTTGCCCTGCGCAATACCCAGACTCCTTTGATACTGGTCCAACTGCGATGCCGCCTGCTGCACTGCCGCCTGCGCCGCAGCCAGCGACGCCTGCTTTTCCGCATATTCTCGTTTTAGTTCCGGCTCCGCAATGACCGCCAGCAGTTGTCCGGCCTTCACATGGTCTCCAATATCCACCAGCACACTGGAGATATAACCGGAGGCCTTGGCGTAAAGATTGGATTCATAAAATGGCCGCAAGGAACCTGGAATGTCCAGCACTCGGGCAATGGGGCCGGATTTAACCTTTTCAACCATCACCCTTGGTACCCGGCTCGGTCCGTTCATGGATAAAGGTGTGACCGCCGTGATAATTGTCTTTTTCTTGAGATGAATGAATTCAATCGCCGCCGCCAACACCATGGCTCCGACGATGGTCCAGACAATCACTCTTAACGCCCGTCTGTCTATAAACCCCAGCACAAAAACTCCCGGCTATTGGCACACCACGCGATGATGGGATCACCTTTTAGTCCTCATCATTGACCTATTATATCATGCTGCCTGTTAGGCACAAAACCCATGATTACTGCACCTACCGCAACCCAAAAATCCGGTATTCGGCCATCCCAAGGCCGATGTCCCCGCTCCGACAACCTTCCGCCCTGCTGCCTGGCCGCTACATCCTCATGGCCAAACGACCAGATGAGCAATTTTTAGGCCAAACGCTTATTCTCCGGGAAAAGACCCCAGGCGTAGTCGCGTCATCAGCCCGCAGGCAAGGTATTTTGTGCCAGATGTTCAACATGCAAAGTCCTGCTCTTCAAGTGTCGCAGGGCCGAGCAATCCTTCGGAAAGTCCGGAAAGACCTGCTTAAAGTGCGCAATCATAGCCAAAATATCACGGCAAGTCTGAATCATATTTTGCAATTCATTAACCTGTGGCTGCGTAACCCCGCGCGGTGCAGTCCGCCGCCGGAAAAAAATCAGCGTATTCGAGGATGTTACAATCGCCTTAATTCGTCCCTCCATCCGCCGAAGTCCCCTGGTGGTCAATACCACGATTCGATCTGTACTGCTGTCCACCGCCGCCTCCGCCGGGTCAGACACCTGAAGAGAATCATCCGTCGCATGTGTCGTCTTTGGTTTGGCTGCGGTCTCCGCATCCACCGCCCGGCGCAGCGGCACAAAAAGCCGTAACAGCGGCCCTAACTCTGAACGTTGTAACGCGGCGGTGATCCGCGGTTTAAGGCGGACCCATTGGTCATGGTAAAAGGCCCGAATCGCCTCCTGCCGCGATGACCTGGGCACAATATCGATACGCACCGGCCCTAATCCATTCTCGGTGCGATGTTGCGGCGCATAATAGCCCGCCACGCTTCTGGATATCAAATCCGCCGTCGCCCTGGCTATTCGCGCCTCGCGAATGGTCGGTGCAAGCGTCGCCATCGACCGGTACGTATCGACGGCCGAGTCAAAAAGTTTCAGCCCCAGCAGCGCTTCGCCCTTTACCTCCAGCAGATCATACCGGCTCACCCCCTTACTAACACGTCCCCTATGGCTCAAATTCAGCAACGCCGTGGCTTGGCTAAGCGCCTGATGATAATGGTGCTCGCCCAGCAGATCGGTCAAACGGTTCCATGTCGGCGAAGCCTCCACCACCCCGGCGGCCCAGAAAGTGCCAATAGCCAACCATCCCACCAATATCAGCATGAGCAAGTGGCCCTTGCGCCCCACGACTGCGTTCTCAGACATACCATAATCTCCGCAAGGCCGCCCGATCTATCCATCCCCTCTTATCGGCTCAAACGCCCAAGTCCCATCGGAGTTGCAGGCTTTGCCACGCTACGCTCCCCAACCCGCCAACCTCTGGCCGTAAAAACAACTCCATTTCCGCGCTGCCCGCCCCATTTCAAACCTCCAGCAATACCTTGTCCACAACCCGCCTGGCCAATCGCCATATTTCCGCCGATCCATGATATGAAATTCGTAAATATATCCGGTGCATATCCGCCACCGATATTCCGCGCCGCTCCCCCAGCCATGGATTGGCCGCAACAAAAGCCGGGTATTCCACCCTGTACCGCACATACAAACAATCCCATCCCCGTCTGAACTCCTCCTCCCCGATTTCATCCGCAGCCCGTTGGCAAAGCCAATCGTACACGTCCACCGCCAGGGGCAAGTCCTTGGCTACCCGCACCAGCTCTTCGCGCGAAAAATCCACATGCTGCAGCGTACCATCAATGAATTGTCCCTCGTAATAAACCATCTCCTCCTCCTCCAGCCGCTCCTCCATACCCAGTTCCTGCGCCACCCGAAGTATTTCCCGATGGGTGTCCGCCAACAACCGCTCGTACGCCACCACCACCAATGGCTTGCCCAGCGTGTCCTGCACCGCCTGCACCGTGCATTCCAGCCACAAGGCCAGGCCCGTGGCGGGCTTCAAGCCTGATGAAACCACCAGCGACCGGGCCACACTTGCGGGGTTGCGCAGTGCCAGGATATAGCGATCCTGACAATTCAAATCCGCAAACACCCGTTGCCAGAAAAACAGCAGCCGGTTGGCCCGTGGGTCCTTAAATGCCCACACCTCGTCATTCCCAAGTTTCTCCCGTAGCAGCCGCCTGGCCTCCTGCAGCAGCCCCGCGTATTCTACACTGGGTTCCACCCGTTCCCGCCGAAACACCGGCCATCCCAAATGCCGCCCAGCCAGTTCCAACAACCGCGCGTTGATGCGCTGAATGGCCACATCTTCCCAAAATCCAACCGGATTGTTCAAATTGGGGCTTACCAGGTCATCCCCAAGCCGAATTCCAAACACCGGCAACATTCGAGTTAATGCACTGGTACCGCTGCGCGGGGTACCTAGCACCATCACCACCGTCCGATTCTTCCCCATCATACCAGTATGCCTTCCTTCCGCGGCCCATGCCAACCCCCAAGGTCATCCCCAAGGATTCAAGGCCTCTTTTGCCCAAACGCCTGTGCGGATGTTTCGTTGCACCAACCGCCCTTGGCACCTGAGTACCAAGGCCGTCTCTATCGCAAAAAAAGAAAGGGGCGGACCAGACGGTCCGCCCCAATGGCGTCTTTCGGATGCGCTTTGCCATCCAAGTTGCCCACGGCCGGTAAGGTCTTAGAACTTCACCTGCAACTGCAGTTCGGTGATGTAGTTGGCCGCGTTGGCATAGGTTTCCGCAAACTGGTTGGTAAATGCTGCCTGCGGAATATAAATCTCATCCATCTGCAACTTTACGTTGTCACCGATGATGTAGTAGTTCACACCCGCCTCGTAGGCATCCATGTGGTTATTCTGGCCCAGCGTGTACATTTGCCCGTAGCTGGCTGCCACCTCCCACTTGTGCGGCACAATGAAGTAACCCGCCTGCAGGTAATAGGCAAATTGTTGCACGCTGCTGCTGTGATAATAGCTAGTCAGCGTCGGGGCCGGTGCACCCTGGCTTTCGTTCACGTCCTGATAGAAAAGCACCGGGCTAAACGCAAAGCCCCGGTAGTGCATCTGATAATCCACCGTGGCCCGGTACACGTTGCCGGTAAACGCATAACTCGGAATAAAACCAGTCGTCACGTTCGAAGATAACCCCAACAGCGTATCGGTTCCCTGCCCGGCCGGAAAAGCGGTCGGACTCTTCGTCTGGCTGTCAAAGTTAAACGCTACGCCCAGCATCCATTGAAAGTGCTTGGACCAACGCAGATCCGGCTCCATCACAAAATCGGAAATCCGGCTTCCAAACTGCCACCGAGTCGCAAAACCCAGGCGGTTATCCAAAGATACATTGTTGGATGCAATGCCATTCCCCTGCGTGTTGGCTCCGTTGTTCACGTTCACCTCGTAGTCCACCTTGTTGGGAACGATGTCCCCGTACACGCTAGCTCCCATGGCCCGAGCCGGGTCAAACGGCCATTCCACTGAGTTAAAGTCCACCATTTCCAGGCCCGAGGAAATATATTCAACGTGCGTGAACGGAACCAAGAACGACCCCGCCTTGACCTGCAGCCATTTCTTGAAGCGATAAGCCACAAACAAGTCCTTCTCGGAAAAATAACCCGAGTTGGTCGTGCCATTGCCCCCCGCAAAATCACTTTGAATAAAATAGGTCAGTCGCGGACTAAACACATTACCGGAAAAAATCAGTCGCGCATACCGGAAACCAAAGCCATTAGCGTCACCGCCCGGAACGGATGTGGGATCCAGGTGGTCGCCCGCCGGCAGATGGCTGTACGCCCCTTGATTCACCGGCTGGTACGACCCGAAATCGTAGCGGTACTGAAAGTATCCGTTAAAATGAAAGCTGAAATTCTTATTGGCCGTCTGGATGAAAAATCCATTATCATACCCCGCCTGAATCGGATTATCCAAATATTGCGATTCCTTCTTCGACGCTTTCAGCGTGCTTTCCACAATCGCCCGCACTTCCGCGGCCCGCTGTTTGGCCATCCACACCGAATCCTGATGCGCCTTAAGCGTGTTGACCGCCGCCTTGAGCGACTCAATTTCCTTCTGCAATTGCGCCACGGTGTCGCTTTGCGTGGTGGTTGCCCCGGCCGCGGCCGGCGTTACTGGTTGTGCCGGCGTTCCAGCCCACGCTACCGTGGCCAACGCCAGTTGCGCCGCCAAAGACGCCAACATCAAGCGCCCTTTGGCGCTGCCGATGGATGTTTGGTCTGCCATGTTTTGTCTCCTTTTTATAGCAGCCTTCCCTTGTCCTAAAATCCACACAGCCCTACGCCGGGCTGGTGAATACAAGACGCATTATGGCTATCAGCGCTAGGGATCCATGAAGGCATTATCATGAATCCGATAAAGATGTGTCTGCCGAAAAAGGTGTGCCGGCCTCACTTCCAGTCACTCCCCCCAGGGCCACCACCACGCTCATCTCCCGCCGCGCAGCCCGCCCTCTCACCAGCCCAGTATCGCGTTGGCCATCTTCTTGGCGGCAGCATGTAGGCGGCCGTTACCGCCCCGTGCCACCCAATCCGGCCTTAACCAAAACCCGGGCCGCCACCATCAATTGATCGTCAGTTAAATGCCCCCATCGCACCGGCATGGATGCTCGCCGGTTCTGCCTGGGATACCCGCACCCGTCAACGCCCCAGAATCGCCGCAATGGATAAAACGCCAAACACCACTCCCACCAGACCGTTGATTGTCATAAAGGCCAGGTTAATTTTAGAAATGTCATCCACCTTCACCAAAGACTGCTCGATAGCCAGCAATGCCACGACCGCCGCCCAGCCGATCCAATACACCACGCCCAGCCGCATACCCCCGCCGATACCCGCTCCAAAAGCCGCCAGAGCCAGAACCGTCACCAGATGACACAGCCGGGAAATCCATAACGCCGTGCCTGTCCCCGCCCGGGCCGGAATAGAAAAAAGCCGCTCCCGCCGGTCCACCGCCTGATCTTGCAAGGCATAAAGAATATCAAAACCCGCCGTCCAAAACAGTACCCCAAACCCCAAAAATACCACTTGCCATCCCAGGGCCGCTCCCTGTGGCGGCACAATGGCCACCCAGGCGCTAACCGGTGCCAGCATCAACGACGCCCCGATAAAAAAATGGCACAGCCACGTAAACCGCTTGGTAAAACTATAAAACGCGATAAACGCCAGCACCGGCACCGCCAAAATCACCGGATACACATTGCCCAGCAGTTCATCAAAAAGACCCGTGGCCAGCACAAACAAAACCCCACTCATCACCAGCACCATGCGCATAAACCCCGCGGAAATATCGCCGCGAACGCTGGGCCTGTTTTCCGTGCGCGGGTTACGCGCGTCAATATGCCGATCCACCAACCGATTGAATGTCATCGCAAATGTCCGGGCCAAAACCATGCACACCACAATCAGGCCCAGACGCAACCAGCCCGGCCACATAAGCCCAATGGCACGGGCCGCCAGAAATGTGGCGATAAGTGCAAACGGCAACGCAAAAATGGAATGCGAAAATTTGATCAGATCCAAAAACACCGCCACCCGCTTGAGCCAACCGGTCGGCCTTTCCCCCACCCCCGCTCCCATCGCCGCCGGCAAAGCCCCAGGCCCGTTTCGTTCGGTACTTGTGTTGATCATCTAGGCCGATTCCCCAAAAACAAAATCCATCTTCTCCCGTTTTCCTTGAGCTCTACTGCTCTACTCTCAACGTTCACCCCTCTCGCGCAGCGCCACTCCCGGCCCCTTGCCAGCGGGTCTTCCAGGTATGTTCCACCCCCAGCAAATCCAGCACCCGACCCGCCACCATATCCACCAGATCGTCAATCGACTGCGGATTCAAATAAAACCCCGGACTTGCCGGACAAACCACCGCCCCGGCTTCCGTGGCCAAAACCATGTTGCGCAGCTCCACCAGCCCCAGCGGCATCTCGCGATGTACCAACACCAGCCGCCGCCGTTCTTTCAACGTCACCTGCGCCGCCCGGCTGATCAGATTTTCCGACAAGCCATGCGCGATCTGCGCCAGTTTATTGCTTGAACACGGCACCACCACCATGCCTTGATGCACCAATGAACCCGACGCAATGCACGCCCCGATATCCTGGTAGGGCAGTGGAATAATTTGCCCTTCCGCCGGCACCACCTCCGGCCCCAAAATTGCCTCCGCAGTCGCCTGCTCCAACCCCAGCTCATCATGCAACAGCCGCCGGCCCGCCGGTGAAACCACCACGTAACTCCGCACTCCACCTGCGGTCAGGCCCTGCAGAATCCGCCGGGCGTAAACCGCCCCGGAGGCCCCGGATATCGCCACAATCACCGTTTTTTCAAAGGGCATCATCACCTCACGCCACTGGTTTTATTCCACATCCTCTTCCGCCACCAACCGCGATTCCCGCCGGCCATGCACCTCAAACCATTCCCAAATCCGCGGATGGTTCAAAAAATCCGCCCCCAGCCAGACCCGCAACTCCTCGCAAAAATCATGCCCCTGGCAATCTCGCAAATGATCCAGCAAAGCCATCCCCGCGAAAAAGCCCGACCCTTTCACTACATTCGGCAGCTTGTGGCCGTACAAGGCCACATTTTCCGACCCGATGTTTTCCCCGCAGCGCCGACACCACCATGAACATCGCACAATACGACGCATGATCTTCCCCTGGCCGTCAACGTCTCCATCCCGCCCGCCGCGCCGTCTCGTCTGCCGCACTGCCGTTGTTTTACCCACCCCGCACCCCGCGATAACAGATGCTGATTCCAAACGTGAGCGCCCGGGCTGCTACCTGCGAAAACCCCGCCTGCTCCATGCCGCCGGTCATCTGTTCCGGCGTGATAAACGTGCTCACGCTGCGCGGCAAATAACGGTACGCCCCCGTGCGATCACCGCTGATCAGCGTCGCGGTGCACGGAATTACCCGCCGAAAATAAAAATTATACAGCGCCCGCGGTACCGCATGGCTCGGCAGCGAAAATTCCAAAATAATCACCCGTCCGCCCGGCCGTAAAATCCGGTGAAATTCCCGCAGGCAGCCCTGCCAATCCGCGACATTGCGGATGCCAAAGGCAATCGACGCGATATCCACACTCTGATCCGCCAGCGGCAACCGCAAAGCATCCGCCTCCTGAAACGATAGCCGCTCCCCGGCCGTGCCCTCCGGCATCTTCCGGCAAGCGCCCTGCAGCATCGCATGACAAAAATCCAGCCCGATCACCCGTTTCGGACCCGCCTTCAAAAACGCCAGCGACAAGTCTCCCGTGCCGCAGGCAATATCCGCCACCACATCCGTGGGTTTCACCCCCGCCATCCGCACCGCCGCACGTCGCCAGTAATGGTCAATCCACAGCGAATGTAAATGGTTGTTCAAATCGTACGAGCACGCAATCGCCGAAAACATCGCCTGCACCCGCCCCGCCTTATCCGCCACCAGATGCGGATTATTCAGACTCGACGGATCCCACGATGCCGGCGGGACCGGTGAAGATGCTGGCGGTGTACTCATGCGGCTCCAAAACCAATCAACCATCGCCATTATAACCGCCCCGGCCGCCGGCGGCACCTTCCGCGTGTGCCTTCCCCTCCCGCGACGGGCGCGTATACCCAGCCAGTGGGTTCGTAGGGCGCGGCCATCCGAGCCGCGACCGTAAGGAAGCGGTTAACATTGTTCAAGTTATTGTTGCCCGGCCCCTAATCGTCTCCCGACTCGCGCCGCGTTGCCTCCACGCCGCAGCGCTGCTATAGTATTCACGGCAGTCAATATAGGAGGCCACCATGCAATACCGAATTTTAGGCCGGACCGGCGTTAAAGTGACACCGCTTTGCCTGGGCACCATGAACTTCGGCGGACGCACCGACGAAGCCGAATCACGCCGCATTCTCGACGCCTACGCCGCCGCCGGCGGTAATTTCATCGATACCGCCAACGTCTATAACGACGGAAAATCCGAAGACATCATCGGACGGTGGCTCGCCGACACCCATAAACGCGACGAAGTCGTCCTTTCCACCAAAGTCCATGGCCGACGCTCCCCACACGTCAACGACGCCGGCAATCATCGCTGGCATATCGTCCGCGAGGTGGAAAAGTCACTCCGCCGGCTGCGTACCGAACGCATCGATGTTTATCACATCCATCGCCCCGATCCAGATACCCCCATCGACCAGACCCTGCGCGCCTTGGATGACCTGGTGCGGCAGGGCAAAATTCTCTACCTTGCCAGCAGCGTCTTTGCCGCCTGGCAGTTGGCCGAAGCCCACTTCCTCGCTCGGGAACTGGGCACCGCCCGTTTTGATGTCGAACAACCGCAATTCAACATGATTGACCGGCGAATTGAAGCCGAGGTTCTCCCGTTCTGCCGCAAATATGAAATCGCCACCATTACCTGGGCACCGCTGGCCCGTGGTCGCCTGGCCGGTACGTATACCCGCAGCGGCCGCAAAATTCCCCAGGGCACCTGGTACCACGCTCAAAATAAAACTGATTTTCCCGCCAGCCAATGGCCGCTGATGGAAGCTCTCGACCATCTCGCCGACGCCAAAGGCATCTCCAGCAGTCAATTCGCCATCGCCTGGTGCCTCCACGTGCCCGGCGTCACTTGCCCCATCATCGGCCCACGCACGCTGGCCCAGTTGCAGGATAACATGGCAGCTCTGACGGTGCAGTTAACCCCGGAAGAACTCAAAGCCGTTGACGCCCTCAACCCGCCTGGCAATTTATGCCGCGACCCCCACGCCGGCCCGGTACCACGCTGATTTCCCGCTGGCCAAAATTTATGGCCGCATCCCGCAGCGCTTCGCGGGGTACGACGATGGTTAAATATCCCGATGATCGAAATATTACTCGAGGATATCGGGATAAACGCCGGACACGAAGGGTGAACGAGGCGAGCCATCTTCAGTGCACGCGTGATCCGCGGGGCTGAGCGCGCAAGGTGGCGGCGTGCAGGGGCGCAGGCGGACCGTCGCGGAGTTGATAGCGCCCGGCCTGCGGCTTAGGCTGCAAAACATGGCTAGAAAACCGCGTTATTGCCCCGGTGGATATGTTTACCATGTGCTGAATCGTTCGGCGGGGCGCATTACCCTGTTTCGCCGGGATGAAGATTACGCCGCCATGGATGGCCACACCCGAAGATTGCGGCGGATGCTTTCACCGGGGCCGCAGGGCCGCTGGCCGGGTCTTGCAGCATGGACGGAATCGGTGAATGGCGTCCCGACCAAGAAGGAATTAATCGCGCTGGCCACCAGTGAAAAAAGAAGTTGTCCGTACGGACGGGAAGTCTGGGCAGGCAAGACGGTGGTGCGATTGGGATTAGAGCATACCGTACGCCGGGAAGGGCGGCCGGCGCAGCCTCGGCATGGAGGTCTAAAATGATAAAACTAGCTGCGTCCCCGTTTCACTCTCATGGCATCCTGGCGCTGGAGCTGCCAATCCAAAGCCGCATAGAGTTCATCCTCATCCGCATCGGCAACCTCCAACTCCTGTGCTAACGTGCAATCCTTCCATCGCCGGATGGTGTCGAGTTTGCTGGTGGGAAAAAGAATTCGCCCGGCAATCATGGCCAGTACCACGTTCCGCTGTCGGCTGGGTTGCGCAGCAATCATCTTATCGAGTCCGATTTTACGTAGCGTGCCCAGCACGGCATGAACGGCCCCATGGGGCAACGCCTCAAGGATGTGCAACATCCACTGGTCCCGGCTCGCCGGGATGTCGTCGGGTTCATCCCTGAGCGCCCGGCGCATGCGTTCACTGATGCGCGGGCTTAACTCGGAAAGGTTGGCGAGCGTCACCTTCTTGGGTTTGCATTTTCGCGGAAGCATTTCCGCAGCAGAACAGCGGACGGTGGATCGCTTTTCGGATGCGGACAGAGCCTCTGGACGGTCGGCCGATTCATTTAGAGATAACCGTTGCAGAAATGGGCGGCTGAGCCGAATGCCAGTTCAACTGGAATTCAGCCTCAGATTGCGCATCACACGTCGGCGAGCACCATACAATGAGCCTGTAGGCCTGTTTATCATTTCATCGGCTTTAGCTCATAGTGATCAGCCAGTGGCGTGGCCGCCTGGCGCTGAGCGCGGAGCATGTCGGGGAGTGTTGCGTAAATCGCATTGGCAAGTTTTTCCCCGTCGGTGCGAACCATCGCACGCGCTGCGACGCTTACACCTGGGAACAGAATCAGCCTTGGACTGCCGCTCCAGGCCGGGGAGTACTGTTCGATGGGCAGTTGAACGTCGCGCCATGCATAAAAGCGAACCTGCGTGCGATTCCATACCATCGCCAGAACGTGATAAGCCTGCAGCAGCATTGGCGTGCGATATCTTGCCAGGTTGATACCGCGGGCTAACGACGCGGCACTGAAGGCACCCACAGGCTGGCCATTGATGCTGAGCCTATAGCTTTTAGCACTCAGCCCCGCAACCTGCAATCGCTCCTGATCAAGCCGCCGATATAAATGAGCGGCATGAATAATCGCTTGCGCCGGCGGATTGATGAAGTTGAACTTGGGCCGCGGCGCCTGCCAGCCGTTTTCCGGTGGAAATTGCGGCCAGACTTCATGCAGCGAGAGCATTGGAAAAGGCAGCGAACCGTCGCGTTGCGTCCAACGGATGTCTCCATCAACGCCGGTATGGAGGTTTGTTACCTGAGTGTTGTCAGCAAGTTTGACTTCACCGCCCGATATTGCAACCTTGGTGACCGTAGCCGGCGCATTCCACAGTTTCAGCAACGCCTCGGCCATGAGCAATTCTCCCGCCGCGCTTGGGTGTACCCGCCCCGGTATAACCTGACTGGCATACTGGGGTTGGGCGGCTTGGAGTTTTTTGATCACGGCTAACATGGGTGCGTTAAAATCTACGTAATAGAGGTGATCTTTCGCGGCGAGCTGTTTGTCAAATTCGTCGTAGCGCTGCAGCACTCCGTTGTAGCCGCCGGCAAAACGGTGTTTGATGTTGGCAAACGGCGAAGGCCCGAAGGGCGATGGCCCAAGGATGACAATGCGTACCCCCGGAAGATGCTTCTTCAACGCGTCAACTAGATGTTTGTACCCATGTTTGTAGGTGTCAAATATTTTCGCGTCAAAGGGTCTGTACGATGCATCGTTCATCCCCAGCATAATGGTGACAACCGTGGGCTTGAACGGGTATACGTCGCGTTTGAGCCGCACGTCTATCGGGCCGGCCCAGCCGCCGGTAACGCGGTCACCGCCGACGCCGGAATCCACGAAATCAACTTTCAGCTTGGGAAATCGCGTGACCGCATAGGTTTCCACAGCCACAGCATAAAATCGCTGCTCAGTGATGCTGTCGCCATAAAAGCACACGCGGTCTCCATTATGTAAAAAGAACCTGCCAGCCGCGCCGGCGCGGCTGGTTGTCGGCAAAGCCGCCAGTGACAGCACTACAAAGGCTAATATACGCCGCATAAAAGAAACTCCAAAATATTCGGCTGTGGCGGGTCGGCCCGCGATTCATCTCGATTTCAGCAACCGTTCCCGGGTTTTCCGGCCTGTCAACCTCACCGTAAGCCTGGCCATGAGAGCAGATTAAACCCCCTCCCAGAAAAAAACAAATGTGTTTCCACGAAAAAGTTTGGCGTAAAATTTAAGTGTTCCACGCAATGCGTCTGGTAACATAATCGGATCAACGGATTGGTCGATACAACATGGATGTATTTACCGAGCAAGTCTACCAACAGTAAATTGCCGAGCTGGAAGTTTTGGGTTGTCGATCTCAGGTCGCAATTGGCCCAACGTGATACCACCATTCTCGAACTCCGTGCACAGATGGTCCGGCGTGATACCACCATCGCGGCGCTGCAGCAGCAGGTCGCGGAGCTTTCCAAACAGGTGGCGGAGCTATTGGCGCAGGTGGCACGACTATCGAAAAACTCGTCTAATTTCTCCAAACCCCCATCCTCAGCGATATAGTCAAACCACCGCCACCGCCTCTTCCGCCAGACGAAAAGCATCCCATTGGCGGTCAGAACGGCCACCCGCGCCACCAGCGCGAGCCTTTTACTTCTGCACAGATTAACCGGATGGTGGACTACAAAATGGATTGCTGTCCGGATTGCGGCGGTCGAGTGCGACCACTGAAGCCGCCACCACGTAAACTTCAATCCCGATAGCCATCCAATACTGTCCGGAAAAATGCTAACCGAAAACCAGTAAAGATTTAACCCAATCTTAACTTGCGCTTTTGCGTCGGATATGGTCTACTGTCCGCCATGAGCAAAAGGCTTCCACCCGCTGCA
>JAJYZF010000034.1 GCA_021800165.1 Planctomycetota bacterium | reverse complement strand
TTCCATCGGTCGGATCATTGTGAATCCTCCTTGATTCGTTACCACATCCTGGGCCTTGGCCGCCACAATGGCGGCTTTCCGCCTCTAATCCTAACCCAAAACCGCCAACAATAGGAGTTACACCCCTGGCCGCTGACCACCCCGCGCAGCGGTTACAAAACGTCAGTTATCGGTTATTCTCTCACACTTTCGGAGAGGGAAAACCTGCCACGAAAGGAAATATCGCGCATGAAAAAGTTGCTGGTTGCCAATCGCAGTGAAATTGCCATCCGTATCTTACGCGCTGCTACGGAACTTGGCTTGTCCACTGTGGCCATATACAGCTATGAAGATCGCTATAGCCTCCATCGCTTTAAGGCCGATGAGTCTTACCAGATCGGCGAGCCTGATGCCCCGGTCAAAAATTACCTCAACATCGATGCCATCATTCAAACCGCCTTGGCCCATCAGGTCGATGCCATTCACCCCGGCTACGGCTTTTTATCTGAAAATCCGGATTTCGCCCTCGCCTGCGCCAACGCCGGCCTCACCTTCATCGGCCCCACACCCGACATGCTCCGCGCCTTTGGCGACAAAACCGCCGCCCGATCCATCGCCCAGAAAGTCGGTGTCCCGATATGCCCGGGCACCGAAGATGGTATTTCCGATCCCGCCGCCATCAAAAAAGAAGCCCGCCGCATCGGCTATCCGCTCATGATCAAGGCCAGTTTCGGCGGCGGTGGCCGGGGCATGCGCGTCGTCAAAAACGCCGACGAACTCGCCGCCAAACTCGAAGAAGCCCAGCGGGAAGCCGGCGGAGCCTTCGGTAAATCCGAGGTCTTTCTCGAACGTTATATTGCCAATGCCCGCCATATTGAAGTCCAAATCCTTGGCGATGCCCATGGCAATCTGGTCCATCTTTTCGAACGCGACTGCTCGGTCCAGCGCCGCCACCAAAAAGTCGTCGAATTGGCCCCATGCGTCAGTCTCGACCCCGCTTTACGCGAAAAAATATGCCAATCCGCCCTCTTAATCGGACGATACGTCGGCTATCAAAATGCCGGCACGGTCGAGTTTCTCGTCGACAGCGACACCGGCGAATTCTTCTTCATCGAAGTCAATCCCCGCATTCAGGTCGAACACACCGTAACCGAAATCATCACCGGAATTGATCTGGTGAAGTCCCAAATTCTCATCGCCCAGGGTCACGCCCTTCACACCCCGCCCATACGCATTCCCCGTCAGGAAGACCTCACCTGCCGCGGCGTGGCCTTGCAGTGTCGTATCACCAGCGAAGACCCCGCCAATCACTTCATCCCCGATTATGGCCGTATTACCAGCTACCGTTCACCGGCCGGCTTCGGCGTACGCCTCGATGGCGGCACCGCCTATACCGGCGCGGTCATCACCCCCTATTTCGACTCGCTGTTGGTCAAACTCACCTGCTTCGCCCCCACCCTCGAAGAAACCGTCGCCCGTACCGTGCGGGCACTTTCCGAATTCCGTGTGCGCGGCGTAAAAACCAATATCCCCTTTCTGGAAAATCTCGTGCAGCACCCCACTTTCCTCAGCGGTGCCGCCACCACCACCTTTGTTGATAACACCCCCGCGCTATTCCGCTTCAGTGTCCGCAAAGACCGGGCTACGCGGCTGCTCACCTTTTTGGGAAATGTCATCGTCAATGGCTCCCCTGATGTCAAACGCCGCCCCGATCTTTCCCTCATGACAACCGCCCCCAAGGTCCCCTATCCCGCCGCTGCCGCCCCTCCACCCGGCCTGCGCGACAAGCTCAAGGAACTCGGAGCCAAAGAGTTTTCCCAATGGCTCCTCACCCGTCGGCCTCTGCTCTTTACCGATACCACCATGCGTGACGCCCACCAATCTCTGCTCGCTACACGCGTGCGCACCATCGACATGCTCGGCGTCGCCGACGCCATCGCCCATCGGCTGCCCAACCTCTTTAGCCTGGAAATGTGGGGCGGTGCCACCTTCGATACCGCCCTGCGTTTCCTGCACGAAGACCCCTGGGACCGCCTGACCCAACTCCGCCGGCGCATCCCCAACATCCTCTTCCAGATGCTCCTGCGCGCCAGCAATGCTGTCGGCTACACCAACTACCCCGACAATGTGGTACGACATTTTGTTAAGCTCGCCGCCCAGCAGGGCATCGACGTTTTCCGCGTCTTCGATTCTCTGAACTGGACCCGCAACATGCAGGTCGCCATGGAAGCCGTGCTCGATACCCCCGCCGTGCTGGAAGCCGCCATCTGTTACACCGGCGATATCCTCGACCCCCGCCGCGATCGCTACCCTCTCCGCTATTACGTGCGCATGGCCCGCGAACTCGAAAAGATGGGAACCCACATCCTGGCCATCAAAGACATGGCCGGCCTGTGCAAACCCCTGGCCGCCCAAAAACTCGTCAAGGCCCTGCGCGACGCCGTAGGTGTCCCCATTCATTTTCACACCCACGACACCGCCGGTGTCCAATCCGCCAGTATCCTTCTGGCCTCCCAGGCCGGCGTTCATATTGTCGATGCCGCCATCAGTTCCATGAGCGCCATGACCAGTCAGCCCAACCTCAACGCCCTGGTCGCCGCACTGGCCAATACCCCACGCGAGAGCGGCCTCGACCAAAACGCTCTGGCCGCCATCGCCGATTACTGGGAAGCCGTGCGCCGCTATTACCAGCCCTTTGAAGAAGGAATGCTCGCTCCCACCGCTTCCGTCTACGAACATGAAATGCCCGGTGGCCAGTACACCAATCTCCGCGTGCAGGCCCGCAGCCTCGGCCTGGCCGATCGCTGGCACGAAATCGCCGCCATGTACGCCCAGGTCAACCAGATCTTCGGCGACATCGTCAAGGTAACACCCTCCAGCAAGGTCGTTGGAGATATGGCTTTGTTCATGGTCACCAACAATCTCAAACCCGCCGACCTGCTCGATGCCTCCCGCCACCTCGACTTCCCTAAAAGTGTCGTCGAAATGTTCCGCGGAGATCTCGGTCAGCCTCCCGGCGGATGGCCCAAAGCCCTCCAGAAAATCATCCTGCGCAAGGAAAAACCTCTGGCCGGTCGCCCCGGCGGACGGCTGGAATCCATCAACATCGCCGAAACCACCGCCGAACTCGAAGCCAAAGTTCATCACGAGGTTTCCGACACGGATGTCGGCAGTTACCTCATGTATCCGCAGGTATTTCTCGCCTTCGACCGCATGCGCCGCACCTTTGGCGATGTCAGTGTCATTCCCACCCCTTCGTTTTTTTATCCCATGCAGCCCTATGTTGAAGTGCCCATTCAAATCGAACCCGGCAAAACTCTGCTCGTAAAGTTCCTCACCGTCGGAGATCCAGATCCCGACGGCATGCGTACCGTCTTCTTTGAACTCAATGGCCAGCCACGCGAAGTCAAAGTGGCCGATAAGGCCCTGGAGGCAGTCGCCCGCACCCATGTCGTCAAAGCCGACCGCGACAATCCCGCCCATGTTGCCGCTCCGATGCCCGGTAAAATTGCCGCTATTTCCGTGAGCCTCGGCCAGGTTCTTAATCGCGGCGATAAACTCCTTGCCATCGAGGCTATGAAAATGGAAACCGCGGTCTATTCTCCACGCGACGGCAAAATCGCCAAAATTCACATCCAACCAGGTGCCATCGTCTCCAGTGGCGATTTGCTCCTCGAAATCGAAGCCGCCCCCGCGCCTAACGGAACTTCCAAACACGCTTAAGGTTCCGGCGCAGCCACCGTCGTCACTTGACGGCGGGGCTTGGCCGCCCTTAGGCTCTTGGCGTTCCACCAGCGGCTCTCCCGCCGAGCCACCCCCAAACTTGGAACCCCGATCACGCCACCGCGGCACCCCGGACCTGCCTGGCTGTGTTGAGTACTGTCCGGTGCTAGAAAGGACTTTTCATTATGACGGCAACTCCCCAACCCAATCCCAAAATCCTCATGGAAACCGAGCACGGCACCATCGAACTCGAACTCTGGCCCGACGTCGCCCCAAAAACCGTCGAGAATTTCGTCTCCCTTATAAAAAGGGGATTCTACGATGGCCTCTCCTTCCATCGCATCATTCCGGGCTTTATGATTCAGGGCGGCTGTCCGCAGGGCACGGGCACCGGTGGCCCCGGCCATACCGTCAAAGCCGAATTCAACGCCCGTAAGCATACCCGCGGGGTCATCAGCATGGCCCGGTCCAGCGATCCCGATTCCGCCGGCTCCCAGTTTTTCATCGTGCATCAGGCCTCGCCCCATCTCGATGGCCAGTACACCGCCTTCGGTCAGGTGATTGTCGGTATTGAAATCGTCGATAAAATTGCCGCCACTCCCCTTTCCAACCCCCGCATGGGCAGTCCGGTCAACAAACCCAAAATTGTCCGCATGAGCGTGCGATAACGCCGGTGAATCAAAAGTTGCTTTCGTAAACCGATGCGGCTCAACATAGAACGGTGCTGACAACCGTGGAACACCAGTATAAATTGCTGAGCATCTTAATGCCCGTGTACAACGAGTCACGGACACTACGCACTATTTTAGCCCGTGTACTTTGCAGCCCTGTGCCTCTGGCTATGGAAGTCATCTGCGTCGACGATTGCAGCCGCGACAACTCCTGGCAGATCCTCCAACAGCTTGCCGCCGCCGATGCCCGCATCCGCGTGGTACAACACCGACAAAACCTGGGCAAGGCCGCGGCCATCCGCACCGCCATCGCCGAAATGCGCGGCGACATCGGCCTCATTCAAGATGCCGATCTGGAATACGACCCCGCCGATTACCCCAAATTGCTTGCCCCGCTGCTCGACCACCGCGCCGATGCCGTCTTCGGATCACGCTTTGCCTTTAATCCCCAGCGAAAAGTGCTCCATTATTGGCATCAGCAGGCCAATAAATTTCTCACCTGGGTCACCAACATACTCCTGGATATCAACCTCACCGATATGGAAACCTGCTACAAAGCCGTCCGCGCCAACATCCTCAAACAAATCCCCCTCCAAGCCCAGCGTTTCGGCCTGGAACCCGAACTCGCCGCCCGCCTGGCACAATGGCAAATACGCCTCTATGAAGTCCCCATCAGCTATCATGGCCGCAGCGTCGCCGAAGGAAAAAACATCGGCCTCAAAGACGCCCTCGAAGCACTTTGGGTCCTCTTCCAGTGCCGCTTTATCCATCAACGCTTCACCACCCACAACGATTATTACATCTTGCAAAGCATCCGCAAAGCCCGCCGGCTCAAACGCTGGACCAAAAGCCGCTTTCAACACGCCATCGGCCCCCGAATTCTTGAAGTGGGCTGCGGTATTGGTAACTTTACTGAGTTGCTCCTGGCCTCTCCCGAAATTGTCGCTCTTGACGACGATCCTTTTTTTGTCGAACGCTTGAACCTGCGCTTCGGCCACCTGGAAAACCTGCGCGTCCTCCATGGCAATCAGGCCCTGGCCTCGCCCGCCACCACCGGTGCTACCGGACCTTTTGATACCGTTCTGGCGCTAAATGTCATTCAACGCCTGGCCGATGATACCACCGCCCTGAAAAATTATTTTTCCCTTCTCGCCCCCGGCGGCACCCTCATTGTAATGGTCCCTGGCCAACCCAGCCTGAAAAACCGCCTGGACGAAAGTTTACGCCATTACCGCCGTTACGATAGGCGCGATCTTACCCAAAAACTGCTCGCCGCCGGTTTCACCATCCAACACACCGAAGATTTTAACCGCATGGGTGCATGGGGTTGGCGGCTCAGCGGAGCCTGTGGTATGCGTCATCTATCGCAGCGCCAGATGCGCCTCTTCGACGCCCTCTTACCTGTGGCCCGGGTTTGCGAGGCTCTGCCCCTGGGCCGCGGTCTCAACCTCATCGCCATCGCCGCCAAACCTCTGTAATACAAGCTCTCCGCCTACAACAAACCCGTGGTTTCCGGCAAGCCAAACATCAGGTTCATATTTTCAATGGCCTGCCCCGAAGCTCCTTTAACCATGTTATCAATGGCCACCGTCACAATGAACCGCCCGCCGTACAACTTCACCGCAATATCCGCAAAATTAGTATTTGCCACAAACTTGGTGCTCGGCAACGGCCCCTTGCGGACCCGAACAAACGCCGCGTTAGCGTACACCCGTTCCAACGCCGCCACCGCCGCTTGCTCACTGGACCCCGGCAACGCCTTTAGATAAATCGTCGCCAAAATACCTCGATCCATCGGAACCAGATGCGGTACAAAAATGACCTGCATCGGCTGACCCAGAATCCGACTCAGCGTTTTCTCTATTTCCGCCCCATGCCGGTGCGATCCAATCGCGTACGGTTCAAAAGCCTCATTGCGCTCCGGAAAATGATGCGCCTGCGAAGGCGTCCGACCCGCTCCGGAAATACCCGAAGCCGCATTGATGATAACATCATCCGCCGCCGCCAGCTTCTCCCGCACCAGCGGTGCCACCCCCAAAATACCCGCCGTGGGGTAACACCCCGGATTCGCCACCAGTTGCGCCGCTTGAATCTGGTCGAAAAAAAACTCCGGCAAACCGTACACTGCCCGTTCCAGATTCACCTTATCCGTATGCGCATGCTTATACCATTTCTCGTACAACGCCCCATCACCCAGCCGATAATCCGCGGACAAATCAATCACCTTCAACCCCGCCGCCAGAAGCGCCGGCACATGCTCCATCGCCGCCAGATGCGGCAGACATACCAGCGCCACATCCGCCGCCCGGGCAATCGCCCCCGCATCAAACGGCCGCACCGGCAAGTCAATACGCCCCAGCAACTCCGGAAACATCTCACTCACCGGTTGCTGTTCCTGCCGGCTCGCCAAATACGTAATCCGCGCCTGCGGATGCCGCACCAGCCACCGTATCGATTCCAATGCCGTATAACCGCTCGCCCCGATAATCGCTACACGTACCACAGATCCACTCATAACTGTCCTTTTTTCATGTTCCCCGGCCCCGCCGCGCCCAATCACGCCCGAACCCCTCCTGCCCATCCGCCTCCAAGGCCGGGCCATTCTTGAAAATTATAGCCGCATCTTAAAAATACGGTACACTCTCCTCGCCCCCGCCCCGGGATGGGAGTTTCCAAGATCAGCGCTGGCCTGTTCGAGGTGCCAAAGGCGATAGGAGAGCCGCGGCGAAAATCAGTCCGGTTTAATGGCCGCGTGCGGCCAGAAAATGCACCAAATCCCGCAAGCTATCAGCCTTGGTACCCAGTTCGGCGACGATGCTTTCAGCAATAGACTGTTGTTGGGCCAGGTGCCGGCGCGTCTTATCCACGCCAAGTAGACTTGGATACGTTAGCTTACCCAAGCTTGCGTCTTTGCCCGCACGCTTGCCCAATTGACTCGCGGAGGCGGTAACATCCAGCAGATCATCGACAATTTGAAACGCCAAGCCAATGGCCTGCCCAAGTTCCCACATCAAGGCCAATTGGCGCTGCGACGCTCCACCGACCATCGCACCCATCCGGCAAGCAGCGGTAATCAGAGCACCGGTTTTCATCCGATGAATCGTTTGCAGCTTTTTAAGGCCGGCCTGGGCGGTGGTTCGAACCGGCTTTTCCGTTGGGTGGCACGTATCCAAGACTTGTCCGCCAATCATGCCGCATGGCCCGGTGGCCACTGCCAGTTCCTCCACCAAACGGGCCGCGAGCTGGGGTTTGCGCACTTCACGCACCAGCAATTCAAAGGCCAGCGTATTCATCGCGTCACCGGCCAAAATGGCCAGGCCTTCGCCGAAAACTTTGTGATTGGTGGGCCGACCGCGGCGTAGATCATCATCATCCATGGCCGGCAAATCATCATGAACCAGCGAAAAGCAATGGATTAGCTCCAGGGCCGCAGCCACGGGCAAAGCGGCGCGGGCTGTTCCACCGACCGCCCGGCTGGACATCATCGCCAGAGCCGGTCGAATGCGCTTGCCCGGCCCCAGCAGACTATAGCGGATGGCTTTGCCAAGTTGCGGCGGCATCGACGACAAGGATTGCAGCCAACGATCCAAATAAGCATCGGTGTCATTGGCATATTGTTGAAGCAGTTTCTCGATGGATGTAACGGTGAGAGTGGTTCTAGCAGACACGAAAAGTTTCCCCAAGTACACGACCAGGCAAATTATAACCCACGCGGTTCTAAACGAAAGCCCGCCCCTTGTAACCGCGTGCGGCATTACGTGGCCGCCCCAGGCCGCAGGCATCATCCGCCAAGCGCCGCGGGTTTGCCTTTGTCCCCACCCTGCGGTCCTGGCAAGAGGATGACGACATTTGGCGGTACCGCGGGTGCTGGCATCAGATTTTGGCCAGTGCCGAGAGTTCCGCGGCGGTGAGCTTGAGATCCGCGGCCTGGACCGAATCACTGATGCTGCTTTTACGGCTGGCTCCAGGAATCGGAATTACCTGCGGCCCCTGGGCCAGCAGCCAGGCCAATACTATCTGTTGCGGGCTTATGCTCCGTGCCGCGGCAATGCCCGCCACTGCCGCATCGGTTGCCCCCAGCGACTTGGCCTGCCCGATGCCATTGAGTGGACTCCAAGGCAAAAATGACAGTTGATGCTTACGGGCATATTCCAAGGTGCCGATGGTGTCGGGTTCGGGACGCGGGGGGCGGCCGGGCGGAACCATCTCCGGCAGCCGGTGACGCCGGGAATATTCATTTTGCACGCTGACGATATCCACGATATTCCGGGCCGCATCCAGATCCGCAATACCAAAGTTACTCACACCCAGGAAGCGGATTTTGCCCTGCTGCTGAAGTTCCTTCAGACATCCAAGGCTTTCCGAGAGCGGCACGGCCGGATCAATACGATGGTATTGATATAAATCTATGCGATCCACCCCCAGCGCTTGCAGGGAGGCCTCACAAGCGGCGCGTAAATGCCGGGGTGAACCGTCACGATCCCAGCGCCGCTGGGGCCGAATAAGCCCGCCCTTCGTGGCCACAAAAATCTGCTGGCGCCGGCCGGCGGGCAATTGGCGCAAGGCCTTGCCGATCAGACGTTCATTGTGGCCCGTCTCCGTATCATCGAGACAATACGCATCCGCGGTATCGATGAACGTGATGCCACAGGCGATGGCGTGATGTATCACGGCAATGGCCTGGTCTTCATCAGGACGTTTGTCGGGTACCGATAACGGCATGGCCCCCAAACCAATGGCGCTGACCGCCACCCCGGTTTTCCCCAAGATTCGAGTATGCATGTTTTGCCACCTTGTAAAGATCAAAAGGGCGGGCCGACACCCATCGCCGCCACAGCATTTACCTCAGGGCAGACTTTTGCCGCGGGCCGCCACCAGTAATTCATACCATTGTTCGCGTGATAATTCCAACGAATCGGCGCGCACGGCATCGCGAATGTGTTCCGGGTTACACGAACCAACGATGGGAATGATTCCCGACGGGTGCTTAAGCAACCATGCCAAAGCCACGACGGTACGGGACACGCCCAAGGCCGCGGCCATTTTATCCAAGACCTCCACCAATTTGACCAGGACATCATGGCGCGGATGCTGCGGCGGTAGCTGACTACCGGTACCCAGCAAGCCTCCGGCCAACGGACTCCAAGACAAGGGCGTGATCGTTTTTTCGAGGCACTGGTCCAAGGTGCCATCCGTAAAGCAATCCAGCCGCCCCAGATGAATTTCCACCTGATTGACGACCAACGGAAAAGGCAACGCCGATTGCAGGAGGGAGACAAAAGACGGCGAAAAATTGGATACTCCAAAATAACGCACCTTGCCCTGCTGCCGCAATTTATCAAACGCAGCGGCAATTTCCGCCGGATTCATCAGCAGATCCGGGCGGTGCAATTGATAAATATCGATGGTCTGCAGGTTCAACCGTTTTAACGAAAGCTCGCACGAATGAAGAATATGTTCAGCGGAAAAGTCGTAGCGGTGCGGCGAGGTCGGATGAGGATCGCCACCAAAGCGAATACCGCACTTGGTGATGACCAGCGCCCGGCGTTTAAGTTCCGGCTGCTCCCGCAGCACTTCTCCAAAGATGGATTCGCAGCCGCCGCGGCAATAAATATCCGCATGGTCAAAAAGGGTGTAACCGGCCTCAAAGGCCGCCAGGATGGCTCGTTTCCCGGAGGCCCGTCGCTCGGGGGTAATTTCCGCCGGGTTCCAAGTGCCCGCCACACGCATGCAACCGTAGGAAAGCCGACTGCACAACAGGGGACTTTTTCCAAGGGTTACAGATTTCATAAATCAGGTACTCCACAAAAACAACTTCACTCGTCCCGCTGGGCGCACGCGGCGCAGCGTGTGGTAATATCCGCAGCGAAATGTACGGAAAATGTCGCCGCGCCGCAATGGTCGCAGGCCAGAGGCTCAAGCGTCTTGGTCAGGGCATTCCAGAAAACCGTGATCTGTTTTTCACCGTCACGTCGCTGGACGTTGAGTTTCACGGCCAGCGCCGGCATGTCGAGCCGCACCAGCGCCACCAGTCGCAGGCTGGGCCGCAGCATGTAGCGCTCGCGCAGTTCGGCGATCTTGCGATCTAATTCCAGCTTCACGGCCTGCTTCCGCGACTCCTGTTCGTTGGCGTCCACCACCCTGCGGCTGCGGGTGGGTGACGCATCATCCAGCAAGGCGTGGTAGTAATCCTTGAGCCGCTTAAGATCACGCACCATCCGTTCTTCCAGACGCTGCACAAATGGCCCGGACTTTTTCGTAATAATTCCACCCGCCGCACGACCAGCGCTTGCGACATCGGGCACAATATCATCCAGGACCGCGGTGCAGGCATCGGAATTGTTCAACGGATCGGGCAAATCCAAGGGTACCCGACTGCGGCTGTTGAGCACCACGGTTACCACATCTTCCCACCGTTCATCCGATTCAATCATGGCGGCGAAATGCCAATAATGATACTCTACCCGATCGGCCAGCGCTCCAAGCACTTTCACCCGGGCGTTGGGAAACGCAAAGGCCCGTGCGACCGGTTCGTCCATGGCCGACTTTTTCAAATATAAAGTGTCAATCTTCAGCGATAGCTCGGAAGCCTCCGGGGGAAAGAGCTTTTCGGCCCGTTCCAGAAACGGTGAGGTGAGATTCACCACCAGCCCCGCCTGTGTCGGCACTGCCGTGATCGCCACGGAGTCGGGACATTCGAGCAACGCAGCCGTCGATCGCGGCAAAATAACCAAACCCGATTCCTCATGCTCCGGCCATTCCAGCAAAGCGCCCTGTTGCTCCAGCAGATCCACCGCGAAAGAGCGCAGCCTTTGGGTAATCGCGGTACTCATGCGTAATCCTCGCCGAAGAGGGCCTCGTCAAGCTGTTTGGTTTTGAGATAATCGGCCTGGGCCGTGAGCAGCGTGTCACCGAGGTCGGCAAAGGCCGCATCTAAATCGTCGGCACTTTTTGATTTCATCCATAAATCCAGCACCAGAGTTTCAAAGTCCTCTCCATTTTCGGTGTTGCCCAGAATTGAACCCACCTCCCCCACCACCAGTTCAAACATCCGCAGTTTATCATTGAGTACGGTTAAAATTTTGTCTTCCAGCGAGCCGCGGGTGCACAGGTTGAACACAAACACCTCCCGCGTTTGCCCGATGCGGTGTACCCGGCCCACCCGCTGCTCGATGCGCATCGGATTCCACGGCAAATCAAAATTAATGAGCGTGTTGCAGAATTGCAGGTTGAAGCCTTCTCCGCCGGAATCACTGCAGAGCATCACCGGCGCATCATGTTTGAAATCATCAATGGCCAGCTCTTTTTCCATCTGACTCAGGCTGCCGGTGAAAAGCACGCCACGTATGCCGTGGCGTTCCAGCAGGCCGGCCAGGCGATCCAGCGTGATGCGGAAATTGGCGAAGACCAGGGTTTTTTGGCCGCGATTTTTCGCCAGCAGTTCCAATAATTTCTTTTCCTTGGCCGATTCCTCAAGCCCGCGGGCCAGTTCCAACAGCGGCGCAGCCCGGTAATCCTGCAAACCCAGCCGCTCCAAAGCGGGTCGAAGCGCCAACGGGTGGCTGCCGGCGGCCATTAAAATGGAATTGATCTGAAGTTTGTTGAGCAGGGGCAGGTTGTCCGGTGGACGCCGCCAGGTTTCTTCCAGGGCCATCAGTCGGCTTTCCGTCACCGCCGCCTGGCCTTCTTGCCGGTGGTACACCACGCCGCCGGCAATACCGGCCAGAACATCGGCTTGCGGCTCGATGTCGGGGATGTCCAACCCTTCGGCAGTATCCGCATCAACCGGGGTGGCGGCCGCACTGGCGGGACGGCAGCGCCATCGCAGATAAGAATCCAGATGGCGGTACAGGCAGGACTCGTCTTCACCGGCGGTGATGGCAAAAGTTTGGGCATACCGGCGGGGAAGCTCAATATTGACCAGGCTGCGGGTATTGCGCACCATCACCTGCGAAAGCAAATCACGCAGCACACGCCGATTGCGCGGATCGCGGGGGTTGCCCCGCGTGACAAATCTTTTCTTAAAATCCGCCTCCGTCTTGAGATGCCCCGGCTCCAACAGCGTCAACAAATTGTAAAGTTCGATGAGGTTATTTTGCACCGGTGTGGCCGTGAGCAGGAAAATATGGCGGCGACGCAAAGCGTTTACCAACTGCCAGTTCCGCGTATCGCGATTCTTGCAGTGATGGGCCTCATCGACGATGACCAGATCCCAAGGTGCCGCGGCACACCAATCAAAATGCCGCCGACTCTTGGCCAAGGCAATTGAGGCAACCACCCGCTCGCTTTGTTCCCAGTGCCGAGAGTCCCAGTTGGAGGTCGCCAGGTCGAAGGGCAGGCCAAATTTACCCGCCAATTCATCCCGCCACTGGCCGGTAAGTGGAGATGGTACCAGGATTAAAACGCGTTTGACCATCCCACGCAGCAGATATTCACGCAACAGCAACGCGGCTTCGATGGTTTTGCCCAGGCCCACTTCATCGGCCAGCAGCACACGACCATGAAAATAGCGCAGCACCTTGCGGACCGTTTCAATCTGGTGCGGCATCTCTTCCACCCCACGCAAGCCTTCCAGACAAAGCAATTCATCAAAGCCGCGCAGCAGCTTCAGCCGCTCCAATTCCAACCGCAGGCGGATGGAAACCGTGTCCAGGCGAGGCACGGCGTTAAACGGTGTGGATTGCACCGGGGCCACCGGAATGCCACCGAGAGTTTTGGCATTACGCACCGCCGACCTATGGCCAGTGGCCGTGGGCATGTTCCACCAGGAAAAAGGGAACTCCATGTTTTAGCTATCTCCTGTCGCGATAACCCAGAGGACATTGTAAGGGAATTTGGCTCGGCAACAAAAGCGGATTTTGGACCAATCCGGCGTCGCATCTCGAAGTCGCTTGAAGACTTTAGAAATGAATCGTCGGCCTGCTCACAACTCGCCCTGACGCTTGCCGCCATGGCCATCCGCGGCATCATAGGCGGCGTCCTGGGTGGTGCCGCGGAGATCACAACGAACGATGGACAAAGCGTGCCCGGAAACCTCATCAACCGTGGCCAGAATGCCGCACATACGCGGGTCCCCGGTGGCGATTTCAAAAAAATTGGGCATGCCTGTGATCATGAATTGCAGCACGCGATCTTTTCTACGTCCCAGAACGCTCTCATAGGGACCGGTCATGCCCAGATCGGATACAAAGGCGGTGCCTCCCGGTAACACGCGGGCGTCGGCGGTGGGCGTGTGGGTGTGCGTGCCGAAGCTGATGCTCACGCGACCGTCGAGATGCCAGCCCATGGCGATTTTTTCGCTGCTGGCCTCGGCGTGGAAATCCACAATACGAACTTTGATATCGCGCGGGACTTCGGCCAGCATTTTATCGATGGTGCGCAGCGGATCGTCCAGCGGGTTCATGTACAACCGGCCCATCACCTGCAATACCGCAATCGCCACCCCGGCGCGGGAGGAAACGACGGTCCAGCCGCGGCCCACCGCATCGGGAGGATAATTGCCGGGGCGGATCAGGCGGTCGGAAGATTGCAGCAGCGGAAGGATATCGCGCTTGCGATACGTATGATCGCCCATGGTGCAAACATCAATGCCGGTAGCCAGCAGTTTCTGAAATACGGCGGGGGTAAGCCCGGAACCGGCGGCGGAATTTTCCGCGTTGGCCACGACGAAGTCCACCTTTTCGCGTGCAATCAGGGACGGCAGCAATTCGGCCACCACGGCGCGGCCAGGCTTGCCGATGATATCACCAAGGCAGAAGATTTTGATGGGCATAAGCGGGCCTTCCAACGCGGGCAGATGATCATCCAGCCAGGCGGGCAGGCCATGGGTGGGCGGGATGATTTTACCGCATTTGGGCCGACATGGCCAAGCCAGGCCAAGCACCGACAAGGTGGTAAGCCAATTGGCGTTACCGCGTGTATACTGGCGACGGCGCTTTACCAAGAGGCGCACGTAGCGTTTGGCGGCCAGAGTGAAAGGAACGGCCCATGCCGGCTCAACTTATTGATGGTAAAGTCCTGGCAGCGTCGATTCGTCGCCAAGTGGCCCGCGAGGCGGCAGATCTGTTACAAATGCGACTGGCAATTCACCTGGTGGCGGTGCTGGTGGGGCATTCGCCGGCGGCCCGGGTGTATGCGGATAACCAGGCCAGAACCTGCCACGACCTGGGAATCCGATATTCTCTGCTGGAACTGGCGGCGGATATAACGCAATCCCGGTTAAACGCCGAGTTGGCCCGACTGGCTGCGGATACCACCATCACGGGCATCATGGTGCATCTGCCGCTGCCGGCCCACCTGAATACCCAGGAGACCCAATACGCCATTGACGTACTTAAAGATGTGGAAGGGGTGAACCCCGCCAACATCGGCCATGTGGTTTATGGCCATACCATCATCGCCCCCTGTACCGCGTTGGCGACGGTCGAATTGATTGAATCCACCAATGTGCCGCTGCGCGGCGCCGAGGTTACCGTGGTGGGAGCAAGCCGTATTGCCGGCAAGCCCATTGCGCTTTTGCTTACCGAGCGGCAAGCCACGGTAACGTTGTGCCATATTCACACGCGCGATCTTTGCGTCCACAGCCAAAAAGCGGATGTTCTGGTGGTGGCGGTGGGCAAACCAGGCCTGATCACCGCCCACCATATTAAACCCGGTGCGGTCGTCATTGATGTAGGCATTAACCGCGTGGCCGCCACCAATAGCCAAGGCCATCCCGTTGAGAAAACCGTCGGTGACGTGGATTTTCAATCTGCTTTACCGGTGGCCGGATGGATCACGCCGGTTCCGGGCGGGGTCGGACCGATGACGGTGGCCATGCTGCTGAAAAACACCTTGCGCGCCGCTCGGCTGGTGCATAAGTTGGAAAAACCGTTTTGAAAGTCAGGCTTTTGCCTGGCAGATCGACCTGTCAGAAGGAATGCTCACCCGATGAAATCATCCACCCCTGCCGCGTTGGAACTCAACGCTGTGACTTTTGAGCGCCAAGACGCGATGATTCTCACCGCCATCCACTGGACGGTACAACGGCGGCAAAGCGCTGCGATTATTGGACCCAACGGCTGCGGTAAATCCACGTTGTTGCGCATAGCTGCGGGCTATTTGTGGCCCACACGCGGCGAAGTAAAAGTGCTGGGGAAAAGGCTGGGGGCATATCCGATCAGCCGCCTCCGGCAACGCATGGCGCTCATTGAAGCGGCCGCGGTCTACCCCTTTGACCAAACCATGACTACACTGGATGTGGCATGCAGTGGATTCTTTGGCACATTGACGATTGCCTATTGCCATCCCACGCCGCGGCAATGGAAAACGGCCCGCCAAACCCTGGAGGATGTGGGTTTGGCCGGACGCGAGAACCAGCTTTGGTCCACGCTTTCCACCGGCCAGCGAATGCGGACCCTTATTGGACGCGCACTGCTAAATCGGCCGGAACTGATCCTCTTCGATGAACCCTCGGCGGGTTTGGATCTGCCGGCACGCGAGACACTTCTGGCATTGCTCACGCAACTCCGAATCGGGCCGGCCGCTCCCGCCATCGTCATGGTCACCCATCATCTGGAGGAACTGCTACCCGAAACCTCCAATGTGCTGCTGCTGGGTGGCGGCGGCCGTGTGGTGGCGGCGGGACCGGCCTCCCATGTGATTACCGCCAGAAACCTTACCGATGCCTACGGATGGCCGATCCATCCACGGCACCGTCATGGCCGATATTTCGCTCATGCCAAGCCTCAGCCGTGGCCGCATTTGCGTCAGCGGCTATAATTCACGGGATGAAATTTGACCTTGTTATTTAATTTGGATAAAAGTTATGAGCAACATTGAAAAGACCGTTATCATCGGTTCCGGCCCGGCAGGCTGGACCGCGGCAATCTATGCCGCACGTGCCAACTTGAAACCAGTGGTGATCGCGGGTGATGGTGTAAGCCGGGAACGTATGCCGGGCGGCCAACTGATGTTCACCACCGAGGTGGAGAACTATCCCGGATTTGCCGATGGAATCGATGGCCAAAAAATGATGGCCATCCTGCAAAAACAGGCCGAGCGATTCGGAACGCGGGTCGTGAACAGTTTTGTCACCCGTGTGGATGTCAAAACCCGGCCTTTCAAAATATGGCATATCAACGATCTGTCCGGAGAACCGGAAGCCGTGCTATTGGCCCATTCTCTGCTGGTTTGTACCGGAGCCAAGGCCAACTATCTTGGGCTGGAGAGCGAGCGCAAGTTTGAAAATCAGGGAGTTTCCGCCTGCGCAGTCTGCGATGGAGCCTTGCCGCGGTTTCGTGATGCGCCGGTGGTGGTGGTTGGCGGTGGTGATTCGGCGGTTGAAGAAGCCTCTTACCTGACCAAATTTGCCAAAATCGTTTATCTGGTGCATCGGCGCGCTGAACTTCGGGCTAGTAAAATTATGGCCCAGCGGGCCTTGGCAAATCCGAAAATTAAGCCGGTGTGGAATTCCGTACTCGAAGAGGTTCTGGGCAACGACAGCGATGGCGTGACGGGTGTGCGCATCAAAAATATCAGTACCGGCCAAGCCGGAAATATTGAATGTCGGGGCATGTTTGCGGCTATTGGCCACACGCCCAATACGTCATTTCTGGAAGGGCAGGTGAAACTTAACGAGAAGGGATATATCGTTCCCCAGGACGGCTTTCGCACGTTTACCAGCGTGCCCGGTGTTTTTGCCGGCGGAGATTGCGCCGACAGCGTTTATCGTCAAGCTATTACCGCCGCGGGCATGGGATGCAAAGCCGCCATTGATGCGGAGCGCTGGTTGGCGGAAGAGGGAATTCATTGACGCTGCTGCCAGGGAGCGGGGGCATGGGCCGCTCCCGACGCAGAGCCTCTTTCCCGGCGGAGGCGGGCACAGCGCCGAGATCACCAGATCAACCTCTCCGTCCATCGGAAGCAGAATTATGACCGACTTGGCACAAGTAAAACTGGCGGTGCGGCCCAATCCCGGGGTACCGTTTCATATAGTCCATCAGGATGGCGAAATACTGGTGATCGACAAGCCCGCCGGCGTGGTCACGCAGCCCGGCAAAGGGCATAGCAGCGATTCCCTGCTCAACGGATTATTCAGCCGCTTTGGTAATCTGCTCCACAACATGGGCGAAAAACGCGATTACGGTCTATTGCATCGATTGGACAAGCAAACCAGCGGCCTGCTGGTGGTGGCCATTCGCCCTCGAGCCTATGACGAACTGCGCGCCGATTTTGAGAATCGCATGGTGGAGAAAGAATATCTGGCCATCGTGAGTCCCCGCCCCGCCAAGCCCAATGGCATCGTTCAGGCGCGACTGCGGGAAATCACCGGTGATTATAAAAAGGTGGTGATCTCACCGTCCGGACAAGATGCCCTTTCCGTCTACCGCACCCTGAGTTCCAGCGGCAATGCCGCCCTTCTGGCCGTAATCATTAAAACCGGCCGACTGCATCAAATTCGCGCTCACGCCAAATTCATCGGAGCACCTCTGGTGGGCGATAGCGTTTATGGTTCGGCCAAGTCCGCCACGGATCGCATTTGCCTGCACGCGGCCAAACTGGGGTTTCGTCATCCCGCCACGCGCCAATGGCGACACTTTCTCGCCCCCCTGCCCGCGGATATGCTGGCTATCGCCAAGACCTTGAATCTGTCCGTACCGGTAGAGTGGTGCCAAATCCAGCCACCGACAGAGCGGTAAGCCGCACTTCTTCCATCCCATCATCAAGCCTCTCTATGGCACTGCGTATCGCGGAAATGCCAACCAGCGCTTCCGTTTGGAAGCAGCCAAGGTTATTTTATGTTGCGGAACGACAGAAATTGGCGGTGTGCTGCGCCATTCCCAAGCCGCCGCCGCCTGTTACCACATTCAGGAGCCATCGCGATGTTATATGATCAACAGAGCAGCACCATCGACCCGACCACCCGTGACATGTGGCGGATTTTTCGCATCATGGCGGAATTTGTCGAAGGGTTTGAGCAACTTGCGCCTATTGGGCCTGCGGTGACGGTTTTCGGTTCCGCCCGTGTGCCCGCGGATGATCATTGGTACCGGGTGGCGCGCACTCTGGGAGCCATGCTGGCACGTAATAATTTCGCCGTCATCACCGGCGGCGGCCCCGGCATTATGGAAGCCGCCAACCGCGGAGCCAAAGAAGCCGGCGGAATTTCCGTCGGCCTCAACATCAGCCTCCCCACGGAACAGCACGCCAACAGCCACCAGACCATCAGCATGAATCACCATTATTTTTTTGTGCGTAAAACCATGTTCGTCAAGTACAGCCACGCCTGTGTCTGTTTTCCCGGTGGCTATGGCACCATGGATGAATATTTTGAAACGCTTACCCTGGTGCAAACGATGAAAATTGATCCCCGACCACTGGTGCTGATGGGCCGCGATTACTGGCAGGGACTAATGGACTGGATGGACCAGACCATGAATCAGAAATATCATGCCATTCATCCATCCGACCTGAAATTATTTCAGATCACCGACGACCCTGAATATGCGTGTAAAATAATTGTGGATTCGGAAAAAGGACGCTGCTGGATTCCACCGCATGGCGGCGAGGTGACCACCAACCAGTCACGCCAGATTTCGCCGGAAGGCACCCGCTTTGGCGTGGTACCAACCATATCGGAGCACGTTGAAATCCGGCCCACTCAAGGCACCTTAGCGGCCTCGGATCAACGCCGGGCGGCCACCCAGGCCGCAACAGCCCGGACCATAAAAAAGAAACACCGAAAACGTTCTTAGCCGACCGAATTGGATACGTCGGTGATACTACACCCTCAGCGGCGACGACGCGTGGGAAAACGACCGCTCAATGGGCGGGGCTTGCTTTCCACTGATGGGGCAGCAAAAGAGGTGGGACTGTAGACGGTAGTATCGGCTGCGGAGGCCGCACTGGGCGCGGCCCGCGCGGCGCTGTGGGCATCCGCATCCTGCGGGTCCACTGGGCTTACGCTGCCGGCGCTCGACCGGTGCTTATCGAAGCCATGGCTGCGGCCGGGTTCAGGAGAGGGCACAAAGCCAGAAATTTTATAGTCTTCCAGCAGGTGATTGATGAGTTTTTCAATCTCGGTTTGCAGTTGGGCCTGGCCCGGAGAAACAAACGTAAACGCTCGGCCGGTGGCACCCATGCGGGCGGTGCGGCCTACCCGATGCACGTAAACCTCCGCCTCTTCCGGCACGTCATAGTTGATAATGTGTGTTATTTCATGCACATCAATACCGCGGCTGGCCAGATCGGTGGCGACGAGCACATTGATTTTACCGGTCCGAAAACCGCGCATCACCCGTTCGCGCTTGGCTTGCAGCAAGTCGCCGTGAATGGGCGAGGCATTAATACCATGCGCGGACAGAGAGCCTGCCACCTTATCCACACTGCGTTTGGTGCGACAAAAAATGATGGCCAATTTGGGATTTTCCTGCTTGAGCAGCAGGTGCAAAGCCCGCTGTTTATCCCATGGTTGCACGCCCACGAAATATTGTATCGCCTCCGGATTGGTCAACGTTTCCTGGTTGGTCGAGGTAAAAATGCGTTCCGGGCGGATGGTATGTTTGGCCACCAGCCGTTCGATGTCGTCATTGATGGTGGCGGAAACTAAAATGGTTTGATGCGGTGCCACGCAGGCCGTAAGAATTTTACGCACATCATCGCGGAATCCGATATCAAACATCCGGTCCACCTCGTCGCAGACGACGAATTTCATGTTGTGCAGCGGCAAGGCCCCACGTTCGTTTAAGTCGATGATGCGTCCGGGTGTACCCACCACCAGATGCGGCTGGCGTTCCAGCAGTTTCAGATCGTGGGTTACCTTTTGGCCGCCATAGACCACTTGTAATCGCAGTGCCGTGTGCCGGGCAAAACGCAGCAGTTCCGCTTCCACCTGAACCGCCAATTCGCGGGTGGGCACCACCACCAGGGTCTGAAAGGCCTGTCCCGGATCCATACGCTGCAGAATTGGTAAGCCGAAGGCCGCCGTTTTTCCAGTGCCGGTGCGGGCTTGCCCGATAACATCCACACCGCGCAGGGCCACGGGGATCAAACGCTTTTGTATTTCCGAAGGCTCCCGAAAATTAATTTCCGCCAGAGCCAGTAAGATTGCATTATCCAAGCCCAGGGCCGCAAAGGCTTCGGGCAGTTCCAAATGGGTACGGTTGGTCATGAGTTTCCTGTAAAAATTCCCGCTAATTCAGCCTCGGTCCTATCCAGTTGGCGGGGCCTGACATGCCGGACGAGTCCGAACGGCTGTGGTCGGCCTTACCAGTCCTTTGCCAGTGGTTTAAGGCAAAGAGAGGAAATGCCGCCCGGCAGGTTGGCCTGACTCGTACAATAGTTTAGGCCATCTGAGGGCATCCAACAAGTGCGCTCGGACGGGTGCGGCCAGATTTTGGGGCAACGGTCCGCTTCCGCCCAAAATCAATGCCAGAGCGAATGTCGCCCTTTTTGCCACGGGAATCGTGCCCACATGTTGCGGATCTGGCTTTCTGCCAAACACACCGCTCCCGCGATTCCCACAATCTATGACCGCACTCCAACAAAAGACCGAGTTTTGCGGGCCTAACACAACCTCAAATGTGTCGTGAATTGCCGCGTTGACTACAGATGCGATAGGGTGGGCTCACAGAACGGCCGCCACCGCGCTATTTATTTCGTGGTTTATGTTCACCCGCCTCTCGCAGTGCGTAACGAGCGGTAAACATATTTGCAACAGGTGAGAAAGCCCGTTAGTACTACCGCTGCCCCGCTGCCCCGCCGTGGCATCGCATCGCTTTTTGTTTTGACCAGATTATGGTAGATTACACGGCTCGATGCGGCTGGGTGGCTTGGGGCCGCCTTAACCGGATGATGGAAGTCGCATTTTAACAAACCTTTGATCGCCACGGGCCTTGCCGGGATTTGGCGAGAGCTTGCGGTCCCAATCATTGAAATGAGCTTGGTAATGAAAAGACGAGACGAATTACGCAACATCGCCATTATTGCACACGTGGATCATGGCAAAACCACGCTGGTGGATGCTTTGCTGCGGCAATCGGGCATGTTCCGCGACAACCAGACGCAGATGTCCACCGACACGTTGATTCTGGACAATAACCCGCTGGAGCGGGAACGCGGGATCACCATTTTGGCCAAAAATGTGGCGATGAACTATACCGATGTGCGTGGTGTGGTGCGTAAGATCAACATTATTGATACGCCGGGCCACGCCGATTTCGGCGGCGAGGTGGAACGCGTATTGAAAATGGCCGATGGGGTGCTGCTGCTGGTGGATGCCTTTGAAGGCCCGATGCCGCAGACCCGTTTTGTTTTGCGCAAGGCGTTTCATTATCACATCAAGCCGATTGTGGTCATCAACAAGATTGATCGGTTGGATTGCCGGCCGGATGAAGTGCTTAATGAAATCTTCGATCTATTTGTGGAACTGGAAGCGGATGATGACGCCCTGGATTTTCCGGTGGTGTACGCTTCCGGCCGGGCCGGCTTTGCCCGGCTGGATGTTAAGGATTCCAACCAGGATATGCGTCCGCTGATGGAAACCATTGTGAACAAAATTCCCGGTCCCGTGGCGGACCTGGAAAAGCCGCTGCAGATGCAGATTACCAACATCGACTATAACGAATATGTCGGGCGTATCGGCATTGGGCGGGTGTTTAACGGCGTGTTAAACAAAGGCCAGAAGGTGGCTCTGGTAAAACGAAACGGCAAGATTGAAAGCCATTCCATTGTGGAGTTATTTTTGTTTGCAGGTCTGGCCCGGGAAAAGACCCAGCACGCCGAGGCCGGTGATATTTGCGCGGTGGTCGGTATTGAGGATGTGGACATTGGCGATACCATTGCCACACCGGAACATCCCGACGCTTTACCCCTGATCGACGTGGACGAACCAACGCTAAGTATGATCTTCAGTGTCAACGATTCGCCGCTGGCGGGCCGTGAAGGGAAGTTTGTTACCAGCCGCAACCTTCGTGACCGGTTGATGCGCGAGCTGCAAAGTAATGTGGCGCTGCGGGTGGAAGATACGGCGTCGGCCGATTCGCTGCGGGTGAGCGGCCGCGGCCTTTTGCACCTGGGCGTGCTGATTGAAAATATGCGCCGCGAAGGCTATGAACTCCAAGTTTCCAAACCCAAAGTGATTTTCAAAGAACTCAACGGCCACAAGTGCGAGCCGGTGGAAAATCTGGTCATTGATGTTCCGCAGTCGGCGGTCGGAGCGGTTATGGAAGCCATCGGCAATCGCCGTGGGGAACTGGTCAAGATGGATACCAAAGGCAATATGACCCATCTGGAATTCACGATTCCGGCGCGGGGGCTTATCGGCCTGCGCACGCGTTTGCTCAATGCGACCCAGGGTGAAGCAGTGATGCACCACACCTTTCACGACTATCAATTTATTCGCGGGGCTCTGCCGGGGCGGCAAAATGGCGTGATGGTCAGCATGGAAAATGGCTCGGCCAACGCTTTCGCGCTCGATACGCTTCAGGAACGCGGGGTCATGTTCGTTAAACCCGGGGATGAGGTTTATGAGGGCATGGTGGTGGGCGAATACAACAAAGACACGGATATTCCGGTGAACGTGTGCCGCGAAAAGAAATTGTCCAACATGCGGACCACGGCCAGCGATAAAAATATCATCCTTAAGCCCCCTCGTGACATGTCGCTGGAGCTGGCTCTGGAATACATTGAGGATGATGAGCTGGTGGAAATTACGCCTAAAAATATTCGTCTGCGCAAGCGCTATCTCAAAGAAAATGAGAGAAAACGCATGAGCCGCAGCGACGCGGCCATGGAGGCCTCCAGCGCGTAAGCCTGCCGGGGCCTGCACGCTGACCTGATCGGAAATATTGGTGCATGACGCGCATTGATGTTCACAATCACTTTTTGCCAGGGGTGGACGACGGCTGTAAGACACCGCTGGAGTCTATCGCCTGTCTGCGCGCCTTTTGGCATCGCGGGTACACGAAATTTTTTGTCACGCCGCATACCGGGGCCATGGAATTCGGGGATCTAGCCCCCGCGGAAGTGACCGCCGGCCTGGAGCGGCTGCAAAAGTTTCTGGTGGCGGACGGCATTGCGGTGGAGTTGCGCCCGGGTGGTGAGTTGCGGCTATCACCGCGCATTTTATCGCTGTCGGACACGTCGCGAATTCCCACCTTCGGGTTCAACACATCGTATGTTTTGGTCGATCTGTGGGAGCCGGACTGGCCGTGGTGGGCCGATGAGTGCGTGGACTGGCTTCAGGCCAAGGGGCTAACCGTGATTCTGGCTCATCCGGAGAGAATGGACTCTTTGCGGTTGAATCCGGACTTTATCGACGAGTTGGCGTCGCGTGAGATACTTTTTCAGGGCAATTTAGGCCCATTGGGCGGATCGGAGGGTGAAGACGGCCGCGGACTGGCGGAGCGTTATTTGCTGGAGCACCGCTATTTTATGCTCGGCTCGGATTGCCATCGCCCAGAACATTTGCCTACCCGGCTGGGTGGTTTGCGGCGTGCCGTGGACCTCGTTGGGCAAGACAAGGTGGATGAACTCACCATAATCAATCCTGGCAAATTGTGGGTCTAAGGCCCTTAGCAGATTTTTCCCTTTTTACCGGCCGGGCCGTGGCCGATGGGGTTGGGGCCGATCCAGCGTGCGTCCGCGGGTTCGCTGGCCGGCTGGTAACGGGTGTCGGATGAAAAGCGAATACGATCGGTCGTGGTGTTGTCCAGCGAAGCATGGACGGTATAGATGGAAAAAAGCAATACGTCGCCGGCTCGGTATTCGCTAGTGAGCCAGCGTCCGCCAAAGGGACTGCCGGCGGCTACGGATTTTCGGATTTGATTCGGATTGCCATGCAGTGAGCCACCGGTGCCCCACGCCTTGCCCCATTTTTTAGCATCCGGCTTATTTTCACAGAAGCTGTCCACATCCTGCGAGCCGTAGGTTTCCTTGAGTCTCTGGTTATTGTTAGATCCTTCCAGCACCATCAGGCCGCCAAGCTCAAGGGAAACATCTCCAAAGGGCGTCCACGCGGTGTAGAGGCGCTGTGTGCCGCGGTTCATGTACACGCTGTCACAATGCGAGGGAGTTCCGTTCCCGGGGGAAATAGCGCGGAACCAGGTGAAATCAAAGTGGCGAACGGGTTCGCCAAAAAACGTTGCAAAAAAGGCCATCATAGGGCCTGCGTATAGCACCTTGGCCATGGGCGTATTGTTTAAGGCCAGTTCCGGCAGGAATGCGCAGGTTTTGCCCGGTGCGATGATGGCGTCCATGGGATCGGTGCCGGTCTTGAGGATGCCTCCTTCAGAGAGCCGGCGCACCACCTCTGCCCGCGCCGCGAGCACCTCGCCGCGATTTAACAGCCCCGGCAAAAACAGGTAGCCATCGTGGGCCATGCGCTCGCGCTGGCCGACGGGATCACCCAACAGATCCGTGGAATCCCGTAAATATCCGAAGTTCTCCGGCGTGGTATCAAGAAATACTCCATGAGAACGAATGACCCGTCTTTGCTCAATGGTGTTGATAGTTGTCATCAAGTCGTCCTTTCAATGATAGGTGGTGTGATCCAACGCCAACCACCACCCTATTATGCCGGAAGGGGCTGGGGCAACGCCATGGCCATTTTGGACGACTCCATGTATAATTTGGCAAGCCGGTAGGCAGGAGATATTTCATGTCCGAACGCAGCCGCGTAACTTGGAGCGATGTGAGCCGACAAAACTTGGGTCGGGTAACACTGGCGGGCTATCTCTACAAAAGCGTAGGGATTGGCTGGGACCGGATGCGCATTTTGGGAAGTTATGCTTTGGTGTACCTGCACCGTGGGGCGGGTTTGTATCAAGATGCGTTGGGCACAGTGCAGGTGCTGCGGTCCGGGGACTTAATCGTTGTGTATCCGGATTTGCCGCACCGGTATGGACCGCGGCCGGACTCCGACGATTCCTGGAATGAATTTTATGTGGTATTTGACGGTCCCATTTTTGATTTGTGGCGACGTGAGCAGGCGCTTAGCGCAAAAGTCGTTCACCTGGAGCCTCCAGCTTACTGGCTGCCCCGCCTTGCGGGCAGCGTGGAAAGCAAAACTCCGATGGAGGCTATGCTGGCGGTGCAGGAATTTCTGATGCAGATGACGCAAGAAACCCGAAACAACGCCGCGGATACCGATTGGCTGCGGCGTGCGAAGGGTTTACTGGATGGCTTCACCCGTGCGGATGAAGTTAATGTGGCGGCCGCAGCCGAGGCTATGGGCGAAACCTACGAAACCTTTCGCAAGAGGTTTCAAAAACTTGGCGGGATATCCCCGGGGCGTTACGCGTCGGAACGGGTGATGGCCCGTGCCTGTGGGCTGTTGCGTTGCCATCGGGAAACGTGCGCAAAAATTGCGTCTGCCTGCGGCTACTGCGATGAGTTTCATTTTTCGCGGCGGTTCAAACAAATTGTGGGCCTCACTCCCAGTGGCTACCGCCGCCAATTTCAACGGCTCTGATACACCGGCGGCCCGATTGGTCCCACGGGGGATCAGGCAGGCTCCGCAGCGGGCAACGACTGGCCAGTTGGGGTATGATCATCGCGAGGGCAAGGGCTGGTACATCCGGCCAAGGTGATGGTCTTGGAGAATGTCTTCAATATGGAAGATCGGATCGGAATCATAGGTGGCTCAGGCTTGGAAGAACTACTGCGACCAGCCGACCATGGACACGTGGTAGAGATTGATACTCCGTTTGGTCGTCCGGCTGCGCCACCGATACTTGGTGATTGGGATGGGGTGCCGGTGGCCATTCTTTCCCGTCACGGCACCGGCCATCTGCTCAATCCAACACAAATACCGTATCGGGCCAATATTTACGCTCTTAAGGCCGTGGGGTGTCGGTGGATTATTGCCTCTGGTGCGGTCGGCAGCCTCAATGAGGCCATGAAACCGCGTGATCTGGTGCTGGTCGATCAGGCCATAGACCGGACAGTACGACGAACTGGAACTTTTTTTGAAAATACGGCCGTGCATGTAGAATTTGCGGAACCGGTATGCCCGGTTCTGCGTCAAATAATCATGGAAACCGGCCAGCGTAATTTGCCATCATTGAAGGTCCATGACCGTGGAACGTACCTGTGCATGGAAGGTCCGGCATTTTCGACACGGGCGGAGTCCATTTTGCATCGAAGTTGGGGGGCGGACCTCATTGGCATGACTTTAATGCCAGAGGCAAAATTGGCTCGGGAAGCGGAAATCAGTTATGCGGCGATCGCGCTGGTAACCGACTACGATTGCTGGCGGCCGCATCAGGCCGAGACTGGGAAACTGCAACTACTGGAGGAGATCATCAGTCATCTTCGGGCTGCGACGGCCAATGCCATGGCTCTGATCCGGGCGGCCATACCACGGGTGTGGGCGAGACGGCACGAAGAATTTCCGGCGCACCGGGCTTTGGAGCTGGCGATATGGTCTGACAAAACCAAAATATCGGCCGAAACCCGCCAGACGCTGGACTTGCTCTGGGGACGTTATTTTCTTAGCCAGCCGAACAATAATCCAACGTGATCTTTCAACGATTGTCATGGGGTGTGTATGAAAAGTTATCCAACAAAACCTTCTGCCGGCCTAGCCCCGACGGCACAACACTTGTCGACTGGAAACTGGGCCGCATTGATTGCCGCCGCTGTGGTCGTGGTATTTGCCGCAGTCGCGTCACTGCCTGGTCAAGTGTTGCTGCACATCAATCCCGGCGGTCCGATGATTCGCACGATGCCGCCGGCCGTTGGTGGTAAGCCACATGCGGGCGGCAAAGACAATCCGACTTTTCGGTTGATACAGGTGAACGATTCCTTTGGAGCCGCGGATTTAATGCGGAAGGCTCGTCGTCTTCTAAGCAGCGGCCACACGGCTTCCGCCATGCGTTTATTTCAAAAAATCGCGGATAGGTATGGCAACAAAGTGATCCGTGGATCGGGGGATGTGTACGTTACCATTCAACGTCGTGTGTGGTCCATATTGCTGGCATTGCCCTTGGCGCAGCGGTCGGTGTACGACCAGATCTACGGTCCGGAAGCACAGACTAAAATTCGCGCGGCGATACGAGAACACAATTTGACGCGTCTGCTGCAAGCCGGCCGTCGTTACTTTCCATCGGGGGTGGCGGCCAAAGGGTTGAGCATTGGGGCGTCATGGCTCTTTGAACGAGGTGATTTTGACGAGGCCGCCCAATTGTGGGTGGCGCTTCTGCAGCACCCGGGTATGACCGGCCAGCGTCCGATGTTGCTGTTTCGGGCGGCGCTGGCGGCGCATCTTGGTGGAGAAGACGGTCTATCGTCGAAGCTGGCTGCGCGTCTCTCGCAAGCGTATCCCAAGGCCATGGGGTTGTTCGGCGGCCGGCACGTCAATTTGGTGACGGCATTGACCGCCGCGTGCGCAAAGCGGAGTTGGCTGGAGGCCGCAGCGCACCGCTTGGAGAATGGTTGGCCCACCTACGCGGGCAATAATCAGCGAAATCGTATTGCCCATTCGCACAGCCTTCCCGGAGCCTTGCTTTGGACCGACACCCTCGGTCAGACCGCGGCGCGCCCAAATTCCACCATCAATCCAGCGCAGCAAGCGCAACTGCGCCAGCAGAAAATTCAGATATTTTCGCTGGGTAACGCCAGTAGCTGGCTCAATGGTCAGCCGCAAATTATGTACGCGTTTCCCACCGCGGGTACGGGAACATTATATGTCAACACCTCAACACAAATCATTGCGTTGAACGGGGCCTCCGGCTTTGTGCTCTGGCGGTATCCGGCCGTGTTCGCGGCGGCCTCGAACCCGTCCGGCGGCAGCTTCAACATGTTGGCATCATCCGTGGATCATCTGGAATGTGCTCTGGCCGGCAATAGGCTCTACAGCATTTTACCAACGCAGGGACCACAGGCATTCAATCCCTACGGATGGGGTGGATTGCCACCCGTGCGGTTGATTTGCCTGGACCGGCGCAATGGCCGCCTGGTTTGGAGTCGTGCATCGAGCACTTTGGCACCGCCGACTCTCAAAGGAGGTTTCACCCTGATGACTTCTCCGATGGTGCAGGGAAGCGGCGTGTATGTTTTAGCCTGTGCGGCTCCAGTCAACGTCGCGGAACAAATGTATCTGCTACGCTTAAACAGACGTACCGGGGCGGTGGTGTGGCGCGCATATCTTTGCTCCATCGCCTCACAGGGCTACGGGCCGGCCGCGAAGGTCAATGCGGTGCTGTCCATGGCTGGTGGTGTGGTCAATGTGGACACCGGCTTTGGAGCGACGATGGCCATCGATGCCCGGCTGGGCAAAATTGTGTGGCTGCACCTGACGCCGCAACCTCCCTTGCCGCAAAATCAGATGTACTTCAATGGCATCACATCCCGGACGTTGCCTTGGCAAGTCAACGCGCCGTTGACTTATCATGGCCTGGTTATCACCTGTGACTCCGCGGCGGCCACCGGTCATATCTACGTTTACGCCCAATCCAACGGTCAAATTGTCCGCACCATTGTCTGTCACAATCCCACCAGGGCTTTGTTGACACTCGGAGTCATTGACCATCAGCTCGTGGTGGTAGGTCGACGGGTGGAGGCCTTTGATCTAGCCAGCGGAACATCGGCTTGGCATTCTTCACCCATTGCCCAATTTGGTATTCTCTCGGCCCGGCCGGTGTTGACTTCCCGTTTCGTTTATCTGCCAATGAAGCAGGGGCTGCTGCGGGTGGCGGTGGGTACGGGCATGTCGCAACCCCTTATTCCCTGGCCGGCAGCCGGGAAAAACAGACCAGGCTTGCCGGGCAACCTGCTGGTCACCCGCCAGGAAATTATCACGGTGAACGACGATACCATCACCGCCTACGCGCGGTGGAAAACCGCCTTGGCTTATGATCTTGCCCAGATCAAGACGCACCCGAATGACCCACTGAGGTATTTAACGCTCTCGGCGATCGCCTTTCGCACCGGGCATGACCGTCTATCCCGCCAGATGATGCAGTTGGCCGCCGCCAAAGCCAATGCCGCAGCCTCCTCGGACTTGACGATTTTGGACCGCATCTTTCATCTCACCATGCGCTTTGGAGATTTGCTCCGTCACGACCGCACGCACCGTCGGCAACAGGAATCGTTGTTTTACTATCGTATCGCGAGCCTGGTGGCCCGATCCAATCGGCAACAGGTGGCGTGGCGCATGAATCAGGCCGAATCGTATGTGAAGTTGCTGGATGCTCCTCATGCCCTGACGTTGCTGCAAGAGATTTTGGCTCGGTCCAGCTATCGAAATGCGCCCTTGGAGCAGGCAAATGGTGTCGTGCTCGCCGGCATCGCCGCCGAAGCGGAGATTTCCAACGCGATTATTGCCCGGCTGGGTGTTGCCGCCTACCAGCCTGCGGAAATGCAGGCCCAAACGCTTCTGGCGGCTCATCCGGATGATCTCCTGCGGGTGATACATCGTTTCCCCAACAGTACCGCGGCGACGACGGCAGCCTGGAAGTTGATCGCCATAGAGCGTGGGCATCAACAGTGGGGGCCAGAAAATAATCTGTTAATTTGGCTGAAAAATCATCTGACAGACCCCACCCAAAAGGCCCGGGTGGTCGCCCGAATGATTGGCAATAACCTGCACCGCGGACATTGGAACACGGCGCTGGCTTTGGCCCGTCGCGGGGTGGAATTGTATCCCACATTCTCGTGGCAATCCGCCGGAAAAACCATCAGTTTCGCCCAGCAAGTGCTGCGAATTGAGCGGATTGCCCCCCCCGATGCCCTCTATCATCTGCCTCATCTGGCTTACCAGTCCGGGGACGCCCTGGCCGTACATACGCCGATCGCCGGATTATTTCTCAAACCCCTGGATCGGGCCCGGGCTTTACACAGGTCGGATATTTTTCTGGTGGCTAATGCAATCGGGACAGCGACCCAATTGTCCTGCTATGACTCTGCCACTATAGCTTTGAGATGGAAAGCCAGCTTCCCCGCGCCACACATTGCCCTGATTGGATTTGTGCATGACTACGCTATTCTGGCCACAGCGGACCAAGCCATGTGCGTGCGTCTGGCCAACGGTACAGTGCGATGGACCGCCTCGCTGGCAGGTTCCCGGCAGAGGGTTGGCGCATTACACGCAGCAGTACAGCAGCAACCATTTCCCGTAGCGCAGCCGGGCATCATGATGATCAATGGTATGGTCATCGGGCAACCTGGAATGGTAGCCCCGAACAACGGCCTGTTGGCATTTGAACGGGTCTTTGCCCACAATCCGATGGAGTTGCAGCAGATATTGGGGCCGACAGCGTATGCCGCGCTTAAGATTGTCGGCGATGAACTAATTGAAGTCGGCAACCAGAGCCTTGCCGCCATCAGCCTTAAGACGGGCCGACCGGTCTGGGGAGCACCAATGAATCTAAGCCGCTATGGGCAGATTTCGCGGGTGCTGGGAACCGGATATCTCCTGGTTGCGCTGATGGACTATCCGGTGAAGACGATGGTGGTCGTGGATGAGGTGAGCGGAAAGGTGGAGGGTGCCATTGGCCTGCCCCCCGGGGAGCGCGCCGCATGGGCGGCCGCCGGACCGGACGGAACCTTGTACGTCGTAGGTCCGCACAATGCCATGGCGTATAACCTGAGCAACTCCATGAATGCGCCGGTGTGGAACCGGCTCGGTCTGGACGTTCCCTTTCCACAGGCGTCGACACTTTCACAGGATGGTCTGATCATCACCCAGGGGACTGGATTGCGTTCTCTACGCCTTGGCGACGGTGCCAAGCGGTGGCAGGTGGATAGTATTGCCGCCGGCGGTACGGCGCAAGTGCCCATGGCCGTGGCCACTTTTCTTAACCGCGATACGGTGGTGGTGGTCTCGCCGCGTTCTGTCACGGCGTTGTCCACGCGCAGTGGCCAAACCCGCTGGCGCGCGGTATTTATGAAGTCCCGCACGCCGCCGTTTTCCGGCGTTTCCATGGCCAATCCAGATATGGCACTGCTGGCCCAGGGACCGTTAGGCACCACGCAACATGCCGTTAAGCTGTTTCTCATCAATCAGCAAGATCACCAGGGACGGCTGGATAACGGCACGGTGGAACTCAATCAACGGCTGGTGGAGTCCGCGCGATCACCCCAAGGGCCATTCATCAGTGACTGGATGGTCGTCGATGATGCACTGGTCTTTGAAATCAATGACACGGTATGCGTTTATCACATTGGACCGTAAAATAAGCCGCCGGACCGAATTGGGTTGTTGCCGATGCCGGCATTTTTATAAGCCGGAGGCGTTGAATGAACGGGCCTGAGGTCATGAGTAAAGTCAATTCGGATCAAGTTCCAGCCGGGGCGGTGGACGCGCTGGCGGGCGATCGGCTGCAACATTGGGCGGGTACTTTCAGCTACAATGCGCTGCGGCAGGTCCGTTACGTTCTGGCGATGGTGGCTGCTGGTTTGCTGTTTAACTGGATTGGCAATCATCTTTTGGCTTCACCGTGGCAACAGGGTGCCTGGATCGCGGCGTGGGGGCCGGCCGGGTCGCTGGAAGCGGAATTGGTCATGCTCATGGCGCTGGTCGTGGCCATCTTTATGGGCATGTTGATCACCTGGCCGGATACACCTCATTCCGGGCTGCTCACGACGGCGGTGGGGTTATGCATCCTGGGCCACAAATGGGGACCGATGACCAACCTGTTGCTTTTGCAGAGTCCGGGGGCGTTGCCGCGCATGTACCATGTGTTGCAGTGGCAATGCGTGTTTTGGGTGGTGTTTGTGCTGGCCGGCGAGGCGATTTCCCGGGTGTTTTACCGCCTCATCTTTCGCAACCGCCTCTGGATTCATCTGGCCGGGCTGGATGGCCTGCCCCTGCCGGAAATGCAGCTTGAGGGCCTGGTTATGCCATTGACGGCCTCGGCCATTCAGGCCGGCCGGGTGAACCGTGGTAAAATGGCTAGAGGCGTGTTGATTAACCTCGGCGGTCTGGTCATCACGGCAGCGGTAGCTTCACTGGTGCTGATGATTCTGCTGCGCTCGCAGTTTGTGGGACAGGTGTTTTTTGCGAGCTTTATTGCGTTTGCCGCGGGGGCGTTTGCCGCGGGGGCCGTTTTTCCCGAGGTCAGCCCATGGGCGATATGGCCGGGCATACCGATAACCGCCGCAGTGCTGTACTTTTTCTCCATGCACAGCGTTCCGCGGTATCCGGGGCAAGCTGGCGTACCTATGGCAGGCGCGTTACCCATTGATTACGTGGGTGCGGGTTTGGCCGGGGCGGTGTTGGGTTATTACACCGTCCTGCGTATGCACCTGCGGCGAGCGCATGAGATGAGTATTGAAGAACGACATTGAAGCGTGAGCTCTCCATATCTCTGGCGGCCAAGTGCCAATTGCTATTTGGGTTGGCGGTCTTGGTTATTATCACCGGTGCACTGGCGGTTCCGTGGCAGCGTATGGAACAGTTGACTGCGCGCCAGCCCGTCTACGAAGCCCATGTGGTGGCCGATCTGGCATTGCGGCAGGTTCACGAGCAAGGGAGGGCGGACATGGAGTTGACGGCCTCTCCTGTCTCCAAAAAGGCCCTGGTGCGGTGGAATCTGGCCCAGTTGCCGGGTGAACATTACCCCATGCCGAAAATCCTGCCGTTGCAAGCGCCGGATATGCCCCCGCGCGGTGCCGATGAGGTTACTCTGCGGGCCGTGACCGCGTTTTTGAATCGCGGAAATTTGCAGCAATTCGGCCTGGTCAAACCCGGTCCCAATCATCGGCGAATATACCAATACGCGGCGGCGGTGCGGGCGAGCCGATCGTGTCTGCCATGTCATGCCAACTGGACGGCCTGGTTTGCCCCACGGCCCGGCCGGGTATCGCCGAGAGCCTTAGGCCCAACGACCCGACGGCTTACGGCCAAAGCCCTGCTCCCGGCATCCACGGCGGCCACACGCCCCGCTACCTCCAGACCAAAGCCAGTGATCTTGCCGACAGGCACGCGACATCCGCTGGTGGCGGTGGTGCGGGTGGATATGCCGGTGCATGTGCCGGAAAATCAATTGCTGCTGAACCGGATTGTCATTGTAGTTTCGGGCTTAATCGGCGGAACCTTGGCCATCATTGTTTTTTATCTCATCACCACGCGGCTGATTCTGCAACCGGTGCGGGTGCTGAAAAACACGGCCGAGAAAGTCGCGGCGGGCGATTTGGCCATTCGTTCCGCCATAACCACCGGTGATGAATTTGAACAACTGTCCGACACCTTCAATACCATGCTCACAACGCTAAAAAATTCGCAGGATCAATTGGAAGCCAGCAACCGCAGTCTGGATACACGTGTGGGCGAGTTGGCCCAGTCCAACGTGGACCTGTTTACCGCCAATCGGGTAAAAAGCGAATTTCTTACCAACGTGAGTCACGAACTGCGGACTCCCCTGAATGCCATTATCGGTTTTGCGGAACTGCTAAGCAACAGCGAAGCGCTCCGGAGTGATGCCAAACTGGCCCGGTATCTGGAAAATATTCAAAACAGCGCCCGGCAACTGCTGGATTTAATCAATGATCTGCTGGACTTGGCCAAAATTGAAGCCGGAAAGATTGTTCTGCGCCAGGAGCGCATCAACGTGCCGGATGTCTGCGAGTCATTGATTAACTTCATGAAACCGCTGGCCCAGAAAAAGGGGATTGATTTGACGCTGGCCGTCGATAAGGACATTCCCCTGGTGCAGACGGATCCGGGCCGGTTTGGGCAGATTTTATACAATTTTGTTTCCAATGCGGTAAAATTCACGCCGCAGGATGGCAAGATCAAAATTGCCGTGGAGAATCTCGATCCACAACATGTGCGGGTCTCGGTCAGCGACACCGGACCGGGGATTGCCCCGGAACATCAGGCGGAAATTTTTGAAAAATTTCATCAGTTGGATGCTTCCGTCACGCGTCAGCACAGCGGCACTGGCTTGGGGCTGGCCATCAGCCGGGAGCTGGCAACCCTGCTGCAGGGCAAAATAGAAGTGGTCAGTGCGCTGGGTAAAGGGGCTACGTTTAGCCTGGTGGTGCCGGTGATGATTGCCGGCGGCAGCGCGGTATAAAAGGGTTCAGAGAGTTTTTCCGGTCCGCAAAAGATAATCCTTTAAGGCGGCATCGAGAACTCCGTTGATGAAGGCTGCGCTTTCATCGGTGGAAAATTCGCGGGCTAAATTAATCGCTTCATCCAAAACCACCTTGGGGGGCACATCGGCGCGGTTGGTAAGCTCCCAGGCCGCAAGGCGCAGGATATTGCGATCTACCGTGGGCATTCGACTGATGGACCAGCGCGGGGAAAACTGCGTTATCCATTGATCGGCGGTTTCATGGTAGCCCCAGGCACCCAGCACCATGGAAGTTGCCAGTTCCCGTACATCGATATCCTCGGCGGCACTGGCGATAAATTGCGGCAAAATTTCCGCCAGAAAGTCGGGGCCTTGGACATCCGCCTGAAAGAGGGCTTGCAGGGCAATTTTTCGAGCTGATTTTTGCTGCTGAAACACAAAGATTCTCCATGCGGCGCTCAATGGCCGACCGGGACTTGGGTGCAAGGCAGGCCGTTTGCGGCGTTGCAAGAGGCTAACGCCCGATTCCGCCGACTGCGGCCGCAACCATTTCACTTGAGCTTTTTGATCTGCTCCATCACGCCGGCCATTTCAATGGCGGCACAGGCATCGTTCCAGCCGATGTTGCCCATTTTGAGGCCGGACCGATCCATGGCCTGCTCCGTAGTATCGGCGGTAATGACGCCGAAGAGGGTGGGCACGCCGGTCTCACGGCCGACGGCGGCGATGCCGGCGGCGGCTTGCGTTGCCACATGGTCGAAGTGTGCGGTTTGGCCGCGAATAATGCATCCCAGGCAAATAATGGCTGAAAATAGACCAGTTTGGGCCAGTTGGCGGGCGGCGGTCGGAAGTTCCAAACTGCCGGGCACCCAGATTTTAGTAATCTGATCCTCCGTGGCACCATGGCGCAGGAGGGCATCGACGGCGGCATCGAGCAGACGCGTGGTAATGAGACGGTTAAATTCCGCGGTGACCAAGGCGTATTTTTGTTTGGGTTGCACGACCAGCGAACCCCGAATTTCATGCACCATGTCAACAATTCTCCATAGGCCATTGCCAAGAGCAGTTTAACGCCAAATCACGCCGGAAGCCAATGTGAGGTGGCAGGAGCGGCGGGGATTAGACACGAAGGTTCACGAAGGACGGACGGAGGGGGATACTGGGAAGCGATCAGCGGTCAGTCCCGATGCGTGGCGTGTAAACAAAGGCTGTGCGCTGTGCAAAGGATTTATCGGGCTGTAGTGTAGAGGAGCAGCGTTGGATTTTTGGGCAAGATTGTCAAGATCGACAAGATCAGCAAGTTTTTTTACGAGGAGACAGGAGGAAGGAGTCAGGAGGTCCCGATGCTTGGCTCCTGGCACATCGGGATTTCGGCATCCATGCCTTAACGGGAGTGCGGGGACGGGCAAGATGGCCAAGGTTTTGTGGTTTGCCATCTTGGACAGGTTGAAAAATGGGCGGTTTTGTTGGGGTTTTGGGGTAAGATGGCCAAGATGGCCAATGTGGCCAAACATTTTTAATTTTCCGGGTTAGAGGTCGGTTTTGTGCTTGTTGCAGGCGCAGCATGGGCATGGGTCGAATTCCTTATTTTGGTGTGGTGCCTGGCCTGTGGCTTCGGCGGGGCCACGCGACCTACACGTATTTACTTGTCAGTGATCGCGGGCGGTTTGGGGCCTGCGGTCGGGCGGAACGAAGCTTGGCTGCACTGGGCAGATGAGCCTTCCATCGGGAGTTCCGTTGATGGGTGGTAGGCGGGGTATGGGGGAGGGTAATGGCGCGGGCGGCGGCCCGCAGGGTGTTCACCGCAGGGGACGCAGAGGTACGCGGAGGACGGACGGAGGGGGATGCTGGGAAGCGGTCCGCTTTCAGCGATCAGTCCCGATACCCGGCTCCTGCCCCATCGGGATTTCGGCATCGATGCCTTAACGGGAGCGGGGATAAACTCCGGGCACAGAGGACGGGCCTCACGCAGAGACGCGGAGAGCGCGGAGGATGGGGGGCGCTGCGCGAGACGGGTGAAAGTAGAGAGTTGAGCAGTAGAGCTCAAGGAAGACGGAGGGCGCGGGCTGCGGCCCGCGAGACGGGAGTCGGGAGCATGACGACGAGTTAAAGACGAAGGGACTCAAGCGTCAACATCGCGTCGCCACAACGATCCAAATAGCGATAGCCATGCTCGTAGCGGGCTTCAAAAATGGTGTGCAGGGCAACAGGTTTTTCCATATAAGCCCTATGCAAAAGACCGCGTTAGATTATAGCATGTTCCACGGAATGTGAAGGCCCCATCGCTTGAGGCACCGTGCGTTGTCATTTTAGCCCAAGCCACGTCGGAACGTGCCGTTCTTTTCAGACATAAAAGAGAACGGCATCCGCTGAAATAACGATGCCGGTACGTCACCTTCAATGTCGCTACGCCGAATTATCGGACGTTTTGGGCCGCAAGGGCCAGAGGCGTATTTATCGATTACCTCCCGCGGCTGGCCCCGCGAGCCTACGCCGCCGGGCTGGGGAAAACCTCCCGAAAGACCAGCGCTCCGGACGCTACCGGGTATGATCGCCTGATCGTTGGCGGGAAGTGAACAGTCTCGGTGCAGCCTTCCTTTTCGCTGGGATGCGGTCTCCGCCCCAAAGGGATACGACACCGCATTATGGTTTCCAGCGTGTGCACATGTCGCCGTTCATCGATCCGACGTTGGCTTGCGCCCCTGTTCCGCTAAAAGCTGCTGCAAATGAGCCAGTTGCTTGGCGCTGGCCGATCCTTCAATCGCCCGCACCGCGATTTCCTGTACCTGGGCGTAGGCCTTTTCCGCCTGCCCCAACAACTTGGTTAAACGCTCGGCCTGCTCCGCAACCTGCTGCTCCAGCGAAGCAATCCGCGTGCTTTGTACATTTTTCTGGCCATCAAACTCCTGTTTTAATAGTTGCTCACGCGCCGTAGCCTCCTGTTGCAGGCGTGCGGTGGTCTCTTTGATCACTCTGGCGGTTACGACTTCCAACTCTTTCGGGAACGCCTCCACTTTTTGCCTAAGCTGATTTACTTCCTGTTCCTGAATCTTGATCGTCTGCTGACGCTGGGCAAGGTCCGCTTCCAACTTCGACTTGCGCTCATCCCATTCTTTTTGCGCCTTGGCCATCTGATCGGCGAACTGATCTTTAGCCTGCTGCTGTTCGCGTGAAAAACTGTATCGGTACTCTTCCTTCTCCCGCTCGCGGCGTTTCTGCTCGGCCAGATCGCGTTCCTTCATTTCGGCCTCGCGCTGGCGTTTTTCCTGCTCCCAGGATTCCCGCGTCTGCGCGACCTCACGCTCAAGTTGCTCTTTGGCAGCAGTGATTTCCTGCTCCACTTTTTCACGCTCTCGCGCATGGGCATCAATCAAGGCCGTGAGCGTCGAAGCGGAACGCTGTATTTCGTAAATATCCTTGAGTTCCTTATCTTTGGCCAAGATCGCCCGCTGCACCTGCGTGTACCGGGCAACCTGTTCTTCCAGCCGATCAGAAAGCTCTCCCAACAGTCGCCCGATGCTGGATTTGAGTTCCCCGATCGACTGCACCACACCCCGATTGGAGAGTTCCTCGGCGGCAGTCACAGCTTCTGTAATAGCCTTGGTGGCGAGCTTCTCTTCAGGGGTTCCCGCAACCTCACGACGTTCGGTAACGCTTTTTTCGCTTTCCGCCAAGGCCTCCAGCATCTGCTGCCGGGCCGGGCGTTTTTTTGTTGCGGTCTTTTCCGCCATTGCAGTATCTCCAAGTAAAAGTCCACATCTGCGTCCACGGCTGAAAGAATACATGAGTCGTGCGGCCAGTGCAATCACCGATGGTAATCGCGCATAGCCGCGGGCTGACCGCCTCTCAACCTACGCCCATTGGTCCACAATCCACATTTTTTTCATCACACGCAAGAATTTCGGGTACACCGCCGCTGCGCGAAGATCTTTCCCCACCCGGCCACCCATTGCGTCGCTTTCGTTGAGACCTCGGTTGAGGGATGGATGTCGAAATCTCCCGAGGTCCCGTAGGCCCAACGCCGTTCGGGTGAGCGGCCATCGGGACTCGCCTGCTCGACTCTCGCCTCTCGCCTCTCGCGGCAAAGCCGTCGCCTGGTCGGCGATTCTGGTATTCATTTTAATAGGTAGCCTGTTCCTGTTATTGCTGGACGGCCGCTTCGCCAACGCGCGTGCCTAAAACAGTCTGAAACCCCTGGCCATCGGGTAAGCTGGCTCACCCCCGGCAAGTACCCGTCGGTACGCCCGAACGGAATACCCTATAAAAATCCAGAGGTAGGCGATGGCCACGAGAGCCTCGTACGCGCCCAGCGCCACGCCGATGCCGCTCGGCGGGACTAACGCGGGCGCAAGCAGGCAAATGGCAACGCAAAAACCACCGACCACACCAAAAAAGCACAACATAAGGAGCACGCACATTACAGACCAGTTCAAGCAACAAGTTCCCTGTTTCCTTAAAGCCTCATCCGTGGGCCGGGGGCCACGACCAATGGCAATCCACCCCCCATAAATACCCAAAGTGCATGCGGACCAGAAATGTA
>JAJYZF010000108.1 GCA_021800165.1 Planctomycetota bacterium | reverse complement strand
TTCTTGGCGGCCAAAAACAGTCGGCATCGGATATCTTCGCCCGCGGTTTTATCACTCCCACCGGCAAGCGCAAGGTGCTGCTGATCAACAAGGCTGATGCGTCGGTGGAAGTCGCCTTACCGGGGCGACCGACTGTGGTTTACGTCGTCGACGGAAAGACCGGCTCCGGCCAGCCGGCGGCCATACATCCGAAGAGCGGACTCATCACGCTGCAGCCATGGGCTGTGGCCGTGGCGGATATGCCGCGATGAAGGGCTTTGGGTGGTGATGCATCCTGCTTCCCGGTATCCATTCGGCTATCGCTGCGGCGGTAAGTACTGCTCGTATCGGTGCGGCACATCTTTTGAACCGGATGTCAGCTTGGGATATGATTTTCCCGCGGAGATTCTGCACCCTGATGTGGGGCATGAAATAGACGCGGAAAGTGGACTTTGGTATGGCCCAAGCTGATATCACCATCGTAACCGAATCCCAATTGCCGGTGATTGTGGAATTGTACAATCAGATTTTCCGTCCGACGGAAGATCAGAATTATTTCCGGAGGCGTTTCCAGGGGCGTTACAACGTGCTGGTGATGCTCGCGTCGCTGGATAATCGCCCGATCGGATTTTGCATTGGATTTGAGCTTAAGCCGCTGGTGTTCTACACCTGGCTGATCGGCGTGCATGCGGACTTTCGCCGCAAGGGAATCGGGCGTCAGCTTCTTGAATCGCAGAATGAATGGGCGAAAAATCACAGTTACGAATTCTGCCGCTTTGAAGCGCTCAATCGCCATCGAGCCATGGTGCAGATGGCGGTGGGCTTCGCCTATGACATTGTGGGGACGCGGTGGGATTCCTCGCACAGCGATCTGCTGATTCAATTTGAAAAACCGCTCCACGAAGATGTGCGCTGATGCAGCGACGAGGCCACGATCATCGGGCAGCGAAACTCCGCACATGCCGGGCCATCGCGATTCCGATCGGTCTGATATCGGTCGGTGTGGCATCGTCAATCGCCGGTGCCAATCCGATTGACAGGGCTTATGAAAAAGTACTCTCCGCACTGCGCATGCCGGAGGCGGGAGGTGCGGTGGTTATGGATCAGGAATTGCCGCCGTCGCTGCTGGCCGCCGGTCTTCGGCCGGGGGATATTATTCGCCGCCTCGACGGGCGCCGAATTTTGAATCTCGCCCGCTGGCGGAAACTCCTATCATCGGCCCCGACGGCGGAAAACGCCGCGAAAATGCAGGTTGTCCGTGGCGATCATAATCTGATCTTGACGGTCGGATCGCAGATTGCGGGGCTGCATCTGATGATGGTGCGATCGGGCGTAGCGGCACCGCTGGGACCGATTCCCGAATCGGCACACCGATTGAAATACAACTGGTCATTTCTACGGCATACCCGGGGGCAGATCAGCAATCCCAATACAAACCGATGGTTTATTCTGCATCTGGATCATTACGTGGTCGGAGCCCTGCATATCCGCGTGACGCGCCGAATTCATGGCCGACTGCTGGACTGGAATTTAATATCCATCTCAAACGGACCCCTGCTGGCTCAGCGATGGCGGATTCGATTCCATATCGGCGACGGACACAGCGCCCCGGCCTTCACCCTTGTGGGGCTGGAACGACAACTGATCAGCCAAACGCTGCGGGTGACGGCACGGGGGAATAAACTCCTGCTGTACCGCAGCAACACCTCCCTCTGGACGCTGCATCATGCGATTCCCATGCCCGCAGTTTTTCTTGTGGCCGACGCCCTGCAGGGAAATCGCGGCACCACGGCGGCCATCAATGAGATCGGCCTGAGCCGTCTCGCGAGCCGCAGGGGATGCACGATTCAAATCGGATCAACGGTGGATATTACCATTGGCGGAGTGGGATACCGGGCCCGAATCGTGCGTGTGCGATGGCTGGCCAAGCGACAGGTGCTGTTTTACTTTGCCGGACATCGCCTCATCGCGGCGAACCTGGGCCATGGACTTAGCGCATTTCGCATTGCCTCGGGTATTATTGCGCGAGATATCATCGGCAAGCGGCGTTGGATTGAGGTATTAAAAAGACCGGCGGCGGTTCCCGATAGAGGTCGCCCCTGATGCCTATATTCCATCTCATCGCCAATCCGGAACAATATTATCCATGTCGACAGGATATGCTTAAGGATAAGCAGTTCCGGGATTATTGGCTGGACCACTTCATTCAACATTTTGAACTCACCACGCGTCTGGCGATTGATGTTTACGGAACCGACGCGGCAGCCCGGGCGGCGGCGTGTCACGCGGATCTGCGCAAAGAAATGGAATCGTTGCGTGATCATCCTCACGCACATGGAGAGCTGAACTTACAGGTACTGGGGATCATTCGCCAGCAATGCCTGATACGCCACGGCATCGCCGATCCGTATCAGCACATCAAGACGCGGGAGAACAGCCGCTGCGCCACCATGTTCGCTCCGCTGGTGCAGGAACTTGACCGGATGGAAGACCCGCAATCAGTGCTGGAAACACTTATACTGGGGGTATTCGCGGGCAACATTTTTGATCTGGGAGCAACGGCAACGGCAGCCGCTTACGCAAACAACGGTCCAGCCTTTTTACAGGTGCGGAACGACATCCGCCGCCCATGGCTTGTCGACCACTTTAATGATTTTGCGAGATGGTATTTCACCCATCCCCCTGGCAAAGCTGCCATTTTCGTTGACAATGCGGGGAGTGACATCATCTTGGGCATTTTTCCGCTTGCAAGATGGTTGGCACAGCGGGGCACCCGGATCGTGTTGGTCGCCAACGATGAGCCGGCCCTCAATGACATAACGGTGAGTGAATTGCGATGCTTAACCGCTGATCTGGCCGAACGTGAACCGATTCTAAAACAGCTGGTCAGCCGCAGTCTGCTGACGATAGCGGGATCGGGCGGCGGCACGCCTCTTATTGATCTGCGCCACGTATCGGACGAATGCAATGCGGCCTGCGCCGGTGCCGATTTATTGATCTTGGAGGGGATGGGGCGCAGTTTGGAAAGTAATTTTGATACCGCCTTCATCCCGGCATGTGTAAAACTCTGCATGATCAAGGAGCCGATTATTGCCCGGCGGATGGGCGGCAAGGTGTTTGACGTTATTTTTCGTTTCGATGCGCCGTCGTAACGTACAGGCCGGGCCGTGGTTCGCAGCCCGTTATTTCCCCGCGGCTTTTTCCTGCTCGGTGTAGAGCTTTTTCGCCAAGGCCATGTTGGCCTTTACCGATTTCCATGGTGGCACACCCATCCATGGCCTCCCCAACTTTTTGAAGCCGTCGTTATATCGGGCGATATAAGGCCCCCTAAGTTTGGCGACGATCCGCATAACGGCATGCACGGCGCTCACCCACGCCTTGCTGCCCATAATCACATCGGGCGAATTCGGGTTCGGCGGCACAATCCATTTTTTGAGCCGGATGCTGGTGGGCTTGATCACGCCCGTGTGCACATCCAACTGATAGAGCCCCCCCGCATGGTCGCCGTTGTACACAAATCTCCCTCGCGACCGCCACTCCACTTTCTGCCAGAAGTCGGAATCGGTTTTGTGCGCCAAAACTGCCTTGCCACCTTCCACGGTGTAAACCTCGATCCACGATTTGGTCTCCAACTGCGACGCATGCGGCACTACCGCAATAAAGCCGCCGTGGAATGGCATAAATGCCGTTGCACCCCGTACCTTGTACGTCGTTAGTACTTTGCCTGATTTCAAATCTAATTTTTCAAGGACGGCAGGTTTCTTCGCAGCGAGCTTATTGTGCGGCCGAGGATAGGAGGCGTACCAAGTGATCGGCCATCCAAAAGGAATTAAGGAGTACTGGTAGATCGGGCTCTCTACCGGCAATGCCATACCGCGGCTGCGCACCTGCATACTTCCATCGGAATGCACGGCCAGCAGGAGCGTGCCCTTGATTCCGGCCACCAGAAGCCGCCGATCGGAAAGCCATTTCAGCCGGTAGAGTCTTCCGAACCCGAGCTGGGGCTGCGGCAGCCAACGCCTGCCGCCATCCGCCGTGAGCACCAGATGGCTGCCCAAGGTGAACCCTCCGACGCGACCGTTGGCAAAACCGGCCACCCCATTGCCGTTATACGGTATCAGCATCCGTAACGGCACTTCGGGCTGAACTGAACAAAGCCACTTGGCCGCCCACTTAGGCCATACGAGTGCGGCAAAGAACAAGTGCTTGCGGACACCGCCCACACAACTAAATAGCCATAACCTCGCCGAATGGATCGGAGGGAGGTGTTCCGTCCATAGGTGCGATCCGGGCGGGCGCATGATGTACCCCCTGCCGGCCATTACGATCGTCGTGCCGTCGAGCAGATGCGTGAGCTGGAACCGGGCAAACTCCAAATGATGCAGGCGGACGACCCTGTAGTACCCCTTTTCCCGCCCCCATTTGCCAACTCCCTTCGGAACGGCATACGGGGCGGCAGCGGCGGGTGTCGCCGAGGCGATTGCCAGCAACGCGACAACTTGGCGTAATATGCTTCTCATAATCGTATCCCCCATCATATCTAAAAGCTGGGCTTGAACATCGTGTAGTCGCCGGAAACAGTTCCGGTGTTATCCAGTTCCAGCAGATCGGCGGCGTCAGTCCACACCGCCTGGCTCCCAAGCTCTTGCGTGTGGAATAGACCGCTCAGGGTGACCGTAAGCTTTGTGGTGCCTGTGGTGCCTGCGTAGCCCGAGTCGCTCTGGCTCTCCAATGGCACGACCCCGTCGCTGGCCGTCGGAGTCAGACCCATCTGGGACCAATGGATTCCGGCGTTCTTGATGAGGTCGCCGCAATCCAGTACCCGCCCGCCAAGTCGTTGTCCACCTGCTGCTGAGTCCCGGGGGTGAAGAGGATAAGAATCGGCCGTGGTTCGCAGCCCGTTATTTCCCCGCGGCTTTTTCCTGCTCGGCGTAGAGCTTCTTTATTTCGTCCATGTTAGTCTTCATCCACTTCCACGGGTCCGCCCCGGGCCGGCCCCGCTTAAAGAAGTCGTGAAAGAATCGCTGCTTGTACGCCCCTTTCAGGGTGGACGTCCCCCTTATCAAGGCGGCAATCGCCTTGAGCCACGCCTTGCTGTGGATAATCACTTGCGGCGAATTCGGGTTAGGCGGCACGATCCATTTTTTGAGCCGGATGCTGGTGGGCTTGATCACGCCGGTATGCACATCCAACTGATAGAGCCCCTGCTTGCGATTTCCACCAAACACGAACCTTCCGTGCGGCCGCCATTCAAGCGTCGCCCAATAGTCCGCCTTCGCCTTGTGCTCCAGCACCGCCCTACCGCCTCGCCTACGGTAGATTTCGAGCCAGTTGTCCATTTGCCCGCGCGGCGTCACTGCGATAAACCCGCCATGGAAGGGAACGAACGCGCTCGCCTGCGGCACCGGATACCGAGCGAGCACTTTACCCATCTGCAGGTCAAACAACTTCAGCACCGACCGCTTTTTCAAATCACGTGAATACGCCGCCCACCAAGAATAAGGCCACCCGAAACGGACGAGCTGGTACTGGCCAACGGCGCTTTTTGGAGGTACCGGCGTACTGCGGGCGAGCACTTTTATTGAGCCGTCGGCGCTCACCCGCAGGAGCAAAACAGCCTTAACGCCCGCCACCAGCAGGCGGTCAGCCCGCAACCATTTGAGGCGATACAGCCTGCCCGCACCGAGCTTCGGCTGCGGCAGCCATCGCCTGCCCCCATCCACCGTGAGTACCAGATGGCTGCCCAGGGCGAACGCACCCATCCGCCCGCTGGCAAATGTCGCTGACGAGCCGTTGCCCCGGAGTTCGAGAAGCATTCGGGCCTGCTGTTTGGGCCGAACGGTGCAGAGCCACGTGGTCCCCCAATGCGGCCCCGCTTTGGCGATAAAAAACAAATGGTGTGGGTTGCCGCCGACGCACTGCCAGAGCCAGAGGTTGCCGGAATGGCGGGGCGGCAGATGCTGCGTCCAGAGGTGCGATCCCGGCGGCCGCTCGACGTAGCCACGGCCATAAATGACAATCATCGTCCCGTCGGATAAACGGGTGACCGTGAAATTGGCGATCGGCAGGATGTGCGCTTGAACTGTTTGGTAGTATCCCTTTTCCCGCGCCCACTTGCCGACGCCCTTCGGCGCGGCGGCCGCAGCGGTGGCGGCCGCTATGCCGATTGCGAGCCACGCCACGGACGGACGCAAAATTCTTTCCATCTTCGGCTCCAGTCTTGGTCAAAAGCTCGGCTTGAACATCGTGTAGTCGCCGGAAACAGTTCCGGCGTTATCCAGTTCCAGCAGATCGGCGGCGTCAGTCCACACCGCCTGGCTGCCGGGCTCCTGCGTGTGGAACAGGCCGGTGGCCTGTACCTTCGGGCTGGTATCGCTGGCGTAGTTTTGGTCGGTCTGGCTGAACGTGGTGACCACGCCATCGCTGGAGGAAGGCGTCAGCCCCGGCAACGGCTGGAGCAAGCTGCCATACAACTGTTGGACATCGGTGACGATCGGGATGCCATCCACGTCCTGGTCGAGCGCCTGCTGCAATAGGGGCACCATTGTGGTGACGATTGGGCGCCACTGCACTGCCGGCCTCGCCGCCATTGCGAGGACGACCGGGTTGCCAACCGCCAGGTCGGAGAGCGCGTCGCCGTTGCCCGCCGCGTTTAGCGCCCGGAGCACAATACGCCAGTTCTGGTAGGCCGTGTTCCCGCCGACGCCCGAGAGGAGGTTGATTATGGCGGTGGCAATCGGACTGCCGTCGAGCGGTGATCCAAGCGTTACCACGCGGTCGAGATAGCCGAGGTCGTCGTTGTCGTCACGCAGGTAATGGGTGTCTGCGGTTCCGGGCCCATGGTATGAGGCGCTCCAAACGAATTGCGGGAATCCGGCCGGCCTCGCCACCGTTTCGTTCTGCGCGTTTTCCGCCAGGCACTTGCAAATGAGTCCGCCATAGCTGTGGCATACGGCCCCTGCTTGCGTATCCTCGATTTTGTTGTCACGGGTGGTTCCGATGAGGCTGCGCAGGTTGTCGAGCACTATCGGCATGACGGTCGCAAGCCCCGAGGTGTTTTGCGAGCTGTAGTCGGCGACGCCGACGGCATGGAGCTGCGGGTCGAGGCTCTGGAAAAATGGATAGGCACCGCTGTTCGACGGTGCCCCCGCCGGGGGCGGGTAGTCCCAAGTTCCAGGCCCCGAGTCAAACCCGTGTACAAGTAGCACCGGGGGCGGACGGAGCGTGAGGCCAACCGTTCCGAGCACCGCCCCCGATGAGCTCGTTGCCTTGATGGTGACGGATGGCCAGCCCCCGGCGGGCATGGCGCTCCCGTTGGAGGCGCCGAGGTAACTCGCCGGCGGCCGGTAGAAGACGACGGTGTACGGCACGCTTGGAACCGTCACCGTGGCCAGCTCGCCAGCCACTGCGGTCTGCGGGGCGGGCAAGGCTGGGAACTCGCTCGAAAGCGAGCCCGTGGCAGGGAATCCCCCGCTGGGGCCGGTCAGCGTGAATTTGATATCCCCAGGCACCGGGTTTTTCTGCTTAAGGAGTATTACCACCACGCTGCACCCGTCGCAGCATACCGCATTCGGATGTTTGCTGGTGCCCTCAACGCTCTCGAATGCGTTGAATGCTTGAACCGCGTTGGCATCAACCTCGGCCGCGACGCTTGCATAGCCATCGAGAGTATGCCGATGGATAAACGCCTGCCAATCCCAAGCGGTCATGCCGTAGGGAACCTCGGTAAGCGGCATTGGGTTGGTCAGCCCTGTGCAGGCCGGGGGACGCGCGAGCGCGGCCAACAGCAGCAGCCAAAGAGTGGCCGCGGGTATTCCCCTGATAAGTCGCCGTTCTAATAATCGCATGATGCGGGCCTCCAAGAAACGACTCTAGAAAAAACTGCCATTCGCTATCGGACCTGTGCCGCCAGCGCCCTCTCGGCTCTCCGCTGCCGTTGGTAGTAACCACGAGCCTCCATGTAGGGCTGAAATATGGCCGGCCCCAGGGAATTGACGCCGTGGACGACGTTCGGCATCCAGGGCATCTGCAACTCGATGCGGCGGGCAGTCAGAAATCCGGCGTCGCTCTGGACTCGCTCCATCCGCCGGAAGTGATGAAGGCGGTAGAGCAGGTGCATCGCTTTTGCCGCCACCTTTTTGGCGTAGATGCCCCGCCCGACGGAGGCGAGCCGCCGTATCTCACTTGCCCACAGGGGCGTTGACGCCGACCACGCGATTAGTTCCGCCGGCGACGGGTATCGATAATGCTCGTAAAGATACCGGGCGATTGGAATGAGATGGCCTGTTTTGATTTTGGGTTTCGGCGGCACATCCGGCACCCATCTATGGTGGCCGACATACTTTCCAAACGAGCACTGGTTATGCGTTGGGAACGGGTAAAAATAGGGCGGCGGGCGCGACTCCGCCAAAGACACCGAGGCACACGGAAGCATGGTATTAAGCGAATAGTTTCGGCCGAGGTGAATGGTGAAGAGGTTTGGGCCGCGAATCAGGAATCGGACCCATTCGCCACCGTAGAAACGGGCGAATCGCGCCACAGCCACCGGGCGCGACGGGCCGGCAGTACGGAGAATCACAAAGCGGGCGGAACGCTCCACACACTGTTCTTTTGTATATCCACTCGCGGTACTCGGGTCTAAGTTGAGCGTGACGGGATAATCGCGGAATCGCATCAGGCCGGAATGGCCGTTGTAGTTGACGTCGTAAATCGCCAATACATAGAGGCCCGGCGGTATGCTGAAGCGCACGAAAAGCCCCGGCCCCTGCGTGGTGCTCGGATACGCTTCGCCGTGGTCATCCCATTCCGATTCGCGGCGGCAGAGAGATTTAATGTTACCGGGAACGAGGCCTCGCATCCACTGAGCGAGGAAAACCGGTTTGGGCATCTCCAGCACGCGGCGGTCGGAGGTAAACAGCCATTGGACCCATCGGCGGAGTCCGTCCGACCGGCCGGGGTGCGGCCCCATCCAAGCGTTCCACTGGGGATCGTCCCATCCCTGCCCCCAATGCATGCTCGCCTCATATGCAGCGGCGGCAAGCACAATCGAATAGTCACCATATCTGCCGAGCCAGTTGCCTTCAGTTCGCCAATCGGTATCCAGCGGCACCGCTACAAGGTGCTTTTTCCGCGCCATGCGTTTGACAAGCGCCACCACCTGTTGCTCGCGGCGATGCAGTTCCGCCATCGTCGGCGGTTGGGCCGCAGCGGGCATTCGCGATGGGCCTCCGATTGCCCGTCGCCGCCTTGACCCCGACTCACTCCGGGCATGGTGCGCCCGCCCCGTCGGCAGCGTCTGAAGTCCACCGCCGTAACCGCCCAGAACCGTAACACCCCGATACCGCGCAAGGATGGCGTCGATGTAGTGGTGCGACAGATAGCCCGGCTTCCCCTTGGCAGCCAACTGCGACCGCCAAATTGTGCCGGTGGCGGGGCCGATGATGTCCAATCCTGTTTTGCGGTGGCCAATGAGAATCTTTCCACCGGTCCCCTCGGCCAGCGCCGTGCAGTAATCACTGCTGAGCACCCCCGATCTGGGTACCCGCCGCCCGGCATTTTGTATGAACGCCGCGCCCGGAGGGTGCAGAAGCCCCGCATCCTTTGCCGCCCAGTCGGCACCGCGAAGAAAGCTCCACCGTCGTCCATGATCCGTGCTCCACGCAACCCCCTCATCCGTCGCCACCCATACCTCACCTTTTCGCGTGGTGATCATCGCGTTGATCAAATTACTGGGCAACCCCCTGCCCGTCGGCGTCAATGGCGGGCCATGAGTGAACCGGCTCGCAATGATGCGCCAATGCACGTATTGCAGTGCACTTCGGCGATTGTCTTTTCGATTGGCGAGAAAACTTTTCCGTGTCGGCGCGGAAATAGCTATTCCGCAGCACGTCGTGGCCACATACGCCCGGCCGTGGCGGCCGAATGCGACACATTGAATATCATCCGACGGCAACCCGTCGGCCACATCGTAATACCTCCACCGCCCCTGCACCTTGGCCCGGCCCGGTTCATACCGGCTGATGCCGCTGTTGGTGCATATCCACAGGCTGCCATCCACCGGATCCACCGTCATGGAGTAAACATGCTCACCGATCGGGCCGGCCAACTCACCTTTTGCCGGATCCGTCAGCAGCCCGTAGCGCTGCCATTGCCCCGATTGCCCCGGATCGCGTGGAGGAAGATACACAAAAACGCCTTCATTCAGACTACCGACCCAAATGCGGCCGTGCGTGTCGCACACCACCGCATCGGCAACGTTGTGGTTGGCGGCCGTTCCGATTGGATCGCTCCGCCA
>JAJYZF010000107.1 GCA_021800165.1 Planctomycetota bacterium | reverse complement strand
GCGTCTCCATCTGGAATGTGGATCGGAACAATCGAAGCAAGAAGATCGACTGGCAGTTCAAAACGCCCGACGCACGCATCAAACTACGCCGGCTTTACCCTCAGATTCAAATGGAGTGAACCACTAGGGGTGCGCCGTATATTTATCAAGGCGGGACTCTGCGGAATCTGAGTTCCTCGCTGGGCCAGGCCGTTCCCACCGGGATTAGCAGCACTGGGACCATCGTCGGTGGGCGCACTCAAAGCCCGGGAGGTCCGGGCTTGTTTGAGGCCTTCAGTTACGACACCAGCCTCCATTTATTGGGATTTCCCACGGGCACGAGCGATAGCTATGCCTTCGCTGTGAACAAGAACGGGACGGCAGTTGGTTTGGCCGGCACCGTGGGAACCACGATCTCCAGCGTGGCTTTGGATTACGACGGCAGCTTCCAAAGTCTGGGCACGGTCCCGGGCACCAGCGACGCCATTGCCACAAGCGTCAACACCGCCGGCAATGTGGCGGGCTGGTCGGGAAACATTAGCTCCAGTTCCGCCAAGCCAACCTCCGCCCAACAACTGGCGTTCATGGGGGATGGTGCCGCCGGCCTGATTTTGCAAATGGTAACCGGCCTGGCGGGCCAGCAATTAACCGGAGATGCCTACATGTTCAACGCATCCACCGGGAAGATGATCGATCTGGGCACCCTGGGCGGCACCTTCGGTGCCGCCAGCAGCATCAATGATTCCAACCAGATCGTCGGCATGTCCACCACGGCAAGCGGTGCTTATCACGCATTTTTGTATGACGGCACCAGCATGATCGACCTGAATTCCCTGCTGCCCGCCGGCAGCGGCTGGACGCTGGTTAACGCCACCGGCATCAACAACAACGGCGATATCGTCGGACTGGGCCTTTATAACGGAACGTACGAAGGCTTCGTGCTTACGCCTGCACCGGAGCCGACCGGCCTGGCCCTGCTGTCCCTGAGCGCCGTGATTGGGCTGAGCCTGACGAGGCGACGTTGGCACGTTTGAAAGTGGGGGGAACGGCGGGGGAACGCGGACGCAGGGGCCCGAAAAGGTGGTGCCCACCTACTTAAGAAGCCCGGCGATTGCTTCGCCGCAGCGCCATGGCACGCAAGTGAACTCTGCGGCCTTGGACCATGCGCCGGTCATGCGGTGCCAGCGTCCGCCGATCAGGTATTTTCGTCTTGTGCCTGTTTTGCTGTACGTAAATTTACGTATTCAATTCTCATCGCGCGCGGCCTACAACCATGATGGTGCGAATAATGGTTTTTCGCTGGTCGGCACCGCGAAATCTATTTTGCAAGGAGAATACCATGGCGTCTCATCGTTCTTATCTCGTCTCGGGCTTATTGGCCGCTGCTGCTCTCGCCGTTCTTTCGACCACGGCGGCCCCGGCGAACACGATAACCAATTATGGCACAAACGGTGTTGGCGCTGGCGTCCCCGGAGGAGCTGCCACCGCCAATGCCTCCGGCAACAGCGATTCGAGCAACACGGCCAACGCCGTCGGCGGCGGTGGCGGATATCCATTTAACCCGGTTACCGGCAATTCCTATTCGGGCGATGGCGGCTATGGCGGCTATGCGACGGCTACCGCCGGCACCGGCCCGATTTCCGGCAGCGCTCTCGCCAGCGCCGCAGCCATTGGCGGCGGCGGCGGTTACGGCTGGGGAGCGGGAAACCACGGCGGCAATGGCAGTCAGGCCAAGGCCTCCGCCAGCGCCGCCTCAAACCGTCACGGAAAGCCTGGCTGGTCCGGTTCACACCACCAGTAAACTTCAAGACCCAGCCCAGCCGGCAACGACGTCGCCACCCCCGGCCGCGGCACCGACGCGGGAACGGCCGGATGCCAGCCATTGACGGCAGATTGGCTGTGAACGGCGCGGTTCCAGGCGAGTACTGGGGTCTGTTTATGCGTCATCTGGTCGCCAAGGAGTCAAAACCTCCCACCCCTCCCCGGGGCGATGGCCCACAGGACGGGATGGGAAATCCCGTCAGCGCTAACCAGCTATGGCGGCGACGATCATGGAAAGCCATGCGTGTCTGCCCAGCATCGACCCCAGTGTGGATGCCTCCGGTGAATGCGGCGCGAGCCGCCCGTTCCAACAAAACCAGATTTCCCGCCCCGTAATCCGCTCGGATGCCGCCATATTTCTTGGCAACGGTCGCATGGGATTCAGATGGCTGGCTTCCGGAGCAGCCATCTGGCGGCCAACATATCCGCCCCAAACGGGGATCGTGGAATGACTTTGCCAGGGAATATGGCCACGCCTATCCGCTCCCCTTGTGTCCGCTCCAGTGCGGCTACTTTTCTGACAAAATCGCGCGGGCCACCGCGTGGGCCAAATGGAGACGCCGACAAAAATCCAACGAGCCGCCAAAAACTTTCACCCGGAATTATTCTCCGCCTTGGCGTGGCCGGGCGATATTACTATTGTATGTTAGGTATTTGTTTGGTAAGATGGCGTGGCCCAGTTCCGCTGGAATCCCGCCGAATGGAGGTTTGTTATGCCCACCTGGGTTGAGTTACCGCATGGAGATAACTGTCGCGCTATCGGGCCGGAGCTGGCCCCGTGGGAGCACCAATTTGTCGCGCTGCTGCAACGGGCTGCGGAAGTTCCAGATATGCCGGCTCTCGGATCAAGCGCATCCCCCGCCTTTACCTTGGCCTTTGCCGCGCCGCTGTCGCCAAGGGCGGATGCACGCGGTGAATGGTGGCGGGTATTCCTGGATGCCCCCAGCAGCCGGGCCGGCCGCAATGCCCGGCAAAAGCTCCTCGAAAGCTACTGGCCGCTGGTAAAATCCATCGTCAGCGATTTATGCCGCCGAATGTCCACGGATGCTCGGTCCAGCCTGGGGATGGGAATGGAGAATCTCGGGGGGCAACCGTCGCGCGAAGATCTGCGGCAGGAAGGTATGCTGGGGTTAATTGCCGCCTTGGACCGCTTTGATCCGGCCCGGGGAGTTAACTTTGCACACTTCGCCCGGCTTAAAATTCGTGGGGCCGTGCTTGACGCGGTCCGGCGCTGGTGGCGTCTGGAAACGGCCGCCCCGGCCCCAACCCCACGCCGCATGGGCAGCGATCGTCGGCCATCGGCTCTACCGTTAGGCCCGGCTTGCGGCCCGCAGCCCTATTTTGCGGCCATTGAATTCGATGATCTGATCTCGGCCTTAACCCTTGGCCTGGATTCCCGCCAGCAAGCCGTGACCCGCCTGTGGCTGCAACAACAAATGTCCATGGCGCAAATTGCCGTGGTCTTGCGGCTCCACATTTCCCGCATCGGCCAAATTCGCCGGGGGCTCTTGGCCCGCTGGCAGGCCGATACGCGTCTGCGGGCCTTGCTGCGGTAAAGTTTTTCCCGACGGCAACCGGCATCCATCCACGCCACGTATTACGTATCAATCATCGGCCGGGCGCGATGGGCCATCGAGACGCCCTGCCAGGAGTCCACAACCGTCAATAGACCTGGGCCTACCGGGTTTTCAACCGGAGCACCATTTGATAAGGAGAATTCTATGTCCACAAATCGTCTGGTCCCGCCAGAGACCACCGAGTCATCGTTAAACGATCTGCTTTTTGACATTCATGGCAACTGGCAGGCCATTTTTCTGGCCATGCGCCGCCTGGCCGAGCGCGTGGCCGCGGCGGTGAAACTGGGCCATCAGCACGATCGCCAGGATGCCATCGGGGATGCGGTGTGCCACGCCATGGAGCGGCTTAACCGCTACCACCCGGAGCGGCGCTGCGCGGAAGCCTATTTTTACCGTATTCTCAAAAATTATCTGATCAAGTGGGCGTCCCGTCAGCCGCGTGAGCTTCACGACCTGCCGCGCGACGATGGCCATGATGATCGTTCAATCTCGCTGCTGGATACGCCGGCCCGACCGCTGGAGCGGCGGCATTGTTCCGAATATCAGCGTTTTGATTCCCGGTTGACGGGAAGCGCGGATATTCACCGGGCCAAGCGCCTGATCGACCGGTCGTTGGCCCGGGTCACAAAATTGGCGGCGGAACTGCCGACCACCGCGTCACGTGAGGATCAAGCCCGTGCCAACAGTGCCATCGATGTTCTCCAGGAAATGCGCAAGGAACTCCTGGGCCGCTACAGCCGCATCACCGCGGACCATGCCCGCTTCCGCGGCACCCGCCGGATGGAAACCGGGGTGGAAAACGATTCTGATGACGCCGTGGAACTGTAAAACCGCTCGTGGCGGTGCGCCAGGCCGCCCGGGGCGAATGGTTTGCTGATCGACGGCCGCCATTGCCCGGCGGACACGTGCGTCCGATAAAGGCCATGCCATGGAGTTGCACCTGGAATGTGCCGATAAACATGGACAGTGGAATTGGTGATGGTTTCTCATCGCAAGTTCCGCGGCCTGGCCAGGGAACGGCGACGGCTCTGGGAGGGAATCAAACCAGCATGGACGATCAGGGCGTTGCGGGGGGCGCGGTCTGCGCTTGGCGCGGCGCCGCGGGATGTGTGTTAACGGGAAATTCACCTTATGCCGGTTCACCATAACAGTCGCCGCCCTCTACACCCGTTGACGCGGTCCGCACATGACGGCGGCTTCACCTTAATTGAATTATTGGTGGTAATTTCCATCATTGCCGTGCTGATAGCCATTCTTCTGCCGGCCCTGGCCAAAGCCCGTGAACTGGCCAATCGGTCGGTCTGCTCGGCCAATGTGCGGGAAATTATTCAAGCCATGGTCATTTACGCCCAGGACCAACAGCAGGGCTTTCCCTGTGTGCCGGCGCTGGCGGCCATGAGTTACCAGAATGGTCCGGGCAACCCGCTGCAGGGCGGCAGCACCAGTGCCGCGGCCGTCACCACGGGCTACTACAATTCCACCAACCAGCATGGCTCGCCGTTGGCTTGCATGTGGTTGCTGGTGCTGAACGGGCAAATCAGCGCCAAAAGTTTTATCTGCCCATCGGATATTCTGGCCACTGAGCCGTCCGAGCAATTTTCTTCCAGTGGAATGTACTATTCCAACTTTGGCATGATTCAGGGCCGCGTTTCCAATGTAGGACAGGGGGAAAGCTATTCCATCGACTACCCCTGGAGCGGCACCACCCCCGGTGCCTGGTGGAAAAACAACATCTCCGGCGATATTCCGCTGGTGGCGGACATGGCTCCCGCCCAGAATTCCGCCGGCGGCACCTTGCAGCGCCAGCCCAACCTGAGCCTGAACAACACGTATGGCCGCTACATCTTTAACTCCGGAAATCACAATGGCGCTGGCGAAAATGTGGGCTACGGCGACGACCATGTCGCCTGGACCAACAACCCTTATGTCGGCCAGGATCAGGACAACATCTACGCCTACGACAACAACCCCGATACCCCGCTAACCAATGGCTGTCTGTATGCGTTAACCGCGGGCGGCAGTTCCGAGTCGCTGGTCATGACGCTGCCCGATCAGGCTCCGTTTGATCTGGTGATGACTCCGGTACGGGATCCCAGCAACGGCGACTGGTAACCACATTTTGACACAATGGCCCGAAAGCGGTCTGAGGATTTCCCCTCCGGCCGCTTTCATTTTTTTCTAGCCGCGGTGGATATCCGTAACAACAAGGCGGCCCGCCCGCACCGCAATACGGGCCATGGCCAGCGCCTATTGTCGCCGCGGCTGGAAGAGGATACCGGCCAGAAAACCACCCCCGCCCACAATCCCCGCCACCGCAAGCTGCCTCAACACCGTACCGGGACCGCGGGCGTCCCCGCCCGCAACAGTTTCATCCCCCCATAGCCCCGCGACCGTAGATCCCACGCCGTATACACCGCGTACTTACGCATCGCAGAACATTGCCGACAACCCATTACATTTTTGACCGGGCAACCGCGTTACCTGCCACGACCTCGGAGAGCTTTTCAACGTGATCGAATAACTCTGGCACCTCCTCGGAGGACGAATCCTGGCCGCTGGCGGGCCGGAGCCAGAGGATCTCGGATCTATAATCATGCCGGGGAATTCTCCGTTCGTCCGCAGCCCTTGCGAATGCCCGATAACATACCGAACACAACCTTTCGGCCCGCCCGCGGGGTGTCAAAATACTATCGCACCGGGTATACTTACTAAACTTATGGTTAACTGTGCGGACTTATCCCCGTGGTTATGCCGATTTATGGCTTCAGCATGTGGCCGCCTAATGTTAAGAGAAGGAACCCGGCGGTGAGTAATTTTCGGGACGATCTCCCATCCAAGTGCCCCCCTGTTGACGCTCGCGAGGTGGCCAGCGAAGAATCCGTATTTCGGCTGGTCAGGAACAATCCGCCTACCGTCAACGATTTTAAATCACAGAGGCAAGCGCGGCCGTCGGCGTCGTTTTCAGGCGTTGACGAATGCACCGTCCGAGGCCTTTCCGTATACGGAAGTATCGGGGACGCCAAGGAAAAGCTGCTCCTTCCGAAATTTCGCAAAGGCTATTTTCTATGTCGGCTGAAACTGAACCGTGGCGCAGGGAGAATAAAGCAGACCTTTAATTATTCTCACCACACCTGGTGGCCATACAAGGCGTACAATATTCCGGCGGTGTGCGAGGTGGTGCAGAAATGAAGCGGATCTACCACAAAAATACGTTGTTGTATTATGACGGCATTCAGGTATTTGATGCACAGGATGACATTGGCGGAAACTACATTGGTGTGCTGGTGGATACTGCGGAATCCAGCCAGGACCATTATTTGGTTGTGGGGATTGCCCCTGCGGAATTGCAGCGACTTCGGCTCGCCGAGATTGACCTTAGAGCGGCCATTATGGGGAGGCCGGGAACGGAGTGGTTTTTGACATCCCCCGCCGCCGGAGCCGAAGGCTCTCTCGAACTGGAAGGACGGGCGGGGGATATCCCGGAGGAATACCTGCCGGGAGAGGGCTTGCTTCTTGGTGCACGTAGCGCAGGCTCAACATGTTCAGCATTTAACGAGGCCCGGTCCCGCAATACCGTAGCGCTGGAATTGTCAATAGAGTCGCTTGTACCCTCGGAACAACATCGCGTACCGCTCGGCGTGCTGACCGGCGTATTGACGAATTTTGGGTCATTGTTAAAACATGCCTATGACCGTGCACGGCAGGGCGCATCGGGACCGGGGGCATCGGCAGGACGTTGCGACTGGAGGCGAATCTTTGATGTCGCGGTACCAGCACTGCCCGGATCGGTCAAGGTACTGCTGCTAGCCCCTGAATCGCCGGGGCTGTTCGGCCAGACCGGTGTTGCCGAGGCGCTCGATATAGTTGATAAACTGGCCGCGACGGCATCCGACCCAGACAATGCGATTCGGCGCGTGAAAGAATATCAAGGCCATACCGCTGGTGCCTTTCTCCGACTGGTACAGTTTGCTGCGGAGTCCGAGCTTTCACTTGCCTATACATGGGCATCGCCTGACCGAGCGGACGTTTCTTCGGCCAGCATTAGTCGGCCGCAAGCAGCCGCCCTTGCGGAAGTTCTGGCCTCGTCGGAGAAACTGGGCACTGAGGTGAAAACTTTGACTGGCATATTGCGAAAAGTTGACGCGGATAAGGGGGAGTGGCGACTCAAATCGCACACGGACGGCCAAGAGTATTCTGGAAAGATTGGGGCGGGCGTCAGCCTGAGCAAGGTTGTTATTGATTCTGAATATACGTTTGTCTGCGAAGAAACAACCGAATTCGCTCTCACCAGCGGGAAAGAGACCCAAAAGCTCACCCTCACGAGCCTAAGGGAGAATCGTTGATCGGTCATGGAATGAGAAAATGGTTTGCGGATTAAGTTTCGTTGCTCATTTGTGCCAGCCAGCTAGTACTACAACGCTAGTTTTCTCCGGCAGTACATCCAGCAAAACCGCAGCAAAAATGCGATAGAACGCGGCTTTCAAAGATTTAGCCGAGTGTACAAAAATCTATAATGTAAGCGACATGCTACACGCTTGTAAGTCTATATTTTAAAGCCACTTACAACCAATCTAGCGTCGTAGTACTAGGAGCCTGTCCAAGTAATCGGTAGTAAACGTGGTAAGTCGTTTTAACACAAAGACTTATCTATTTTTACAGTAAAATACCTAAGTTCCTTATTTTACAGGTACTTACGACTTTCCACGGGCATTACTTAGACAGGCTCCTAGGAAAATGGTGGCTGGTGCCCCCTTTGCCCGTAGAAGGCCCGGGTTCCTGAGTTAAAATCGACGGCCTACCTTCAGATCCTTTTTGGGATGGAATACTTTTCTTCGCGCTTTTGGAAAGCACTCTCGCCACCGTCAAGAATCCAGATGTATTCCGGCCGCCTGCCCTTGTTTTCAATTGTTGCCGGCGACAGGACCGTACCCTGTTTGTCCCGATTAAGGATTAGAATCAACTCGGCATCGCCGCCGACAACAATGTTTGCATCTCTTGTGACCAAGATAATTTGTCGCCTTTGCTTCTGGGTGCGGATAAGCGGGACAAGCACTCTTGAAATATACTTGCCATCGAGATTGTCCTCTGGCTGGTCAACAATGATCGGATTTGTTCCGGCAACCAGCACAATTGCGAGGACGATGCCGCACCGTTCTCCGAAGGATGTATTCTGCAGCGACTTTTCTCCCAACTTCGTTTGAACCTGTATGTTATTTATATCGTAGAAATGTAATTGCATACGCAGGTGAAGCCTTTCAACAAACGTTGTGTCGCTCAGTAGTTCCTTTATGACCTGCGTGTGAGCATCTGCACCAGTGCACTTACTTACAGCTTCGTTGATTTTCCCGGAACTTGGGATCAAATCGGCAAGTTTTATTTCCGGATTGCCGAAGAAAACGGTTTGGATTGCGTCAGAGCGTAGCGAAGTTTTTGATGGGTTATGGTTTTTGACGAATTCGGATATCGCATCTCTCAGCAGTTGGTCATTGGCCTTTAACTGGAATGAGATGCTAGCTTGCTGGTCGTCAAACTTGAGATCGGTCAAATCCCTTCGCAGAATTTGGGCAACCATTTCAAACGCGGATTTGAATGCGTCGTAAGCGATCCTATATGCATCAAGAGTAGTAGATTTTTTGTCATATATTTCTTGTAACGGAGCCTGTTCGCGCTTGAGCAATTTGATTTTTTCGTCGCAATCCGCGATCTGTTGTGTCGCTGCCGCCACTTCGCTAACGCTTTCAGCCGGGAGGCCTTTTTCCGCCAGGAATGTTTTTAGAGCGGCTTTCTCCCGTCTGAGCTTACCTGCGTAATCTGATTTGTCATGTCTTTGTTTATCTTTTAAGAATGACTCTCGCAGTTCCGAGGATTTCTTCTCGAGTTCCGAAGAAAGCGATGCCAAAACGGCTTGGGATTCGTAACCGGACCAATCTAATCGACCGATGCTTTTGGTCAAGGTGTCGGCGTCAGCAAGTATTTTTTTGTATTCCTTCTCGAAGCTTTCAAAGGCACTGATTGTGTTGGCGAGTTCCTTGATCGCCTTCTCGCTCTGCTGATATTCTTTCGAACGAATGACTTCGGTTTGCTTTTTTAGTGTCGCCTTCTGCTTTTCAATCATTTCGATCTGTTGGTTCATGCCTACAATTCGGTCGTAGGCGGTAACCAGTGACTCCATACCACCCGCGGCTCCCTGCCATTCATTTTTGATTTGCGCAAGGGAGTTTTGCGATTCGTCCATGGCCGACAGTCCGTACAGGCGGGACAATACGAGCGAGGACATCTCGTTGACATCTTTGGCGAATCTCTCGACTTCGTTTTGGAGAAAATATTCAGTGCGTGGTGGTATTTCAGCCTTGGTCAGGGAACGTACTTTTGCCAACCCGTCTTTGCCCGAAAGTTGCAAATTGAACAACGGAGAGCTGATGTCATTGAGTCTTTCGACATCCTTGTTCGGGATGATATTGTATAGGATGTGAACTAACGAGCTTTTGCCGGACCCTCTCCCACCAATTACGCAGGTCAGATTGGACGAGAAGTTGAGGCGGTGCTTGCCCTGGATGCAAAAGGGCAGAACATCGCCCGATTCCGGGTCTTTAATTTTGAGGTCGTCTGGGAAATCTATTTCAAGTTTATCAATTTTTGCAAATGCTTCCTGTTCCCTTGGATCATCTTTCTGAATTCGCACTCTTAATTCGGGCTCGAAGGTAATCTGCCTTAGCCCCTCGAACGAAATATCAGACTTAATCCATGTACATTTCTCGTTTGGAAAAACGCCGATCTTTGCTAAGTAGGAACGCGGAATAAATCATGCGGCCTTGTTCCCCAGTACGTCATCATGATTGAATATGAATCCCATTTTATCGCGGTGGCCATTGACGCGTCCGACACCACGATGAAAAGCTTCCGTCAA
>JAJYZF010000106.1 GCA_021800165.1 Planctomycetota bacterium | reverse complement strand
ACTTCCATTGGTCGGATCATTGTGAATCCTCCTTGATTCGTTACCACATCCTGGGCCTTGGCCGCCACAATGGCGGCTTTCCGCCTCTAATCCTAACCCAAAACCGCCAACAATAGGAGTTACACCCCAGGAGACGGTGGCTGGTCATTTTTCAGGCTTTTTGTATACTTCCCGCCATGTCCGTCGTGTGCAATCTTCAGAGCTTTCCGGCAGCGGCCCGCGGCGGGGTGCTGTGTGTGGGTAATTTCGATGGCGTGCATCGCGGGCACGCCCGTATGTTAACCCAAGGCCGAATACTGGCCACCCAGCGCGGCTGGCCATTTGTCGTCATGACTTTTGCGGTTCATCCGCTGACTATTCTCACGCCCCAAACAGCTCCCGCGGCCTTGACCACCCTGAGCCAACGTATGGAGTTGCTGCAAAGCTTTTCCCCGGATGCGGTCATTGTGATCCAACCAGAGCCACAGTTTCTCGCTATGACCGCTGAAGCTTTCCTGCACGACGTGGTGGTGGCCATGATTGGCGCTAAGTATATGGTGGAAGGTCCGAGTTTTACGTTCGGCCGCGGAGCGGCGGGCAACATTTCCATGTTGGAGAAGCAACACGCGGGGCTGGGCTTTGATCTGGCGGTGGTGCCCACGGTGTCTGCCACATTGGCCGATCTTACTGAAGTAGCGGTAAGCAGTTCGCTATGCCGCTGGCTCATAGCCCAGGGCCGGATGGAGGATGCCACCGAGTTGCTTGGGCGGGCGTATGCGCTGCGTGCCCTGGTGGTGCGCGGGCAGGGACGTGGGAGAAAAATGGGATATCCCACGGTAAATCTGGCGGTAGAGCAACTGGTTCCGGCCCAAGGGGTTTACGCCGGACGGGCGCTGGTTGCGGGCGGCTGGTACCCAGCGGCCATCTCCGTGGGTACGAATCCGACCTTTGACCACCAGCGGGTTTCGGTGGAGGCATTTCTGCTGGACTTTTCCGGGGATGTTTACGACACTTCGATAGATTTGGCATTTGATCAATGGATTCGGGATCAACAATCGCTGGCCGGCATGGAGCCGCTGAAGCGCCGCATCAGCATGGATGTGCAAACCGTGCGCAAGGCATTTGAAAAGTTCCAGCCGACCGAAGTGCAATCGGGTGAAGACCGCCGGAGAGCAATCCACGCACTGCCGGACCCACCGGTTGCGGCGCCGTCGGCCATACTGTGGCAGGGACAACAACCATGACCCATAAATTTCGCGCTCCAGGAGCGGTTGATGTTGATTGGAACAGGGTAGTCGATCGCCTTAAGCAAGCCCGGACAGTGGCTATTTTCACGCATATGCGGCCCGATCCGGACGCTATTGGCTCGCAGGTGGCCGCCGGGTTGGCCTTGCGTAAATTCGGCATAACGCCGACGCTGGTGGATCTTTCGCCCGTACCGCCGGCGCTGGACTTTTTATACCCAGTCCAGGCGTCACTGGAACGCATCTCTTTGACTGGAGAGAATCCCCATTTTCCACCACGAGAATTTGATCTGATCCTGATCGTGGATACCTGTACCAAAGCCCAGCTTGAACGGGCCTGGCCGTATCTGGAAAGCCGCGGGAGCAAAATCCTGGTACTGGATCATCATCGCACACGCGACGCCATTGGCAGCCTCATCGTGGCGGATGTTTCGGCTGCGGCATGCACGGAATTGGTGGCGGATCTGATTGAGGCATTGGGGATCGGCTTAGACCAAGACATGAGCACGGCGCTGCTGGCAGGGCTAGCGGCCGATACCGGTTGGTTTCGCTTTGACAGCGTCACCCCGCGGTCATACGGTTTGGCGGCGCAACTGGTGGCAGCGGGCGCAGCACCGGCGCGGATTTACCAAAACCTGGCACAAAGGGAATCCATGGCTAAGCTGGCCCTGATTCAGCACGCTTTACAGAATCTCATCTGGCTGGGCGACGGGCGGGTTGCGGTTATGGAACTCTCTAGGGCGGATTTTGCCGCCACCGGCGCTGCGTCATTTGAAACCGACGGTCTGACGGATTACCCGATGATGGTTGCCACGGCCGTGATTGTTGCTTTGCTAAGTGAAGCGCCGGATGGCGTTATTCGGGTTAACCTGCGCAGTAAGCATACGGTTGATGTAAGTTTGATTGCGGCGGGCTTTGGCGGCGGTGGGCACATTCGCGCCGCCGGCTGCCGCCTGCCCGGCCCGTTGCCGGCCGCCCGCGAGATCTTATCAACCCGGCTGTTGGATGCCTTGGGCCAAGCTCCTGTTTAGGACGGGGCCTCAAGATGATTAGGACGGCATTGATCTTGGCCCACGGCGGCCAAGGCTTTGTCCCGACTGCATTCTTGCCGAATGGTGGAACCCGCGCTGATGGGGTTACCGCGCCGGGCGAGGTTATTGCTTCCAGGCCTGGCCCAGATAACGCGGACCGGGACTGCTGCGGGAAAGCGTGGCCAGAGCCAATAGCGCTACCACGTAGGGCAGCATTTGAAAGAACTCGAAGGGAATATGCTGCAAGGCATGCATGAAGGTGGAATGGCTGGTGTAGCGCGTGGTCTGCAGGGTTTGCTGCAGGCTGTTGATGCCGCCGAAAAGAAGGCATCCGGCGACCAGGCCGGGAATGGTCCAGCGCCCGAAAATCACCAGTGAGAGCACCACAAAGCCTTGGCCACCGGTCATGTCGCTGGCAAAAGCATGGGTGCGCATAATGCTTAAATAAGCTCCCGCAGCTCCGGCACAAGCCCCCGCGAAGAGCACCGCTGCAGTCCTCCATGTTCGCACCGAGATTCCAGCAGCCTGGCAGGCCTCCGGGGCATCGCCCAAAGCCCGCAGAATCGCTCCGGTACGGGTATGATGCACCAGCAGCCAAACCAACAGCGCCAAAATGACCGCGGCGTAGAAAAGCATGTATTGATCAAAGAGCACCGGACCAAAAAATGGAACCCGTGACAACCAGGGAAGGGCAACGCTTTGAAAACCCACCTGTGGCCCCAGGCTCACCGATTGATGGGCCGCCTGCCGCGTAGTTTGATAGAAAAACCAGGCCAAGCCGCTGGCTCCCACGGCCAGAATATTCACCGCGGCCCCGGCGACAATTTGATCGGCGGCCGCCCAAATGGTGACACCCGCAAAAATGGCGGCGGTACCCATGGCGGTAAGAATTGCGGCCGCCAGACCCATCTGGCCACTCCCGCTGATGCCGGCTGCGGCATAGCCGGCAATGCAGCCCATCAACATCAAGCCTTCAATACCGATGTTGATCACACCCGTTAGTTCGGCCACCAGTTCACCGAGTCCGGCCATGACCAACGGCGTCGCGGCCTGAACCGTTTGCCGCGCCAGAAAAGTACCCAAACTTTCCCCGCTGATATTCATGATTCCACCTGTTGCGGGTCCCTGGATGTGGGGTTTTCGCTGGTTTCCGGCACCGGGGAGCGACTGCGGCGCATCATCCACGCGGAGGCCACCAGCATGGCCAGGATAATAACTCCTTTGACCACATTGGCCATCTGGTGCGGCAGGGCCAGAGAGCTTTCTTCAACAAAGCGCGAGCCGGTATCCAACATTCCAAAAAACACCGCGGCGACGGCAATTCCGATGGGGTTGAGGCGGCCCAGCAAGGCCACGGCAATGCCGGTGTAGCCGTAGTTACCGAAATTGCCGAGCATAAAATGGGTAACACCCAGCACTTGCACCGCCCCGCCCAGTCCGGCACAGCATCCACTTAAAAACATAATAGCCAACTGTCGCCGCGCCACCGGCACACCGACCAGATTGGCCACTCGCGGATTCAACCCTGTGATCAGCAGTTCAAAGCCGAAATTGGTGCGGCCCAGCACGAGCGCCAACGCCAACGCCACGGCAAAGGCCAGCGGTATACCCAAATGAAAATCGGTATTGCGGATCAAAATAGGCAGCCAATAGATGACCTTCAGTTGCGGACTTTGCGGAGCGGATGTGTCGGCGGCCTGCAGCGGCCCGTGCAGAGCGGCACGAACCAGGTACAGGGCCACGAAGTTGAGCAAAATGGTGGAAAGTACAATCGGCACGCCGCGGTAGCGCTCCAGCACACTGGCCAGCACCGCCCACAATCCACCGGCAACCGAGGCCGCCGCTATGGCCACCGCCATCACCAACCAGGGAGGTCCGGGCAAAATGAAACGCGTGGTCAGCGCCACACCGGCCAATGCACCCAACAAAAATTGCCCTTGCGCACCGATATTGAGCACGCCGGAACGAAAAGCCACCCCCGCCGCCAAACCCGTTAACAGCAGTGGACAGGCGTCTGCGACACTGGCGGCACAGTTGAAGCGGTTCCCCGCGGCACCAATGATCCAGCGATGTAAAATACCCAGGGCCGGATAGCCGGCAAGGGCTAAAATAGCCAGCACCAGCAGTACGCTCAGGGCCACCGCGCCCAGCGCCACACTCAGCCACAGCAAAAACACCTTCACACCGCGCTGTGCACCATAACGCCGGGCCTTGGACGGCGGACTATTCAAAACTGGCGGAGGCACAGATGAGTCCAACGGCTAGCTCCAAATGCTGATTCTGATCAGGCGGCTTGAGGCGCAACACCCATCATCATCCGGCCAATGACGGCACGATCCACCGCCGGCCAATGGGTGGGGAACAATTGGCCGGCATACATCACCATGACACGATCACTTAATGAAAGCAATTCGTCCAGATCGCTGTGAATCAACAGGATTGCGCCCCCCCGCCGACGTGCGGCGGCGAGTTGTTGGAGAACAAACGCCGTGGCTCCGATATCCAATCCGCGGGTTGGATTGACAGCCAGGATGACCGGCGGATGGCCGCAGAGTTCGCGGGCAATCAGGGCCTTTTGTTGATTACCTCCGGAGAGGGCCTGGATGGGTACATCCACACCCGCGCAGCGGATATCAAAGGATCGTATCAGTTCCGCTGCCTGCGCCCGCCACGCTTGCACGCGGCGCAGACCAAAGCGGGAAAATTCCGGATTGCGGTAGCTGCGCAGCATGAGGTTGGCGGTGAGTGAAAGCGAGAGCACCAAACCCTGGCCCTGGCGATCTTCAGGAATACAGGCAAACTGCCGGGCCCGACGAAAATGGGCCTCATGGCGCAGATCCCGACCATTGAGCATGATGACGCCGCTGCGGATCGGCAGTGAACCTAGAATGGCATCCATGAGCGACGTTTGTCCATTGCCTTCAACGCCGGCAATTCCAACAATTTCTCCCGCACGTACCGACAGATCAATGTTGTCCAGCAGGGGCTTAACGCCATGCCTGCCGGGAACCGGACAGCACACCCGACTTAGCAGCAGTCGGATCGGCCCAGGCGCTGCTGATGAGGCCCCCAGAGTCGGCACCGCGCTTTGCGTTCCCAACATCCGCTGGGCAATTTCTCCGGAGGAGAGTTCACCAGTTGGACCGGCAAAAACCATTTCCCCACGCCGTAAAACCGCGATGCGGTCACAGAGGCGCGTGACTTCGGAAAGTTTATGGCTGATAAAAATGACGGTAATGCCGGCTTCCGCCAGGCTGCGAACGGCGGGAATCAACTCGTCAACTTCCTGCGGTGTTAAAACGGCCGTCGGTTCATCGAGAATCAGAATTTTACCGCCACCCAGCAGGGCCTTGATGATTTCCACGCGCTGTTGCTGGCCGACATTTAGATCTCCCACGAGGCTATCCGGATTGACCGCCCAATGCAGCCTGTTGGCCAACGCGGTGATGCGCTGGCGAAAGACGGCCCGATGCAACAGGCCAAAATTTCGGCCAACGGCCAACGCCAGATTCTCGGTGACACTCAGGGCGGGGGCCAGCTTAAAGTGCTGGTGCACCATACCAATTCCTATCTTCTGGGCTACCCGCGGCGACCGCACAGCTACAACCTGCCCGTTAAGGCGAATTTGCCCCCGGTCCGGACGAATCAGACCGAAGAGTATATTCATCAGCGTGGTTTTACCCGCCCCATTTTCTCCCAGTATGCCTTGAACACAGCCGGGCGCGATGGCCAGCGAGATATTGTTCAAGGCCTGAACCGGGCCGAAGGCTTTGCTGATATTTTCCAGGACCAGCATGATTTTACCAACTTTCGTTTTATCCGGCGGAAATAACGATCTTTCCCGACTGGAGTTGCGCTCCGGCCCGTTTGACCGCCCGCTGCATCGCGGGAGTAATGACGGTGCCGATGAGCCGCGGATTGAGCACGGTGACGCATACGCCGTTGGCGGAATTTTCCTGATGCACGCCGGGACGAAAATGGCCATGGATGATTTCCAGAATTAACTTTTTATACGCACGATCCAGGCGAATGACAGCGCTGGCGGGCGTATAAGCACCGCAGGTGGAATTGTCGTTCTGATCGGTATTGGACCCAAATACGTACACCGGGTGACCGCCCGGCGGCAGATGCCGGTCCGCGGCGGCGACGGCTTCAAAAACCCCGCGGCTGGCAGCATCCACATTTTGATAGATCACATCGATGTGTTGTTGAATAAAGGCCTCCGCCTGGCTTTTGGAAAGCGCGGGCTGATCCCAACTGGTATAAGCGTGGGCCACCGTAATATGCGGGTTGATACTTCTAGCGCCGGCCAAAAACCCCGTGTAACAGGCCACGACGGAAGGAATGGCCTCCCCACCGATAAAGCCGAGTCGGCCGGTTTTGCTGAGCATCGCCGCCAGCACGCCGAGCTGGTAAGATGGTTGCGATAGATCAAAGTTCAATGTAGCCACGTTGGGTTGGATTTTATCGGCTCCGTCAATCGCGAAGTGCGTGCGCCTGGAAGTAGGGGCCACCTGCGAAGCGGGATCCAGAAATTCGTAACCGTGACCAATGACCAGGTTGTATCCGCGAGCGATGTATTGCCGCATGATGTTGCCGGCCCGGACCGGCGAAACATGTTCCAACATGGATACCTTCAGATGCAAACGGCGCTTCAGGCGAAGCATGGCATCGCGGCCTTCTTCATTCCAACCGCCATCCGTGAACGAACCGGAACACAGCAATGCGACTTTCAAGGGATGGCGCGCTTCCTTGGGACTGTTGCCCACCGGCGTGGCTTGGCCCGACGACGCCGAAGATTGGTGGTTTTTCTTGGAACATGCCGGAAGCATGAGAGCCAAAGTCACTGCGAGGAGGAGGTTGCAAAGCCATAATGCCTTTTTTTGAAACATTCGCCGATTCCTTTTTTTAATTGTCGGTAGACACGCACCAGATACTACCTTCAATTATTCCAGTAAATGGTGGAAAATACCAGTGAAGCCACGCCCATGCGGCCCGCCGTGCGGCAATGTGGCCCGGCAGCGGAGGGGATTTCCAAAACAACTGCGGCTGGGCGAAGGATGGGGAGCATGGCCCAGGACCGAACGGCTCAGACAAGTGGGCAGCGCGGGTGGTCGAGAGAACACCGGAAGGCATCAAGACGCTCTATACCATTCCGTCGGCCGCAAGCTCGCTTTCCTTCACCATATCCTCCGCCGGCACCTGATCAATCCAAGCACCGCCGAGTAACCTGTCGCCGGAGTAACAGACCACAGCCTGTCCGGGTGTGATGGCCGCCACCGGCTGGGCAAAGCACACGGTTAGTTCGTCCGGGCCGGTTAGCTCGGCGATGGCCGGTGCAGCCGGGGTGTTGTAGCGTACCCGGGCTGTACACTCAAAAGGCCCCTGAAGACGCGAAGTTAACCAGTTGACCTCGCGTGCGATGAGTTTGGTACGCAGCAGATCTTCTTTGTTACCAATGGTGAGAGTATTGTTAGCCGCATCAATGGCGGTAACATAAATAGGATAACCGAAAGCCACCCCCACCCCGCGCCGCTGACCCAGCGTAAAATTTTGATGGCCCGCGTGGGTGGCCACCCGCCGGCCGCGTGAATCGACCACCAGGCCGGGAGCAACGGCCTCCGGCGTGCGACGCTTGACCAACCGCACATAATCGTTGTCGGGCACGAAGCAGATTTCCTGTGAATCCCGCTTATTGTGTACGGGCAAGCCGAGTTCCCGCGCCAACTGGCGAACCTGGCTTTTGGGATAATGTCCGATCGGAAGCAGGATACGGGAAATATCCTCCCGCGGCACCCCGAAAAGCACGTAACTTTGATCTTTGCTCTGATCGATACCACGAAGAATCTGCGCCGCACCCGATTCATCGCGGCCAATGCGGGCATAGTGACCGGTGGCCACGTAATCGGCACCGATGGCCGAAGCATAACGCAACAGCTTACCGAACTTGAGATATTCATTGCAGCGAACGCATGGATTGGGGGTGCGTCCGCGGTTGTATTCGCGCACGAAATAATCAATGATTCCAGAAAAATCGTGCTGAAAATTCAAGGCATAAAATGGAATATCCAACAGCCCTGCGACATAACGGGCATCGGCGGCATCCGCAGCCGAACAGCACCCCTGCTGGTGCGACTTGGTTTCGCCGGTACCCGTGGCGGTGGCGGCACCGGAAAAGTGGCTTGCAGATGGCGTGGGGATGGCACAAGCCGTGGAGGCATCTGCCGCCATTTCCGCCGGGTCGCTGCCAAGCCGCATAAATACACCTATGCAGTTATACCCCTGCTTACGCAGCAACGCTGCCGCCACGGAGCTATCCACCCCGCCCGACATGGCCACGACCACAGTACCCTTATTGCCAGTCATCGATCACCCGTTATGAACCAAAGCGTGTTCTTACCGCAGGTTAACCGGAGGATTATAACCAATGGACCGGCAATTTACCGCATGACACCGCGCGAGCCAAACCAGGGGCTGCTGCTACCGAGTTGGACAAGTTACCTCGAAGGCGGCATGAAACGGGGAGGCTAAGTGGAGGGCGAGGCGTATGGGTCGGTGGTGGCGATTGGCCGGGGCATTGGGCCGCAAAGTCTGGTCGGCGGGCCACCGCGCCTGTAGGGCCAACATCCACTATAATAAGGCATTGGGAGCTGTGGCATACGCGGTGACGGCTGGATAACTCCCGTGTATGGTTCTTGTGGTGCGGTATTTTATGTTTATTGATGAAGCTGAAATTGAAGTCTCCGGCGGCGATGGCGGCAATGGTTGCATGTCCATGCGGCGGGAAAAATATATCCCACACGGTGGTCCGGATGGCGGCGATGGCGGCCATGGTGGCAGCGTTATTCTGGAGGCTGTGGCCGGCGTGGATACGCTATTGGACATGGTCGGGCGGCATCATTGGTACGCCCCCAGCGGCAAACCTGGCATGGGGAAAAAAAAGGATGGTAAGGCCGGCGCGGATTTAATCATTCGTGTTCCGCCTGGGACACTGGTATACGACCGCGATACGGGCGTACTGCTGACGGACTTGGTGCCCGCCGGACGTAGAGTGCTGGTGGCCAAGGGCGGCCGCGGCGGCCGCGGTAACACCCACTTTACCACCTCCGTCCGGCAGGCTCCGGAATTTGCGGAACCGGGAAAGCCCGGCCAGGTACGACGGCTTAAACTGCAACTTCGCCTGATAGCGGACGTGGGTTTAATCGGCCTGCCCAACGCCGGCAAGTCTACACTGCTGTCGCGGCTTTCCGCGGCCCGACCCAAAGTGGCGGATTATCCTTTTACCACACTCTCTCCGCAGTTAGGCATAGCCGAGCTCGATGCGCAGCGGCGGCTGGTGCTGGCTGATATTCCGGGGCTGATTGCAGGAGCCCATCATGGCGCAGGTCTGGGGCAGGATTTTTTGCGCCACATCGAACGTACCCGCGTGCTGGTGCATCTGATTGACATGGTGCCGCTGGACGGCGGCACCCCCGCTCAAGCCTACCAAACCATTCGGGCGGAACTCGCCGCCTACAGTCCTAAGCTGGCCAACAAGCCGGAAATTCTGGTAGCCAACAAAATGGATCTCACCGGCGCACCGGAACAACTGGCCGAATTGCGATTGGCACTGCCCGGCCACACGATTTTGGCGATTTCCGCGGCCACAGGCACCGGTCTGCGGCCCCTGCTGGAATCGATCTGGCAACTGGTCCAGAGTGTGCCGCCGGCAGAACCATTTGCGGCCGCCATGGATGCTGCCGCCAACCTGGCGCTTGAAGCACCGGATGACGACTCCCAACTTGCCATGGAAATCGCCGCGATCAAGGCGGATGACCAGCGCAAGGGACGGTACTACAAAAAATCACTTGAATGACGGCTGGACGGTATCGGGCTTATTTCAAACGTTACCTTTTGGAGCTGATGGTTTTATGAGCGTGCTGGCAATTGATATCGGTAATAGCCGAATTGGGGTGGGAGTCTTCTCGCTGGGCAAAAGCGAAGACCCGGCCCACCGTCTGATGCACCACCACTGGCAATCCGAATTAAAAGCCGCCCTCACGGACCTCTGGCAGGCCAAAAAGATTAACGATGGTCCGGAGGCTTATCCCACCGGCGTGGTGATTGCCAGTGTGGTTCCGGAGATGACAAAACAGGTGCAGGCGATGGTGAAAGCCGAGTTGCATCTGGAG